>NZ_JAHBDB010000023.1:0-83579 GCF_019956105.1 Pseudomonas sp. BF-RE-25
GGGCTTGGGTAAGCGGGCTCGATTATGCCACGGTCTGACGACACCGTACTGTAGGAGCCAGGCTGGCCGGCGAAGGCGTACTTGAGAGCGCCTTCGCCGGCAAGCCTGGCTCCTACAAAGAATGAGTTGTGTCAGACAGTTGTGGGGGTTGCAGCCGTGTGCCAGATCAACACGCGGGTCACGCGGTTGTCTTCGGTCTCCAGAATCTCCAGCCGATAACGCCCGATCTTCAGGCACACCGCACTGTCCGGAATCGTCTCCAGCGCTTCGGTCACCAGCCCGTTAAGGGTTTTCGGGCCATCGCTGGGCAAATGCCAGCCGAGGCTTTTGTTCAGGTCGCGAATCGACGCCGCACCGTCGATCACCAGGCGTCCATCGGCCTGCGGATGGATGTGCGGGTTGTCCAGGCTGTGCTGGCTTTCGAATTCGCCGACGATTTCTTCGAGAATGTCTTCCAGCGTGACGATGCCGAGCACTTCGCCATACTCGTCGACCACCATGCCCAGGCGCCGCTGCTGTTTGTGGAAGTTCAGCAATTGCAGCTGCAGAGGTGTGCTTTCCGGTACGAAATACGGGTCGTGACACGCGGCCAGCAGCGCTTCGCGAGTGAGTTGGCCGTCGGGCAGCAGATGGCGGATCTGCCGGGTGTTGAGCACCGCCTCGACCTGGTTGATGTCACTGTGGAAAACCGGCAGGCGCGTGCGCCGGTTGGCCCGAAGCTGTTCGAGGATTTCTTCGATGGAGTCGTCGAGATTGATCCCGTCGACATCGCTGCGCGGTACCAGAATGTCGTTGACCGTGATGTTGTCCAGCGCGTGGATGCCGGACACCGCGTGCGGACGGCAAACCGGTTGTTGGTCGTCGTGACGATCCTTCGGCGTCTCGTCCTCGCTCTGCTGCACCACTTTGGCCTTGCGGGCAAACGGCCGCATCAGCAACTGGCTGATGCCATTGAGCAGCCAAGCGGCCGGGTAGATGATTTTCAGCGGTGCGCGGAGCAAAGTGTTGCCCAGCGCCAGGACCGCGTCGGGATAGCGGACGGCCAGGGTGCGCGGCAGGTAGTCGGCAAACACCAGCAGAATCGCGCCGGCCCCCAGGCACGCGGCCCATGGACCGTTTTCGGCCCAGGTGAAAATCGCCAGCAAGGTGCTGATGACCACTACCAGTGCACGGCACAGGGTGTTGCAGAAAATCAGGCTGTTGAGCGGAAAACTCAGCTTTGCCACCGGTTTGTCGCTTGCACGCGAGGCGGTGCGCTGGGCCAGCAAGTGCTGGTGTGCCGCTTCAATGGCGGTGAACAGCCCCGACCATAAAATCAGCAGGGCCACTACGGCGAGCATCGGCCCTATGGGCAAGTCGTCCATTTATGCCGCCCGTCAGATGTGCAGGATGTATTCACGGACCAGCTTGCTGCCGAAATACGCGAGCATCAACAGGCAGAAGCCGGCGAGGGTCCAGCGAATGGCCTTGTGTCCGCGCCAGCCGAGGCGGTTGCGGCCCCAGAGCAGCACGCTGAAGACGATCCAGGCCAGGCACGCCAGCAAGGTTTTGTGCACCAGGTGCTGGGCGAACAGATTGTCGACGAACAGCCAGCCAGAGATCAGCGACAGCGACAGCAAGGTCCAGCCGGCCCAGAGGAAACTGAACAGCAGGCTTTCCATGGTTTGCAGTGGCGGGAAGTTCTTGATCAGTCCAGACGGGTGCTTGTGCTTGAGCTGATGGTCCTGAACCAGCAGCAGCAAGGCCTGGAACACCGCGATGGTGAACATGCCGTAAGCCAGGATCGACAACAGGATATGCGCGAGGATGCCCGGCTCTTCGTCGATGATCTGCACCGTGCCGGCCGGGGCGAACTGTGCCAGCAGCACGGTAGCGGCACCCAGCGGCAACAGTAATATCAGCAGGTTTTCCACCGGGATCCGCGAGCAGGCCAGCAGCGTCAGGGCAATGACCGCCGCCGCGATCAGGCTGGCGGCGCTGAAAAAGTCCAGGCCCAGGCCAATCGGTGTCAGCAGGTGGGTGAACAGGCTGGCGCTGTGAGCCAGCACGGCGAGCACGCCGAGCGTGACCAGCAGGCGTTTGTTCGCCTTGGCGCCGGTGGCCAGGCGAGAGCCCTGATAAATGGTCGCAGCGGCATATAAGCAGGCGGCGGCGAGGGTGGTTAGCAAACTGGGTGACAAGGGGAGCATAAATCCTGTTAGGCAAGCCCGAAAGGCGCTGAGTTTGGCATAGAACCCACACACCACGAAAGTGCGAGGTGTCCGCCAGTCGCAGTCTTCGCTATAATCCGCGACCTGCCCACGCCGCAGGCTCGCCGAGCACATGTTGATTCCGGTCTGGGCCGCCATTATCCCGGTCTACACAGGGCCTGAAAGGATCGCGCAATGTTTGAAAACTTAACCGACCGTCTCTCGCAGACGCTGCGCCATGTCACCGGCAAGGCCAAACTGACCGAGGACAACATCAAAGACACCCTGCGCGAAGTGCGCATGGCGTTGCTCGAAGCCGACGTCGCCTTGCCGGTGGTGAAGGATTTCGTCAATTCGGTCAAGGAACGCGCCGTCGGCACCGAGGTGTCGCGTAGCCTGACGCCGGGCCAGGCCTTCGTGAAGATCGTCCAGGCCGAACTCGAAAGCCTGATGGGCGCGGCCAACGAAGACCTGAACCTGAGCGCCGTTCCGCCTGCCGTCGTATTGATGGCCGGTTTGCAGGGCGCCGGTAAAACCACCACCGCCGGTAAACTTGCGCGCTTCCTTAAAGAGCGCAAGAAGAAGTCGGTGATGGTGGTGTCCGCGGACGTTTACCGTCCGGCGGCGATCAAGCAGCTGGAAACCCTGGCTAACGACATCGGCGTGACGTTCTTCCCGTCTGACCTGAGCCAGAAGCCGGTCGACATCGCGCAAGCGGCTATTAAAGAAGCAAAGCTTAAGTTTATTGATGTGGTCATCGTCGATACCGCCGGTCGTCTGCACATCGACGAAGAGATGATGGGCGAGATCAAGGCGTTGCACGCCGCGATCAACCCGGTCGAAACGCTGTTCGTGGTCGACGCCATGACCGGTCAGGACGCCGCCAACACGGCCAAGGCCTTCGGCGATGCGCTGCCGCTGACCGGTGTGATCCTGACCAAGGTTGACGGCGACGCCCGTGGCGGTGCCGCACTGTCCGTTCGTGCCATCACCGGCAAGCCGATCAAGTTCATCGGTATGGGCGAGAAGACCGAAGCCCTTGAGCCGTTCCATCCGGAGCGTATCGCTTCGCGGATCCTCGGCATGGGCGACGTGCTCAGCCTGATCGAACAGGCCGAAGCGACGCTCGACAAGGACAAGGCCGACAAACTGGCCAAGAAGCTGAAGAAGGGCAAGGGCTTCGACCTCGAAGACTTCCGCGATCAGCTGCAACAGATGAAGAACATGGGCGGCCTCGGTGGCCTCATGGACAAGCTGCCGAACATCGGCGGTGTGAACCTGGCGCAAATGGGCAATGCCCAGGGCGCGGCAGAGAAACAATTCAAGCAGATGGAAGCCATCATCAATTCCATGACCCCGGCCGAGCGCCGCGACCCTGAGCTGATCAGCGGTTCGCGCAAACGCCGGATCGCCATGGGTTCCGGCACCCAGGTGCAGGACATCGGTCGCTTGATCAAGCAGCACAAGCAGATGCAGAAGATGATGAAGAAATTCTCCGCGAAAGGCGGAATGGCCAAAATGATGCGCGGCATGGGCGGTATGTTGCCCGGCGGCGGCATGCCGAAAATGTAAAGAATTCGCGCAGGAGCTTGCTCTTGCGCAGCCCACACGGAAGTGGGATCTCCAGCAAACCCGCACTTGGCGGGAGCTGACTGGCCGTTTTCAACGACGGCTCTATAGCAAATCTGGTTGGCGTCCGATAGGCCGCCGGAAAAAGACATTTGCAAAAGTCCGGATATTCCTTAGAATATGCGGCCTTTCGGGCACCTATGCCCGCTGTGCCTTTAGATTTGCAGCACCGACTACAGGAACGATGTTCACATGCTAACAATCCGTCTTGCCCTTGGCGGCTCCAAAAAGCGCCCGTTTTACCACTTGACCGTAACCGACAGCCGCAACCCGCGCGACGGTTCGCACAAGGAACAGGTTGGTTTCTTCAACCCTGTTGCTCGTGGTCAAGAAGTCCGTCTGTCCGTGAACCAAGAGCGCGTAGCCTACTGGCTGAGCGTTGGTGCACAACCTTCTGAGCGTGTTGCTCAGTTGTTGAAGGACGCTGCTAAGGCTGCGGCCTGAGCAATATGAACGCGACGCCAGCCATTGCTGATGATTTGATCGTTATCGGCAAGATTTATTCTGTTCATGGCGTTCGCGGCGAAGTGAAGGTGTATTCCTTTACTGATCCGACTGAAAACCTGTTGCAGTACAAAACCTGGACGCTCAAGCGCGAAGGCAATGTGAAACAGGTCGAGCTGGTCAGCGGACGCGGGAGCGACAAGTTCCTGGTCGCAAAGCTCAAGGGTCTTGATGATCGTGAAGAAGCTCGTCTTCTGGCCGGTTATGAGATCTGCGTGCCGCGCAACCTGTTCCCTGAATTGACCGACGGCGAGTACTACTGGTACCAGCTGGAAGGTCTGAAGGTTATTGATCACCTTGGGCAATTGCTCGGGAAAATCGATCATCTTCTGGAAACCGGCGCCAATGATGTAATGGTGGTCAAGCCTTGCGCTGGCAGCCTGGATGATCGCGAACGCCTGTTGCCCTATACGGAGCAATGCGTGTTGGCCGTCGACCTTGCCGCAGGCGAGATGAAGGTGGATTGGGACGCGGACTTCTAAGCGTGGCTAACTTGCGCGTAGAAGTGATCAGTTTGTTTCCCGAGATGTTCTCCGCCATCAGCGAGTACGGCATCACCAGTCGGGCGGTGAAACAGGGGCTCTTGCAGCTCACCTGTTGGAATCCGCGAGACTACACGACGGATCGACATCACACTGTGGACGATCGCCCATTTGGCGGTGGCCCGGGCATGGTGATGAAGATCAAGCCCCTGGAAGATGCTCTGGTTCAGGCCAAGGCAGCAGCCGGGGAGGCGGCGAAGGTGATTTACCTGTCCCCCCAAGGCCGTCAACTGACTCAGTCGGCGGTACGCGAGTTGGCGAATCTGGATGCATTGATCCTGATTGCCGGCCGCTATGAAGGCATTGACGAGCGTTTTATTGATGCTCATGTCGATGAAGAGTGGTCGATTGGCGACTATGTACTGTCTGGCGGCGAGCTGCCGGCGATGGTCCTGATCGATGCGGTTACACGACTGCTGCCTGGAGCTTTAGGGCATGCGGACTCCGCCGAGGAAGATTCCTTTACGGATGGTTTGCTGGATTGCCCGCACTACACCCGACCGGAGGTGTATGCGGATCAGCGTGTTCCCGACGTATTGCTAAGTGGCAATCACGCGCACATCCGGCGTTGGCGTTTACAGCAGTCCCTTGGTAGGACCTTTGAACGACGCGCCGATCTTCTGGAAAGCCGCTCGCTTTCTGGAGAAGAGAAGAAGCTGCTCGAGGAATACATCCGCGAGCGGGACGATAGTTAACAACGTATCGATGGTAAGTCCGTTGATTTACCTTAGGAGCACAGCATGACTAACAAAATCATCCTTGCACTCGAAGCAGAGCAGATGACCAAAGAGATCCCTACCTTTGCCCCGGGCGACACCATTGTCGTTCAGGTGAAAGTGAAGGAAGGCGACCGTTCGCGTCTGCAAGCGTTCGAAGGTGTTGTTATCGCCAAGCGTAACCGCGGCGTAAACAGTGCTTTCACCGTTCGTAAAATCTCCAACGGTGTTGGCGTAGAGCGTACTTTCCAGACCTACAGCCCGCAAATCGACAGCATGGCCGTTAAACGTCGCGGTGACGTACGTAAAGCCAAGCTGTACTACCTGCGTGACCTGTCCGGTAAAGCAGCTCGCATCAAGGAAAAACTGGCTTAAGTCCAGCTTCCGATGCAGAAAAAAGCAGCCTACGGGCTGCTTTTTTGTTGCCCGCCATTTATCCCGGAATTTCGTTTCAGGCTGTAGACCCATGACCGCTCGTGAGCAAGAAATCGAACGCCGCACCGAACTCTCGGTGAGCCGCGTGACCAAGGCGGTTTTCCCGTCGACTACCAACCACCACAACACCCTGTTCGGCGGCACTGCGCTGGCCTGGATGGATGAAGTGTCATTCATCACCGCCACCCGCTTTTGCCGGCTACCGTTGGTGACCGTTTCCACGGACCGCATCGACTTCAATCATGCAATCCCTGCCGGCTCCATCGTTGAACTGGTCGGGCGGGTGATCAAGGTTGGCAACACCAGCCTCAAGGTTGAGGTTGAAGTTTTTGTTGAAAGCATGAGCTGTGATGGTCGCGAGAAGGCGATTCATGGGCAGTTCAGCTTTGTGGCGATTGATGAAGACAAGCGGCCGGTGCCGGTGTTGCCTGGGTTTGCCGCCTGACCGAGGTGCGGCCTTCGCGGGCAAGCCTCGCTCCTACGGGTATCAAATAGTCCTTGTAGGAGCGAGGCTTGCCCGCGAATCGATCTATCAGGCGCCGCTGGCCTGCGGTTGAATCAACGCCAGCAGAGTCCACCCCGCCGAAGGCTTCAGCGCACTGTCCGGCGTCGCCACATGCACCCATCCGCTGTCATCGCGAGCGAACAGCAATGTCGCACGCTCCCCATGCAGCGCCCGGTAATCCTCCCAGCCGAACCCCTCCGTCAGAGTTGTGCTGTACAGCTCGGCCCCCTGGTGCAGCAGATTAGCCAGTTTGTTGTAGGTCAGTTCCTCATTGCCCAGCAAACGCCCGCGATGTTCATGGCTGGCGCGGTGCTTGTCGGTGCGGTGGCTTTCCTGACCACTGGCGAGACAAAACAGTCGCTGATGGCCGAAATCGTGTCGAAAACGCATCGACGCCAACGCATTCAATTCGCCGGACGGCGACAATGTCAGCAAATGCCCAAGCCCGACCAGATCCAGATGAGCATCGGCATGCTGCGACGCCGGGTTACCAAAGTACGTCGGCAAACCGTCCATGCGCGCCGCGCGAATGTTCTCCCAGCTCGAATCCGTCAGCAGCACTCGACAGCCCAGCTGTTGCAGGGCTTTGCCCAAGGTACGTGCCGGGGCGTTGGCGCCGACGATCAGAAAACCGCTGGGCGCTGGCTCGGCGACTTTCAGCAAGCGCGCCAATGGCCGGGCCGTGGCACTTTGCAGCACCACCGTGCCAATGATCACCGCAAACGTCAGCGGCACCAGCAGCAATGCGCCTTCGAGTCCGGCCTCATTCAGGCGAACGGCGAAAATCGCTGAAACCGCCGCCGCCACGATTCCGCGAGGTGCTATCCATGACAGCAGCGCCCGCTCGCGCCAGCTCAAACTCGAGCCTGCCGTGGAAAGCATGACGTTCAATGGCCGTGCAATGAACTGAATGATCAGCAACAGAATCAGCACCAGCGGCCCGAGGCCGATCAAGGCGTTCAAATCGAGTCGCGCCGCCAGCAAAATGAATAGCCCGGAGATCAGCAGCACGCTGAGGTTTTCCTTGAAGTGCAGGATGTCCCGCACATCCACGTCCTTCATGTTGGCCAGCCAGATCCCCATCAAGGTCACGGCCAGCAAACCGGATTCGTGCATGACTTGATTGGCGCTAATGAAAATCCCCAACACCGCTGCCAGCGCCGCCAGGTTGTGCAGGTATTCCGGCAACCATTGGCGCCGGATGATCGTGCCGAGCACCCAGCCGCCCGCAATCCCGAATGCGGTGCCGCACAGAATCACCCCGCCGAAGGTCAGCAGGCTTTGGCTCAAGCCGTCACCCGACGTACGGGCGATGATGAAGCTGTAGACCACCACGGCGAGGAGGGCGCCGATCGGGTCGATGACGATGCCTTCCCAGCGCAGGATGTTGGCAATCGAGGCTTTTGGTCGCACCACACGCAGCATCGGTACGATGACCGTGGGCCCGGTGACCAGAGTCAGACTGCCGAACAGTATCGCGAGCAACCAGTCGAAACCCAGCAGCCAATGCGTGGCGACAGCAATGACCACCCAGGTCGAGATTGCGCCAATCGTCACCAGCCGGCGTACGACGCTGCCGATTTCGCGCCATTCCGACAGGTGCAGCGTCAGGCTGCCTTCAAACAAAATCAGCGCCACCGCCAGCGACACCAGTGGCATTAACAGTGGGCCGAACATTTCCTGTGGGTCGAGCCAGCCCAGGATCGGGCCGACCAGAATGCCGCTCAGCAACAGAAACAGGATCGCCGGCAATTTCAGTCGCCACGCCAGCCACTGACACCCCAGTGCCGCCGCACCAATACCGCCAAAAGCCAACAGAATCTGTTGCTCGTTCATTGAGTCTTCCTGTTCCTTGAAGTAGCGGGCTATGAAAGACTAGCGGTGGTTTTTACTGTTCACCTTTTTTTCGCGCGCAGTCTCAAGACTGCATGTTTCGAGTGCCCATGCCTGCCATCGATCATCCACTGATAGACCAATTCCTCGACGCGTTATGGCTGGAGAAAGGCCTTTCCGACAACACTCGCGATGCCTATCGCAGTGACCTGGCCTTGTTCAATGGCTGGCTGCAAGAGAAGGGGCTGGAGTTGATCAACGCCGGTCGCGAGTTGATCCTCGATCACCTGGCCTGGCGCCTGGAACAGAACTACAAACCCCGTTCCACTGCGCGATTTCTTTCGGGGGTGCGTGGCTTTTATCGCTATCTGTTGCGGGAAAAGTTGATCGCGGTCGATCCGACGTTACGCGTCGATATGCCTCAACTCGGTAGGCCGTTGCCAAAATCCTTGTCGGAAGCCGATGTGGAAGCACTGCTGAAGGCGCCGGACCTGAGTGAAGCGATAGGCCTGCGTGACCGCGCCATGCTCGAAGTGCTGTACGCCTGCGGTTTGCGGGTGACGGAACTGATCAGCCTGACGCTGGAGCAGGTCAATCTGCGCCAGGGCGTGCTGCGGGTGATGGGCAAGGGCAGCAAGGAGCGGCTGGTGCCGATGGGCGAGGAGGCGATTGTCTGGGTCGAGCGTTACATGCGCGACGCCCGAGGCGAGCTGCTCGACGGACGTCCCAGTGATGTGCTGTTCCCTAGTCAGCGCGGCGAGCAGATGACGCGCCAGACCTTCTGGCACCGTATCAAGCATCAGGCCAAGGTCGCGGGGATCGGCAAGTCGCTGTCGCCGCACACCTTGCGCCATGCCTTCGCCACGCACCTGCTCAACCACGGCGCGGATTTGCGAGTGGTGCAGATGCTGCTCGGCCATAGCGATCTGTCGACCACTCAGATCTACACCCACGTCGCCCGGGCACGCTTGCAGGACCTGCACGCCAAACACCACCCGCGCGGATGATCACATTCCCTGCTGCGCGATCCCTGTAGGAGCGAAGCTTGCTCGCGAAGGAGGTCCGGACAACACGTTCATCCAGACAGCACGCGTTATCGTTGACGTTCTTCGCGAGCAAGCTTCGCTCCTACAGGGAGTGCGGTGTTGTCTTGTCACCCCACATTCGGCCACACAGCCCTTATGTGGTAGGCTTTGTCGGTTTGTACGATGGGCGGTTATGACCCGGTGTTTCGGCACGGGCGTTCTGGTCGTCCCATTTGTCCGCCTTCAGGAGTTCTCATGCGTCTGACCCAGATTTTCGCCGCCGCAGCCATTGCGTTGGTCAGCACCCTTGCCGTCGCCGATGACGCGGCCGAAAAAGCCATTCGTAAAAGCCTGGAAACCCTCCAGCTCGAAGTGCCGGTAGAAAGCATTTCCGCCAGTCCGCTGCCGGGCCTGTATGAAGTCAAACTGCAGGGCAGCCGCGTGCTGTATGCCAGTGCCGACGGCCAATACGTGGTTCAGGGCTACATGTTTCAGCTCAAGGACGGCAAGCCGGTCAACCTGACCGAAAAAGCCGAACGCCTGGGCATTTCCAAGCTGGTCAACGCCATTCCTGTTGCGGAAACCGTGGTTTATCCGGCCATTGGCGAAACCAAATCGCACATCACCGTGTTTACCGACACCACCTGCCCGTACTGCCACAAACTGCATGCCGAAGTGCCTGAGCTGAACAAGCGCGGCATCGAAGTGCGCTACGTCGCGTTCCCGCGCCAGGGCCTGGGCTCGCCGGGTGACGAACAGCTGCAAGCGGTCTGGTGCTCGAAAGACAAGAAAGCGGCCATGGACAAAATGGTCGACGGCAAGGAAATCAAGGCCGCCAAGTGCGATAACCCGGTTTCCAAACAGTTCGCCCTCGGTCAGTCGATTGGCGTGAACGGCACACCGGCCATCGTTTTGGCCGACGGTCAGGTCATTCCGGGCTACCAGCCTGCGCCACAAGTCGCCAAACTGGCGCTGGGCGCGAAGTAAATTCGCATCGTCACGGCCAGCCTTTGACGATCATGGTCCGGCGGCAACATTTGCCGGGCCATTAACAGAGAGCCGCGAGCATGCGGCTGTTTTCACGGCCGGCCTTGAGTCGGCCGTTTTATGGGGAGTTCACAGTGAAACCGGTCAAAGTAGGCATCTGTGGGTTAGGGACCGTCGGTGGCGGTACCTTCAACGTACTTCAGCGCAACGCCGAGGAAATTGCTCGTCGTGCCGGGCGTGGAATCGAAGTGGCACAAATTGCCATTCGCACGCCAAAGCCTCAGTTCCAAACGACCGGTATTGCGATTACCAACGATGTCTTCGAAGTGGCCACGAACCCTGAAATCGACATCGTTATAGAGCTGATGGGCGGCTACACCGTTGCCCGCGAGCTGGTACTCAAGGCCATCGAGAATGGCAAGCATGTGGTCACCGCGAACAAGGCGCTTATCGCCGTTCACGGTAATGAAATTTTCGCCAAGGCTCGCGAGAAGGGCGTGATCGTTGCGTTCGAAGCGGCCGTGGCCGGTGGCATTCCGGTGATCAAGGCGATCCGTGAAGGCCTGTCCGCCAACCGTATCAACTGGGTCGCCGGCATCATCAACGGCACCGGCAACTTCATCCTCACCGAGATGCGCGAGAAGGGTCGCACCTTCGAAGACGTACTCGCCGAGGCGCAGGCCCTGGGTTACGCCGAAGCCGATCCGACCTTCGACGTTGAAGGCATCGACGCGGCCCACAAGCTGACGATCCTGGCCTCCATCGCGTTCGGCATTCCGCTGCAATTCGACAAGGCCTACACCGAAGGCATCACCAAGCTGACCACGGCTGACGTGAACTACGCCGAAGCGCTGGGCTATCGCATCAAGCACCTGGGCGTCGCTCGCAGCACGGCGGCTGGCATCGAGTTGCGCGTGCACCCGACGCTGATCCCGGCCGATCGCCTGATCGCCAACGTCAACGGCGTGATGAACGCGGTGATGGTCAACGGTGACGCTGCCGGTTCTACCCTGTTCTACGGCGCCGGCGCCGGCATGGAACCGACTGCTTCGTCGGTGATCGCCGACCTGGTGGACGTGGTTCGCGCCATGACCTCGGATCCGGAAAACCGCGTGCCGCACCTGGCCTTCCAGCCGGATTCGCTGTCGGCTCATCCGATCCTGCCGATCGAAGCCTGCGAAAGCGCCTACTACCTGCGCATTCAGGCCAAGGACCATCCGGGCGTGCTGGCTCAGGTTGCGAGCATCCTGTCGGAGCGCGGCATCAACATCGAATCGATCATGCAGAAAGAAGTCGAAGAGCATGACGGCCTGGTGCCGATGATCCTGCTGACCCACCGTGTGCTGGAACAGCACATGAACGACGCGATTGCCGCCCTCGAAGCCCTCACGGGCGTGGTTGGTCCGGTCGTACGGATCCGCGTCGAGCACCTGAACTAAGCCGTTATCGTTCACCGGGCCTGCGTGCGGGCCCGGGTTTGCGAACACTGTCCATTGGAGTCAGTCATGCGTTATATCAGCACCCGCGGCCAGGCACCGGCCCTGAATTTCGAAGACGTCCTGCTGGCCGGTCTGGCCACTGACGGCGGTCTGTACGTCCCGGAAAACCTGCCACGTTTCACCCAGGAAGAAATCGCTTCCTGGGCCGGCCTGCCGTATCACGAGCTGGCCTTCCGGGTGATGCGCCCGTTCGTCACCGGCAGCATTCCTGATGCCGATTTCAAAAAGATTCTTGAAGAAACCTATGGCGTGTTCTCGCACAACGCCGTGGCACCGTTGCGTCAACTGAACGGCAATGAGTGGGTGCTGGAGCTGTTCCACGGCCCGACCCTGGCGTTCAAGGACTTCGCCCTGCAACTGCTCGGTCGCCTGCTCGATTACGTGCTGGAAAAACGCGGTGAGCGCGTGGTGATCGTCGGCGCCACTTCTGGCGATACCGGTTCGGCCGCCATCGAAGGCTGCAAGCACTGCGAAAACGTCGACATCTTCATCCTGCACCCGCACAACCGTGTATCGGAAGTGCAGCGTCGGCAGATGACCACCATCTTCGGCGAGAACATCCACAACATCGCCATCGAAGGCAACTTCGATGACTGCCAGGAAATGGTCAAGGCGAGCTTCGCCGACCAAAGCTTCCTCAAGGGCACGCGTCTGGTGGCGGTGAACTCGATCAACTGGGCGCGGATCATGGCCCAGATCGTCTACTACTTCCACGCAGCCCTGCAACTGGGCGGCCCGGCGCGTTCGGTATCGTTCTCGGTGCCAACCGGCAACTTCGGCGACATCTTCGCCGGTTACCTGGCGCGCAACATGGGCCTGCCGATCAATCAGTTGATCGTCGCCACCAACCGCAACGACATCCTGCACCGCTTCATGAGCGGCAATCAGTACGTCAAGGAAACCCTGCATGCGACGCTGTCGCCGTCGATGGACATCATGGTGTCGTCGAACTTCGAGCGTCTGCTGTTCGACCTGCACGGTCGCAACGGCGCGGCGATTGCCGGGTTGATGGATTCGTTCAAGCAGGGCGGCGGTTTCAGCGTTGAACAGGAGCGTTGGACCGAAGCACGCAAGCTGTTCGATTCGCTGGCTGTGGATGATGCGCAAACTTGCGAAACGATTGCTGAGGTTTACGAGCAGACGGGTGAGTTGCTGGATCCGCACACGGCTATCGGTGTGAAGGCTGCGCGTGAATGCCGTCGTAGTCTGGATATTCCGATGGTTATTCTCGGGACTGCCCATCCGGTTAAATTCCCGGATGCGGTTGAGAAGGCGGGTGTGGGCAAAGCGCTGGAGTTGCCTGTTCACCTTGCCGATCTGTTTGAGCGGGATGAGCGTTGCACGGTGTTGCCGAATGACCTTAAGGCTGTACAGGCTTTTGTCAGTCAGCATGGGAATCGTGGGAAGCCGTTGTAATCGGTTGGGGGGCATATCCGTTGCTGCGGTAACGGCCACTATTGGTTTCGCTCTTACAGCGAGTCACTTTCGAAAAGCGCGAAAGTAACCAAAGCGCTTTTGCCCCTTTCGTTCGGTGGCTCGCTAATGCTCGCCATGCCCTCGCTCCGGTCCTGCTCCGTGGGCCCGCCGCCATCGGCCATCCATGGCCGGGGGCGGCTACCGCGGCATCCCTGCCGCGGTGCCCACTGCGCAGAACCTCCACTCGGCCTCTCGAGGGGGCGACTACCGCCACAGCCGCCGAGGCGGCCTGAAAGCCGACCTGGCTCTCTGTTCGAACGCGTTGTTCTTCTCGGCTGCGCTCACCCATTCCGAATCTGTACACCGCCCCCCTGTAGGAGCCGGCTTGCTGGCGATAGCGTCCGTTCAGGCAATAAATACGTTGACTGACCCGCCGCTATCGCCAGCAAGCCGGCTCCTACAGGGATTGTGTTCACACAGTTCGAAATTGTAGGAGCCAGCTTGCTGGCGATGGGCGTCAACGATAACGCGTGCTGTCTGAATGAACGCGTCGTCCAAACGCTTTTCGCCAGCAAGCCGGCTCCTACAGGAAATCGCGTACGCTTTTGATTCCCACCACTCATCAGGCCGAGCGTTAGCTCGCCTTCCGCTTTTGATCTGAGCGCCCCCTCGAGAGGCCGAGCGCAGGTTCTGCGTAGTGGGCAACCCGGCATGGATGCCGGGTTAGCCGCCCCCGGCCATGGATGGCCGATGGCGGCGGGCCCACGGAGCAGGACCGGAGCGAGGGGATGCCGAGCCTAGGCGAGGCACCGAACGAAAGGGGCAAGAGCCCTTGGTTACTTGGGGCTCTTCCAAGTGACTCGCTGTAAGAGCGAAACCAATAGCCGCCCTCACCGAAGAACCGGATATTCACCCAATCCCAATCCACCACCAAAACCCAAGCCATACACAAACCTGTCATCTACCCCATGCATGCTCTACCCACCAGAGACGCCGACGCGCCTGCACCTGGAATCCAGAACTTTCTTCTCGGGCCAATGGTCACTTAATGTGAACACGCCCAAGGCACTTTGTTTTCGGACTATTGAGTGGTGATCGAGATGGAAAGTATCAATCTATTGCTCGGTGAGGCTCTGAGCCCGTACCAGGTAACGTTGACCCCCTCGGGCGCCCACGGCGAATGCCTGGTGACACTGAAGAGCACAACCGGCGCCATCGTGGTCGAGCGGGAGTTCAATCAAGCCCAACTGACCGACAAACGTCTGCTCACAGATGTGGTCGACGGCTTGCATCGCGATCTGATGATTGCCGAAGGACGCCTGGAACCCTGCGTTATCGCGGCATTGCGCAATGCTGCACAGGACAAGGTCGTGGCCAGCCGTAATTGAATTGTCTTTTGTGGGAACCTTCCTCGACCAAGGTCAGTCAGAGCATGTAACAGCAGGATCAAGCATTGTGCTCCGGTGCTTGTAGTCGTGCTGCCACTGGTCTCTTTGTAGACCACGTTTAACCCCGAGATGTCTCCCCACTTCTCGGGGTTTCTTTTTGCCCGCGATTTGTCATTCCAGCGCCTGTTGCTCGAAATACTTCCTGGATTCCTCCAGGTAGGCATCGCGACTTTCCGGGTCGAGCCACGCGGCGTACGCCTCGCTCAAGCGATCGTGGGGCATTTTGCGCAGCAATTGATTGATCTCGACAATCGCCTGCCGGCCTTTGGGCGTGTCGGTGCAGCCGATGTAACCGGACAAGAATTTCTCGGCGCCGCGAATCGGGTAGAACTGCAATTCATCCTCGGCGATCCCTTGCTGTTGGGCCTGATAGCGGATTTCCGGGCGGTAGCCCAACAACAGCCGCAAGCGCCCCAGGCGTTGCATCTGCAACAGGCTGCCCAAGGCGTCGTTGCCGTAGTGCGGGGTCAGCGAGTCAGGTGGTGCCTGTTTGAGCAGCGCGTCGAGGTAATCACCGTAGTTACGCTCGGCGATAATGCCCAGCTTCTCGCCGCCGCTCGCCAGGAAGGCCGCCAGGTCCAGTTCACCGTCCTGGATGAAGGGGGCAAGCGTCTCACGGTCTACGCGCCTTACGGCCACGCCGTTACTCATGGCCCGAAACACCGGAATCGAAAACGCGATCCAGCGTTCGCGTTCCTTGCTCCGGTTCAGCGCCGCATCGCAAGTAAGGGACGGCTCGTGGAGCATTTGCAAGGCGCGCGCACGGTTGACTCGCATCAAGGTGTGTTCGTATTGCGGCATGCCGGCGATCAACAGCGGCAACAGTTGGTCGATGACGCCCAGGCCCTTTTTCGGTCCTTCGAAAATCGTCAGCGGTGGCAGATCCCGCAACAGCCAGATCATGGTTTCCTTGGGCTGCGCCATCGCCGACGAGGTCGGACCGATGAGCAAGGCTGTCGCCGCGAGCGCGCACATCACCCTCCTGCCGTGCGACAGGCAGTCTGTGATGAGCAGCGAAAGCAGGCGTTTCAGCTTAGATGGCCCCGTCTTCACGCAGCTTTGCGATCTGTTCCTTGTCGTAGCCAAGATCGTTGAGTACCTGCGCATTGTGTTCGCCCAACTGCGGCCCGACCCATTGCGAACTGCCGGGTGTCTCTGAGAGTTTCGGCACAATTCCCGGCATCTTGAAATCTTTGCCGTCCGGCAGCTTCGCCTTCAGGAACATTTCCCGAGCCAGGTACTGCGGATCACTGAACATGTCTTCGGCGCTGAAGATCCGGCTGGCGGGGACGTCGGCCTGATTCAACTGCTCAATGACGGTGTCCAGCGGCAGCGCATTGACCCAGCGATCAATCACCCCATAAATCTCGTCGCGACGGCTGTCACGCCCGTCATTGCTGGCCAGCGCGGGGTCGTTGGCCAGGTCTTCGCGGCCGATGATCAGCATGAATCGCTTGAAAATCGCATCGCCATTGGCGCCGATCTGTACATGTTTGCCGTCGGCGCTGGTGTGGATCGAGGAGGGCGTAATGCCTGGCATGATGTTGCCGGTGCGTTCGCGAATGAAGCCGAACACGTCGAACTCCGGGACCATGCTTTCCATCATGGCGAAGATCGCTTCGTACAGCGCCACATCCACCACTTGACCCTGGCCGCCATTAACCTCGCGATGACGCAAAGCCATCAGCGCACCGATCACGCCCCAGAGCGCCGCAATCGAGTCGCCGATGGAAATCCCGGTGCGTACCGGCGGCCGGTCCTCAAACCCGGTGATGTAGCGCAGGCCGCCCATGGATTCACCGACCGCACCAAAACCTGGTTGATCCTTCATCGGCCCGGTCTGGCCGAAACCCGAAAGGCGCACCATCACCAGTTTCGGGTTCAGTGCGTGCAGGACGTCCCAACCCAGACCGAGCTTTTCCAGCACGCCGGGGCGAAAATTCTCGATGAGGATGTCCGCTTCACTGAGCAGCTTTTTCAGGATTGCCAGGCCGTCCGGGTGTTTCAGGTTCAAGGTCAGGGACTTCTTGTTGCGTGCCTGAACGAACCACCACAGCGACGTGCCTTCATACAACTTGCGCCATTTGCGCAACGGATCACCACCGTCGGGGGATTCGATCTTGATGACCTCGGCACCGAATTCGCCGCAAATGCGCGAGGCAAACGGCCCGGCGATCAACGTGCCCAATTCGATGACTTTCAGACCTGAGAGGGGTTTGGCGGTGAACGGCATGCTGGATCCTGTAGGACAAAGGCTTGGCTGATAGAGCGTTTTAGCACAGCCCGCCGTCAGTCGCTCAAGGTTGATGGCCGCGAAGCCTGCCGCATCGGTTAGACTTGCCGCCTTTCCACGTATCAAGAAGCCCGTTCATGGCCCAGCCGTCCACGACCTACAAGTTTGAACTGAACCTTACCGACCTCGACCGCAGCGTTTACGAGACGGTGAAGCAGACCATCGCCCGTCACCCTTCGGAAACCGAAGAGCGCATGACTGTGCGGCTGCTGGCCTACGCCTTCTGGTACAACGAGCAGCTGTCGTTTGGCCGTGGTCTGTCAGACGTGGATGAACCCGCCCTGTGGGAAAAGAGCCTGGATGATCGCGTACTGCACTGGATCGAAGTCGGTCAGCCAGACGCCGACCGCCTGACGTGGTGCTCGCGTCGCACCGAGCGCACCAGCCTGCTGGCCTACGGCAGCTTGCGCGTCTGGGAAACCAAAGTGATCCCGGCGATCAAGAACCTGAAAAACGTGCACATCGCTGCTGTGCCGCAGGAAGTCCTGGAAACCCTGGCCAAAGACATGCCGCGCGTTATCAAGTGGGACGTGATGATCAGCGAAGGGACGATTTTCGTCACCGACGACCGTGGTCAGCACGAAGTCCAGTTGCAGTGGCTGAGCGGCGAACGCGGCTGATTTTTCGCCACGTCATCCGGTTTTATCCTACGTATTCAAGAGAAGTACCTGTCACCCCATGCGCATCGAACCTCGCCTGTTGCCCGACACCCTGCCATTCCTCGGTGACCTGCCGCCGCTGCTGACCCGTCTGTACGCGGCGCGGGGCGTGGTTTCAGAGGCAGAACTGGACAAGAGCCTGGCGCGGCTGATTCCGTTCCAGCAGCTCAAGGGCATCGATGCCGCGGTGGATTTGCTGGTGACCGCGCTGGAGCAGCGTCAGCGGATTCTGATCGTCGGCGACTTCGACGCCGACGGCGCGACGGCGAGTACCGTGGGCATGTTGGGCTTGCGTCTGCTGGGCGCAGCTCACGTTGATTATCTGGTGCCGAACCGCTTCGAGTATGGCTACGGCCTTACGCCCGAAATCGTTGAGGTGGCGCTGACCCGCACGCCGCAGCTGCTGATTACCGTGGACAACGGCATCTCCAGCGTTGAAGGCGTGGCCGCGGCGAAAAAGGCTGGCCTCAACGTGCTGGTCACCGACCACCACTTGCCGGGCGATGAACTGCCGCTGGCCGATGCCATCGTCAATCCCAACCAGCCGGGCTGCGGCTTTCCGAGCAAGGCACTGGCCGGCGTCGGGGTGATTTTCTACGTGCTGATGGCCCTGCGCGCACGCCTGCGCAGCCTCGGCTGGTACGAGAGCAAGCCGCAGCCGAACATCGGCGAGTTGCTGGACCTGGTGGCCCTCGGCAGCGTCGCCGACGTGGTGCCGCTGGACGCCAACAACCGGATTCTCGTCCACCAAGGCCTCGAGCGAATCCGCGCCGGACGTGCGCGGCCGGGGATCAAGGCGATCCTCGAAGTGGCGAAGCGTGATCATGCGCGCATCACGTCCACGGATCTTGGGTTCATTGTCGGCCCGCGCCTGAACGCGGCGGGGCGCCTGGATGACATGAGCCTGGGCATCGAATGCCTGCTCACCGATGACGCCGGGCTCGCCCGGGAAATGGCTATCCAGCTGGACGGCATGAACCAGGACCGCAAATCCATCGAGCAGGGCATGCAGCGCGAGGCGCTGGCCCAGCTCAAGGATTTGCCGGTGGAATCGATGCCGTTCGGCCTGTGCCTGTTCGATCCCGAGTGGCACCAGGGCGTCATCGGCATCCTCGCCTCGCGTATGAAAGAGCGCTATTTCCGTCCGACCATCGCCTTTGCCGATGCTGGCGATGGCATGCTCAAGGGTTCGGGGCGTTCGGTGCAGGGCTTCCATATTCGTGACGCCTTGAGCGTGGTGGCGGCTCAGCACCCAAATTTGATCAGCAAGTACGGCGGCCATGCCATGGCGGCAGGCTTGACCTTGCCGGAAGCGAATTTTCCGCTGTTCGCCGAAGCCTTTGACGCTGAAGTGCGTAGGCAATTGCGCGAAGAAGACCTGACCGGTCGACTGCTGTCGGACGGGACTTTGGCTGTCGAAGAATTTCACCTCGAACTGGCCCGTGCTTTGCGGCATGCCGGTCCTTGGGGGCAACACTTCCCGGAGCCGTTGTTCCATGGTGTGTTCCAGTTGGTCGAACAGCGGGTTGTTGGTGAACGGCACCTCAAAGTTGTGCTGAAAAGCGAATGCGGCTCGGTGAAGCTGGACGGCATCGCGTTCGGAATCGACCGCGATATCTGGCCGAACCCGACCATCAAATGGGTGGAACTGGCCTACAAGCTCGACCTTAACGAGTTTCGCGGGAATGAGACGGTCCAGTTGATGATTGCCCACATAGAACCGCGTTGACCCCATTCGCGAGCAAGCCCGCTCCCACAGGATCTGCGCAGACCCTGTGGGAGCGGGCTTGCTCGCGAAGGCGATCTCCCTGACGCCAAATACCCCCGGAACCCTCCACCATCCCCCAATGTCGACTAGGCTCTAAGCACTGCTTGATTTTCCTTGTGACGTCTTGTCGAATTTTTTGCCCGCGGGGGCGGGTGCTGCACCTTTTTCCTGTCACTCGTCGACTTTCAAACAGAACCCTGGAGCCTGCCCACTGATTCGAGAGGTGCCCCATGAGTCTGCTGCTTGAACCCTATACCCTTCGCCAATTGACCCTGCTCAACCGCATCGCGGTGTCACCGATGTGCCAGTATTCGAGTGTCGATGGCCTGGCCAATGACTGGCACCTGGTTCATCTCGGCAGTCGTGCTGTCGGTGGGGCCGGTCTGGTTTTTACTGAAGCCACGGCGGTGACCGCCGATGGACGCATCACCGCCGAAGACCTCGGCTTGTGGAATGACGAACAGATCGAACCCCTGCAACGCATCACGCGTTTCATCGCGGCCCAAGGCGCTGTCGCCGGTATTCAACTGGCCCACGCCGGGCGCAAGGCCAGCACCCATCGGCCGTGGATCGGCAAGCACGGTAGCGTCAAACCTGAAGATGGCGGCTGGACGCCGGTCGGTCCTTCGCCCATTGCGTTCGACCCACAGCACACACCACCGAAGCAGCTGAATGAGAGTGAAATTGCCGAGGTCATCCAGGCGTTCGTTGATTCAGCGAAACGGGCGCTGATTGCCGGTTTCAAAGTCGTCGAAGTTCACGCGGCTCATGGTTACCTGTTGCATCAATTTCTATCGCCCTTGAGCAATCAGCGGCGCGATCAATACGGTAGTTCGTTCGAGAATCGAATTCGGTTGGTGCTGCAAGTCACCGAAGCGGTGCGTGCGGTGTGGCCTGAGGAATTGCCGGTGTTCGTACGGGTCTCGGCCACCGATTGGGTGGAAGACGGCTGGAATCCGGATGAAACCGTTGAACTGGCGCGTCGCCTCAAAGATTTGGGTGTGGACCTGATCGATGTGTCGTCGGGCGGCACGGCGGTCAACGCGGAAATTCCTACAGGCCCCGGTTATCAAACCCGCTTCGCCGAACGAGTGCGCAAGGAGTCAGGCATCGCCACCGGCACCGTAGGAATGATCACCGAACCGGCCCAGGCCGAGCACATTCTGCGCACCTGTCAGGCGGACATTATCTTCCTCGCCCGCGAGCTGCTGCGCGACCCGTATTGGCCATTGCATGCGGATGATGATTTGGGTGGACACAAGGCCATCTGGCCGGCGCAGTATCAACGCGCGACGCATCGGGATCAGCCGATTCATGAGTCGGATTTGCGTGACTGAGTAGCGTTGTGAAAACAAAAAGCCCCGATCGATGTGATCGGGGCTTTTGTGTTTTTGTGCAGGGATGTTTGTTGGCTGTCAGGCCATCTTCGCGGGCAAGCCTCGCTCCTACAGGTAAGTGTCGGACGAGGATGATAGGCTCGACATCAACTTGTAGGAGCGAGGCTTGCCCGCGAAAGGGCCCGCCCAGACAACCCTTCAAACTCAGGTGTACTTACGCTTCTCCGGCGCCGGCGGGAAATACTGATACAACCAGGTCTCGCTCAACGTCCGGTCATTGGTGCGAATAAACAACCGCAGCTCCACCGGGGCCACACTGTCATTGGTCGGGAACCAGTCAAAGGTAATCCGGTAGCCCTTGATGTCATCCAGCACCAGCACGTTGAAATCCTTGACCTGGCCGTTGGAGCACGTCACCACCGGTTCAATGCCCGTACCTTCCGGCAAGCGATCCAGCCCGCCGCCGGTGAAGTCCACCGCAAACCGGCGCGCCCAGACTGGCGGGTAATGCTCGCCCGGTGCCCAACCTTCAGTGAAGCCGCCCATGCCCGAACGGGTGGCGTTGACCCGCGCCAGCGGCGTGCCGACCGGCGGCAAAGCGCTCCAGTACAGCTTGTAGCCGTAGTTCAGGGAATCGCCGGCCGCGACCGGTTTCTTCGGAGTCCAGAACGCGACGATGTTATCCAGGGTTTCGCCGGTTGTAGGAATTTCCAACAGATCGATAGAGCCTTCGCCCCACGCGGTTGTAGGTTCTACCCAAAGGCTCGGTCGTTTGCTGTACCAGTCGACGGTGTCCTGATAACTGGCGAACTCGTGGTCGGTCTGCACCAGGCCGAAACCTTTCGGGTCGGTGTCGGCGAAGGCATTGAATTGCAGGGTCGCCGGGTTGTTCAGCGGACGGCAGATCCACTCGCCGTTGCCACGCCACATCGCCAGGCGATCCGAATCGTGGATCTGCGGGTGGATGGTGTCGCACATGCGCCGCTCGTGGGTGCCGCAGCTGAACATGCTGGTCATCGGTGCGATGCCCAGTTGTTCGATGGCGGTACGCGCATTGATGTGGGCGTCGACGGCCATGACGACCTGACTGGCCTGGCAATCGATATCGAAACGGTAGGCGCCGGTGGCACTTGGCGAGTCCAGCAGGGCGTAGACCACGAAACGGGTGCTGTCCTTGTCCGGGGTTTCGAACCAGAACTTGGTGAAGTCGGGGAATTCTTCGCGCTTCTTGGCGTAGGTATCGACCGCCAGACCGCGTGCCGACAGGCCGTATTGGCCAGTGGCGTCTACCGCACGGAAATAGCTGGCGCCGAGGAAAGACAGCACGTCGTGCCGGTCCAGTTCCGGGGCCTTGAACAGCTTGAACCCGGAGAAACCCAGATCGCCCGTGAGCTGCTTGGTATCGACCGTGGTGTTTTCATAGTTGAACAGCGAAGGGCGGAAATGCACCTCCCGCGCCTGACGTGTCTTGGGGTCGACGCTGTACATGCGCACCGGCTGCTTGAAACCCATGCCGACGTGAAAAAACTGCACGTCCAGCTGACCTTTCAAATCCTTCCACAGCGAATGATTGCCGTCGTAGCGGATCGCGTTGAAATTTTGTGGGGTCATGGTCGCCAGGGTCGGCGGCAGCACTTGCTTGGTGTCCTGATAGCGGTTGCCGGCAAGTTGCTTGGCCTGGATTTTCAGGGCTTCGAAATCGAACGCCTGTGCCTCGCCGTCAGCCGTGCCATTACCGGCCCAGGCCCGCGCAGCCAACAGGCCGGAGGCAGACAAACCGGTGTAGGCAGCGATGGCCATGGACGCTTTGAGCAAATTCCTGCGGTGCATAAGTACAACCTGTCGTGAACAATCCCGCGCCGTTCCTGGCACGTGCTGGATCAGAAATGGAGGTTCGGACATGCCTTCGGCCAAACGCAACGGACTTTAAACAGATGCCAAATAGCTTAAACCGTTCGGTGGCAGAGCAAAAATGATTGATGGCGTGGCAGTGGCACCGCTATGAAACAAGACATTTCCGGTAAACGTTTCCCACAGAGATTTCTGATTTATGCGGCATTTCTGCTTTTTTTTGACTAATTACTCTAAAAACCGCTTTTCAGCGCCAATTTACTTCCTATTCTATGGGCATAACCGGTTTCTGCCCTCAGGCCGGTGGGATTCAGTTGGCACGAGGTGACCGCTGAAAAAGGGTAGGGCGATGCGGTTTTTGCAGTTTTCTTTTTGACGTAGAGAGGGACATCGTCCATGTCGAAAGTACAAGGCATCACTGAAATGTTGGGGATCTTTCCGTGCCTGGGTATGGGGCGGCGAAGGCGTCGGCTTAATTCCGAGGAGTTGAAGCTGGTGGAGCGGTATCGCGAGTTGTCGGAGAACGACCGGATTGCGATGCGATATCTGGTGGATGCGATGCGCAGTGTTTCGCGGTTTTGAGTAAGAAGCCGAGGGGCGGACTGTGAAGTCTGCCCCTTTTTCATGTGCGCCCGGTATGGGCGCAATCTTGCGGGTGCCGATCAACCGCTGAGGCTTTCTATCAGGCTTTCGAGCGCTTCAGTGATGGTTTCATCCTGCGCCAGTTGCGCTGCTGCAGTCGCTCTGACTTGACGTGCCAAGCGGTATTCACTGGGCGTGCAGTTTGCGAACTGCTTGAAGGCACGAGCGAAGTAGGACGGATCCTTGAAGCCGGCCTCATAGCCGATGCTGGTAATAGGCATCTGGCTGTTGTCGAGCAGTTCTTTGGCGAAGTTCATGCGCTTGTTCAAGATGTAATCCGTGAAGCCAAGTCCATTGGCTTCCTTGAACAGGCGGCTGAAGCGAAATGTCGTCATGCCGCAGCGCTGCGCCAAATCCCTTTGATCGATGCTGTCTCGAAAGTGCTGTTCGATGTACAGCATGACATTGCTCAGCGCCTGGTGTTTTTGGTGCCCTGAGGTCAGCCGGATACTGTCCGGCAGGGTTGGGGAGTGGTCGATCAGCATCGTCTTGCGCAGGTCGGTCACATTTCGGCGCAGCTCGCAGAGCTGAACTACAGCAGTCAGGTAACGACTCTTCTCTGTGAGCGAGAGCGGGAGCACCATGTATTCCCAGACGCTGGAACGCATGGCCCAGACGGCCAGTTCCTCTGAGTGCTGCACGGTGAACATGGTGATCGGGATGCCCGGTGTGCTGCGTTTGATCTCCAGCAACAGCCTCAAGCCTGGTGTGTCGGGGCGATCGAAATGCATGCAGATCATGTCCGCCTGTTCCCCGATGGGCAGCGCGGAGTTTTTCGCCAGTTTGCAGTCGCAGGTACCCTCGAACTGTGCGATGAGTTCTTTCGTGGATCGATCATGAGTCAGATCGAACCATAGGAGCGATGGCCTTTTGGTCAAATTGGACGTCATGTCTCTACTCGGCAGGTCTGATTGACTCTCTACTCGCTAGTATTGCCAATACGCCATCACTTTGCAGATTGAATCCTTATAAAAACGACGAATTACAGATCTGTTCGATCTATGTGTTTCCTGGAAGGTTGTCCGGTCCCAGTGTTTGCGGGTGTGTTGTCGACGAACCCGGGTTTAACCACTTGTCGCTTCTGAATCAATGGCAATTGCCGTTGCGTTTCAATGCCTTGTTTACCCCTCTCGCGACTTCTGCAAAGGCCAATGAACCGTATCCGGCCGCTGCGCAAAAAAGTCCTAACGATGTGCAAAATCCTCCTAACGCCTATGCCTGCTTACTGACTAGGGTTGCATCAGGCAGCACAGAAAGTTCTGCCTCAGAAACACAACATTTGAGTGAGGTGGCCAAAATGATCATGCAAACAATCAAGGCTTCGGTAGTGAAGTTCGCCAAAGACGAAGACGGTCTGACCATTGTGGAATACGCGGTGGCCGGCGGATTAATCACGGTAGCTGTTGCCGCAATGTTCACTCTTTTGGGCGGTGCCGTGAACACCAGAATCACAGCGCTGTGCGCTGCGGTCAAAGGCGCTACCTGCTGATGACAGTAACCCACTGTGGTGGGGCGCGGTGATATTCATGGAGCAACCGGTTTTACAGTTTCTCTGATCGACCGGCAACTCAATGAACTTCGTGCAGACCCCGCCAATGTATTTTCTGAGTCGTATGACCGCTGAAACGAGGTATACAAAAATGAATCTGCAAACAATCAGAACTTCAATTACCAAGTTCGCCAAAGATGAAGATGGCCTGACCATTGTGGAATACGCGGTAGCCGGTGGATTAATTACGGTAGCTGTTGCTGCAATGTTTATTCTTTTGGGTGGCGCCGTGAACACCAGGATCACAGCACTGTGCGCTGCGGTCAAAGGTGCCACCTGCTGATGACAACCACTCGTTGTGGCGGGGGCGCGGTGATATCCATAGAGCAACCAGTTTTACAGTTTCTCTGATAGACCGGGCAACTCAATAGACTTCACGCTGTCCCCGCCAACGTACTTTCTGATCCATATCACGGCTGAAGCGAGGTATACAAAAATGAATCTGCTAACAATCAGAACTTCAATCACCAAGTTCGCCAAAGATGAAGATGGCCTCACCATTGTGGAGTACGCCGTGGCCGGTGGGTTAGTTACGGTAGCGGTTGCCGCAATGTTTATTCTTTTGGGTGCCGAGGTGAACACCAGGATTACAGCACTTTGCGCAGCGGTCAAAGGTGCTACCTGCTAACGATAATCCCGGTTAGGGGGGGACGCGCCATGTCCATGGAATTGTTGGTAATGACTGTTTTACTGCTAGGACTATTGGGCGTGGCGGTGGTGAGCGATCTGCGTCGCCACCGTATTCCCAACATGCTGGTCCTGTTGGGCCTTGCCCTGGGACTGGGCGGTCAAATGTATTTAGGTGGCGTCAGCGGATTGGGTGACAGCCTGTTGGGCATCCTGGTCTGTTTTGCACTGTTTCTGCCGATGTACGCCTTGGGTGGCATGGCCGCCGGCGACGTCAAGTTAATGGCCATGGTCGGCAGCTTTTTACCCTTCCATTTTGCATTGTGGGCTGCCTTGTTCAGCCTGATAGCCGGTGGCGTGTGCGGTTTTTTGATTGTGCTGTATCGCGGCCAGCTGCTTCAGACCCTGGGACGTTATTGGTTGATTCTGAAGGCGCAGGCCTATCTGGCGCCAACTTCAGATGAAGTAGCCAGCAAGCCTTTCCCTTATTCGATTGCAATCTTGATAGGCACTTTAATCAGCGTCTACTGGCAACTGGTTGCCGGTGGATTCGGAGGCTAGTCATGCACATCATTGTCGATAGTGATGCCTACCCCAGCGCTCGGGGCGCGGTGCAACGACTGGCTCCCCAGCCGTGCACAATCCGCGAAACTGGACTGACAGACAGTTTCCTCGGTGAGTTGGTATGCAAACACTTGTATGACGCTGGCGTGCTGGACATGCCGCGGCTGGTGGAGCGCCTGGCGCTGACCGGCGCCGTACTTGATGAAGTCCTGGCGTTTCTGCGCAAGGACGGTCGTGTCGAAGTGCTTGGCCAGTTGGGGTCGCAATCGACAAGTGGGCAAATGCTGCGTTATGGCCTGACCGAACGCGGTCGCAGCGCCGCCCGCGATGCCTTGTCCCGCAGTGGCTATATCGGTGCGGCACCCTTCCCGGTGGACACCTACCGGTCCCTGATCAAACTGCAAACCATTCACCATGGTCGCATCAACGCCAACGATATGCGCAATGCCTTTGCTGGCGTAGTGCTTACCGACAGCATGCTCGATCAGTTAGGTGTGGCGATGAACTCCGGGCGCGCCATTATGATTTATGGCCCCGCGGGTACTGGCAAGACCTACATCAGCCGTCGGTTGATCCGTCTGTTCACCGAGGCCATCTGGGTGCCTCATGCCATCGTCATCAACGAGTCCGTGATCGAGATCTATGACCCGCAAGTGCATCAGCGGTTCGAAGATAACGTTCAACAGAACAATTTGATGCTCAACGAAGGGATCGACCGTCGACTGCTGCGCTGCAAACGCCCGATCGTCGTCACTGGCGGTGAGTTGAGCATGGAGCAACTGGACGTTCGCTATGACACTAACACCCGTCAATACCAGGCTTCTTTGCAGCTCAAGGCCAGCAATGGCCTGTTCATCATCGATGACATGGGGCGTCAGCGCATGGCACCCGCGGAGTTGTTGAATCGCTGGATCGTCCCGATGGAAGAGAAGTGCGATTTCCTCAACCTGGGCGGCGGTCGGCATTGCGAGCTGCCGTTCGATCTGATTCTGGTGTTTTCCACCAACCTCAATCCCCTGGAGTTGGCCGATGAGGCCTTTCTTCGCCGGATTGGCTACAAGCTGCAATTCGGTTATCTGAAGCCTGAGGAGTACGAAAAGATCTGGCGTCAGGAAAGCGAGCGTCTGGGCGTGCCTTATGACCAGTTGCTGGTGCGTTATGTGCTGCAAAGGCTTTATGCAAGTGAAGGCATGCCCCTGGTGCCTTGCCATCCCCGCGATCTCCTGAGCATGGCGCTCGATCGTCAACGTTACATGGGCGGTTCCGGACCACTGTCACCGCAAGAGTTGGAATGGGCCTGGCACAACTACTTCGTCCAGCTCGACTTTCTTTGATACGGAGATACTGACATGAGCTCTCGTACTCTTTCCCTGATAGGCGTTTCCCTGGTCATGGGCCTTGGTGCTGCATGGATGGCCGACTCCTGGCTGAGCGCCCGGCTCAATGCCAGCCCGGATGATCACCTTCGAAGCGTAGTGGTCGCCACAGTAGAGATTCCATTCGGGCAGATGGTCGAGGCTCAGCAGGTCACGACCGTACGCATGCCCATGGATACGATCCCGGAAGACGCCTTCGACTTGAGCGAAAAGGCTGTGGGCAAGATCGCAACGTTCGACATTCTGAAGGGCGACATTGTGCGCGGTGCGCGTCTGAGTGAGCACTTGGGTGGCAGCACCCTGGCTTCGCTGATTGCGACAGACAAGCGTGCCATCTCGGTACGGGTGGACGATGTGGTCGGTGTGGGCGGGTTCCTGTTGCCGGGTAACCGGGTTGATGTACTCGCGACCAAAACCACCAGTGCCGGCAGCAATAGCGCCGTGTCCAGGACCATCCTCGAGAACTTGCGGGTATTAGCGGTGGACCAGACGGCAGGTACCGACAAGACCCAACCGGTGGTGGTGCGTGCAGTGACGCTGGAAATGACGACCGCAGAGGCTGAAACCCTGGTCACGGCGCAAACGGAAGGGAAACTGCAACTGACCTTGCGCAATCCGCTGAACTCCGAGAAAAAAATCGCGGCCGTTGCACCTGTAGCGCCTGCCGCACCGGTCATGACGGTGGCCACCGCCACGGTGCCAAAACGCGTGGTGCAACGCAGCGGCGGCGAAAGTGGTGGGGCTGTCACCGTCATCCGCGGGATCGAAACCAAAGTAGTCAACATTCGCTGACAGGGCGTAACAGGTCCTGGACACCAGGTCTTGGCGGAGCCGATCCGCATCAGTATTGGCAAATGAGGGCTTGATGATGAATCTTCGTATTCAGCAGCCGTTCACTGCGACGCCAAGGCGCCAGAAAGGATCGGTGAGTGTATTGATGGTGATCGCGTTGGCGGCGATTGGCATGGTGGCCGCACTGGCTTTGGACGGCGGGCACATGATGCTGAACAAAACGCGCTTGCAGAATGCGGTGGACGCCGCGGCCCTGAGTGGCGCCAAAACCCTGAGTCAGGTGGAAGGTGGAGTCAATATTGCCAGTACGACGCGCACTGCCGCACTCAATACGCTGACGCAAAATGCGAATGCCACGGGCAACACAGAATTGGCAACGGCGGTTGGTGGCAACGCAGCCACATTCGCGGTGGTGGAACTGGCAAGCAGTGTCTATGGGCCGTTCTCCTATCCCGGGCCAGCGAATGCCAAATACGTTCGGGTATCGGTACCGAGCTATAACCTGACCGGTTTTTTCTGGAACTTCGCCCAGGTATTCGGTTCTGGCGGTCTGGGGGCTAAAGCGGTGGCGGCAATCGCCACTGCCGGACCCAGCCCTACCAGTCCTTGTGATCTCGCACCTTTGATGGTCTGTGGCGACCCGACTCAATACAACCCTGGCGCCGGCGTGTTCTGGGGCTTCCAGTTTGGTGATTTGCAGGTATTGAAGACGGCTGCCGGCAATTCGTCGCCCATTGGTCCAGGCAATTTTCAGTTGCTCGATTTTGGTTCGGGCGGCAGTACGGTCAGGGAGGACCTGGCCGGAGGTGGCAAGGTCTGCCGCACTGTGGGGGACAACGTCCAGACCGCACCTGGCAACAAGGTCGGCCCTACCTCCCAAGGCTTGAACACACGCTTCGGCATCTACAACGGCCCGGTCAGTGCCTCGGACTATCCGCCGGACATGGTGACCGAGTCCAGCAACCCCGCGATCACTTACGACGACTCGGTCACACCGGCACAGGCGAAGTACAAAGGGAAAACCGTCACCTCGAGCAACGGCAATCTCACGGCGGGCGGCGACGCGATATTTGACTACAACGACTGGCGCACGAGCGTTGCCGGGTGTGTGGCAGGGTCTGGCAGTGGTTGTGAGAGCCATGGCGTGTTCGAGCGCCGGATGATGAAAATTGTGGTGGGCAACTGCACTGGCAAACAAGGCGGTTCCACCTCGATCCCCGTCCTCGGTTTTGGCTGCTATTACGTGGTGCAACCAATGGATGGCGGTGGCGGGGACGCTCAGATCTTCGGGCAGTTCGTGAAGGAGTGCGAAGGCGACAACGTGGCCGGCCCTACGCCGTCAACCGATTCCGGCCCACAGATCATCCAGCTCTACAAAACCTATCTCAACGGCAGCGGTACTCCGAGCACTGACTCATAGGAGGCGTCATGAGACTTCACGCGTTTAAACATCCGAAGCGCCAGCAAGGCCTGGCCATGGTGGAATTCACCCTCGTCCTGCCGGTGTTGTTGCTGCTGTTACTGAGCCTCGGTGAGATCGGCCGCATGCTCTATCAGTACAACGTATTGCTGCAGGCCAGCCGTGATGCCGACCGTTTTGTCGCAAACCACGCCTGGGACTCGACGCTGGGTGCGGTCTCTCTGAGCAACGCGCTGCAGACCCAGACGAAAAACGTTGCGGTGTATGGCGTGCCTGCCAACACCGGTACCGCTGTGTTGTCCGGGTTGACGCCTGACAACGTGGTCGTCGCCGCGGTGGGCACCGACCATGTGCGAGTCACCATCACCTATACGTTCTGCCCGGTGATTGGCAGTGGCAATTGTGCCGGCTCGATTCCGGGTTTTTTTGGCAATCAGATTGCGCTGAACATTCCCCTGGTTGCCACTACCGTGATGAGGGCACTGTGATGAATAGAAAACACATGCGCGGAATCTATACGGTGGAGTTCGCGTTCGTTGGTCTGCTGGTGTTCACGCTGTTGTTTGGCGTGTTGGAAATGGGCCGCCTGTACTTCACAGTCAATGCACTGGATGAGGCCGCGCGCCGTGGTGCGCGCCTGGCAGCCGTCTGCAATATCAGCGATCCGGTGGTGTTGCGGCGGGCAATCTTCAATGCTGCGACCGACGCAGGTACGAGCCAGCTGATCAGCAATCTGGCCACCACTAATCTGACGTTGACCTACCTGGACGCAAATGGCGCCCTGGTGGCCAACCCAGCTGACCTGGTCAGCGCAAACGGCTTTCGTGCCATCCGCTATGTCCAGTTGAGTCTGCAAAACTTCGTTTTCAATCTGTTTATTCCCGGGTTCGGCGTGCCCATTACCTTGCCTGCATTCAGGGCAACGTTGCCACGCGAAAGTCTCGGGCGTCACTCTGATTCCGGGGAGATCACACCATGCTGAATATGAAGGAAACGCCGATTGCCAGTTCGACTGGCAAAACCGGGTTGCGGTTGCTGATCAGCAGCCGTGATGCCAACTCTTTACGCGATCTGCAGAGTGTCTGTCAGCGCATGCCTGGCCTGGAGGTAAGCACTCGTCTGGTGAGCAATGGGCATGTTGACCCGCTCTACAGTCTGGACCGTATGCCCGATCTGTTGCTGTTGCGCGTCAGCCACCTGTGGCGCGAGGAATTGTCGGCACTGTTGCAACACCCGGCCCATGAGCGTCCGCCGATGCTGGTGTGCGGACTGCTGAGCGAACAGGAAGCCATGCGCCTGGCGATGCAGGCCGGTGCCCGGGACGTGCTGCCGGAGCCCATCGCCGAGACCGAACTGGTCGCTGCCATGAATCGGCTGGTCACGGAGGTTCGGAGCGGCAGTGGGGCTGACGGAAAATTGATCGCCGTGATGAGCGCAAAGGGCGGTTCCGGCGGAACCCTGGTGGCCTGCAACCTGGCACAACAGCTCAGCATGAAAGGCGGCAGTACCCTGCTGCTGGATATGGACCTGCAATTTGGCAGCGTGACGCATTATCTGGATGTGGCGCAGACGCACAGCCATCTGGAGGTGTTGCATCAGATCAACGGCATGGACAGCGTCGCGTTACGCGGTTTTTGCAGTCACTTCAGCCCGACCTTGCATGTGCTGGGCGGTCGGGCCGGTGAGCTGTGTTTGCCGCAAGATGCCCAACCCGAGCAACTTGACACCCTGTTGCAGTTGGCCCGCGCCAGCTATGGCTGGGTGGTGGTCGACCTGCCGCGGCAAATCGATCACCTCACCGGTTCTGTGCTGGAGCAGGTGGATCGGGTGTACGTGGTGGTGCAACAGAGCGTCAGCCATCTGCGCGATGCCAGCTCTCTGGTGCGGATTCTTCGCGATGACCTGGGTGTGCGCGGGGATCAATTGCAGATCGTGGTCAACCGTTATGACAAGGCCGCAGCGATCAGCCTTAAAGATGTCGGCGAGGCGCTACGCTGCACCAATCTGTCGAAATTACCCAACGACTTCAATCTGGTCAGCCAGAGTCAGAACACTGGTGTGCCGTTGGGGCTGCATGCGCCGAGGGCAGCGATTACTACTGCACTGCGCGACATGACCGAGGACCTGGTCGGTCAACAAGTAGCCGGCAACAAAGGCTTGTTCAAACGCGCCTTCAACCGTGTTTTCGGGGGATGAACCATGATCAGCGACTTTCGTAACCGCTTGCGCAAACAGTCTGGTAAACCCGCCGCTGCCCAACCGGGCGACGATCTGCTGGATCCGCCAGAGGAAATAATGGCGTGGGAACGTGTGGCACCAGACGTTCTTTACGAAACCAAAAGCCAGGTCACCCCGGTGGAGGCGGAGTGGCGGGAAAAGATCTACCAGCAGTTGCTCAAGGTCATGGACCTGTCCTTGCTGGACTCCCTTGAACAGGCCGAGGCTGCTCGGCAGATTCGCGATATTTGCCAGCGCCTGCTCGATGAGCATTCGGCACCGGTGAGTACCGTCAGCCGTCAGTTGATCATCAAGCAGATCACCGACGAGGTGCTCGGCCTGGGGCCTCTGGAACCGTTGCTGGCCGATCACAGCGTGTCCGACATTCTGGTCAACGGCTCTGCCTCGGTCTATGTCGAACGCTTCGGCAAACTGCAACGGACCGATGTGCGTTTTCGCGATGATCAGCATTTGTTGAACATCATCGACCGTATCGTCTCCAGCCTGGGGCGGCGTATCGACGAGTCCTCGCCGTTGGTGGATGCCCGGCTCAAGGACGGTTCGCGGGTCAACGCGATTATCCCGCCGCTGGCCATCGATGGCCCGAGTATGTCGATTCGGCGCTTTGCGGTGGACCTGCTCAATACCGACAGTCTGATCCAGGTGGGAACGTTGACCCCGGCCATTGCCCTGCTGCTCAAGGCGATTGTCCGTGGGCGCTTGAACGTGCTGATTTCCGGCGGTACCGGCAGCGGCAAGACCACCATGCTCAATGTGCTGTCCAGTTTCATTCCGCAAAACGAGCGGATTGTCACCATCGAAGATTCGGCCGAACTGCAACTGCAGCAACCCCATGTGGTGCGTCTGGAAACCCGGCCTTCGAACATCGAGGGTCGTGGCGAAGTGAGCCAGCGGGAGTTGGTGCGCAACAGCCTGCGGATGCGTCCGGACCGCATAGTGATCGGCGAAGTGCGCGGCGTCGAGGCGCTGGACATGCTGACTGCGATGAACACCGGCCACGACGGCTCGTTGACCACGATCCACGCCAACACCGCACGCGATGCGTTGGGGCGAGTCGAGAACATGGTGTCGATGACCGGGGCGACCTTTCCGATCAAGGCCATGCGGCAGCAGATCGCTTCGGCCATTGATGTGGTGATCCAACTGGAACGCCAAGAGGATGGCAAGCGCAGACTGGTCAGCGTGCAGGAAATCAACGGCATGGAAGGCGAGATCATCACCATGACCGAAATCTTTTCCTTCGTGCGCCATGGCATGGGCGAAAACGGCGAAGTGCTTGGTGATTACCGGCCCAGCGGCATGATCCCCGCGTTCCGCGATGTGCTGGCCAAGCGCGGCATCGAGTTGCCGCTTACGATGTTCAGGCCTGAATGGATGGAGGCACGGCAGTCATGAACAATATTCCTGGTGAATTCATTCTGATGTTCCTCGGCATGGTGTTTATCGCTGTGTTCCTCCTGTCTCAGGGGGTGGTGGTGCCGGTGTTCGGCGAGGCCGGCAAGATGCGCAAGCGTATCCGCGGCCGTTTGCACGTTCTGGAGAAAGCCAACAACCTGCCCAATATGCAGACGGTGTTGCGACAGAAGTACCTGACGCGCTTGACGCCGCTGGAGGCCATGCTCGAGCAGTTGCCCTTTATGGCGAGCCTGACCCAGATGATCGAGCAGTCCGGTCATGAATATCGTGCTTATCGGGTGTTGTTGCTCGGGCTGTTCCTGGGCGCCTGTGCAGGTTTCTCGATCTGGATGATCTCGTCAGTCTGGTGGATGGCGTTGCTGGCGGGCTTCGGAGCGTTCTGGCTACCACTGCTGAAAATTTCTCGTGACCGTGGCAAACGCTTCGCCGGGTTTGAGGAAGGCCTGCCGGATGCACTGGATGCCATCTGCCGTGCCCTGCGCGCCGGGCACCCGTTCAACGAAACCCTGCGCCTGGTCGGCGAGGAGCATAAGGGGCCGGTCGCTCAGGAGTTTGGCCTGACTTTCGCGGACATCAACTATGGCAACGATGTACGTCGGGCCATGCTCGGCCTGCTGGAGCGGATGCCGAGCATGACGGTGATGATGCTGGTGACCTCAATCCTCATCCATCGCGAGACCGGCGGCAATCTGACCGAGGTGCTGGAGCGTTTGAGTCGGCTGATCCGCGGGCGTTTTCGCTTCCAGCGCAAGGTCAGGACCCTGTCGGCCGAAGGGCGGATGTCAGCCTGGGTGCTGGTGTCGATTCCATTCGTGCTGGCGATTGCGATCGTTGTCACAAGCCCCACCTACATGCCTGTGCTGCTCAATGATCCCATAGGCCACAAACTGATCATCGGGGCGTTTTTCGCCATGTTGCTCGGGATTTTCTGGATACGCAAAATCATTCGGATTCAGGTTTAAGCGGTATTCGCTACCGGGAGGTACAGGTCATGGACTTTTTGCTCGGGTTGTTCAGTCGGGTCACGGGAAGCGAAGAGGTGGCGCGCCTGTTGTTCCTCGGCGCGATCGGTTTGAGTACGGTGCTTGCAGTTGTCGCCGTGAGCTTGCTGATTTTGGGGCTTCAGGATCCGGTGCAGCGTCGTCTGGCACTGATCAAGCGTGGTCATTTAGGCAACACCGCCGGGCAAGAAGCCCCGGGTAATCTGCAACTGTTACTGGAACGGGTCGGCCAGCGCTTTGCCTCGGCCGAATCGGCTCAGACCTCCGTCACCCAGACTTTATTGACGCATGCTGGGTACCGTTCCACTTCAGCGGTGCAGATGTACTGGGCTGTGCGCTTGATGACGCCGCTGTTATTAGTCGGTATTGCGTTGCTGCTATTGCCGATGATTCCCAGGGTTTCCCTGGCCATGGGGCTGCTGGTGGTGGTCTTGGCAGCCGGTATCGGATGGTTGCTGCCAGCGCTGTATGTCGCCAAGCGCAAGCAGTTGCGACAAGGTCGGTTGCGTGCCGCGTTTCCGGATGCGCTGGATCTGATGGTCGTGTGCGTGGAGTCGGGCCTTGCCTTGCCCACGACGATCGAACGGGTGGCTGAGGAGATGTCGGTCAGTCAGGTCGAACTGGCTGAAGAACTGGCCCTGGTCAATGCGCAAATCCGCGCGGGCATTTCCAGTACCGCGGCGCTCAAACAACTGGCTGTGCGCACTGGCCTGGACGACGTACAAGGGCTGGTCAGCCTGTTGGCGCAGAGTATCCGCTTTGGTACCAGCGTGGCCGATACCCTGCGCATCTATGCCGATGAGTTCCGTGACCGGCGTACGCAGGCCGCCGAAGAGATGGGGGCGAAAATTGGTACCAAGCTGATATTTCCACTGATTTTCTGTCTGTGGCCGAGCTTCTTTCTGGTCGCTATCGGCCCGGCCATGATCGGTGTACTCAAAGTATTCGGGTGAGGTAAAACGGGTGGAGGCTATCGAGTGCGATGGCCTTGCCCCCCGAGCCTGATCTGCACTTTCCTGTCATGGACCCACACATTTCCCGCCGCGGGATCATCCAACCAGGGTTGGATAATGTGTAGAGACTACTTTCCTGAACACGACATCAAGCCCGGCTTTGCAGCCAGGCTACTCTGGACTACGCCAGAGGCTGATCACCCATCGACATGCCTCAGTTGCCGCTACTCATATCTCCCCCAGCATCCTGTTCAAAAAACATCGGAATCGGGAAGTTGAAGCTATTCAGCCAGCGCTGCATGGCCTGTTCACGTTCGGCGGCCGAAGCGGTTTGCAGATTAGGGGAGGCAACCACACCTCGAATCTGCAACTGCAACCACTGTTCGGTGCCTTGTTGATACGGCGAAGAGGGGCCCGGCTCAATAGCCCAGGCAGTGGTGGACAGGCAAGCCATGCACACGATCAACAGCCTTTTGGTCTTCATCTCGATTCCTCGTACGTTCTACTTGTTCGCACTGGAAGAGGCATCGGCTACTTCCGTCTTGCGATTCCCCTCGGTAGCCACCACTTTTTTGGCGGAGGCCTTGAGTTTTTCCGCGCGGGTTTGAGCTTCGGCGACTTGTTTGGGGCTCAAGTCGGCGCGGGTCACCAGGTCAGCAGCCGACTTCCAGTTATCCTGGTAGATCAGCAGCGTCACCATATTGAGTGCCGCCAGTGTGTTTGCCTGCTTGAGCTCCATGGCGGTCATGAACTCAAAGCGTGCTTCAGGGATCCGTCGCTGATTGAGGTAGACGACCCCCAGGTCATTTCGCATCCTGTCGTCGGTGGGGGCCATCTTCACCGCACGCTCAAGGTGAGTGGCAGCGGAGGCGTTATCATTTTTGGCGGCGGCCAACTGGCCCAGGCCATGTTCCCCTTCCGCCGTCAGACAGGTGCCGAGCAAGCTTTCGTACAACGGCTGCGCGTCGCCGCTACGCCCCATCATGCGCAACACCCGAGCCTTGCGCAGGCGAACCTGGACCAGGTCATCGGGCAAACCTTCCAGGTTCGCCAGGCTGGCATACAAACGGCCTTCGTCGGCCATGTTGTCGGCCAGGTTCAGGGCCAGTTCCTGCTCCGAACCAGGCTTGGCACAGCTGGGCGGTCGCGAAGTCAGGCCATTACTGGCACAACCTGCGAGCATTAACGTCGTCGCTATTGCAATGACTGCTTTCATCGTATGTCCTCTGGCTACAACATGTTGAACGCCCGGCCAATGGCAATGAAGCTGGCCCGGCAGGCGTTCAACGTCACCGTTACGAGTGAGGGCGAGGCGAGTCTGGTTCAGGCTCCGGATCATTGCGAGAGCCCGCTGAGACTGTCGAAGTCGCCATTTTCCAGGAAAAACATGCGGTAGAAGTTCGGGTCGTAATTGCGCAGCTGTTCGCCAGGCAATGACGGTAGTGGTGCATTGGCAGCCAGTGGCTGGACCAGATGAGGGGTGACGATCATCAGCAGTTCGCGCTCTTCACGGTTGATGGTGTTGTCGCGGAAAAATGCGCCCAGAACCGGGATATCGCCCAGCCCCGGAAACTTGTTCACCTGGGAATTGTTGCGGGAGCTGATCAGGCCGCTGATGACGAAGCTTTCGCCGTCGGCCAGGGAGATGCTGGTATCGGTACGGCGCACGCTCAGGGCCGGGACTATCGTGCCGGCGATGCTCACGGCGTTGGTGAAGTCCAGTTCACTGACTTCCGGCGCCACCTTCAGCGCGATACGATTTTTCCCGACGATGGTCGGCGTCAGAGTCAGGCGGATACCAAATTCCTTGTACTCGATGGACACGTTATCGCTGCCTGAACTGGGCACCGGAATCGGTATTTCACCGCCGGCCAGGAAGCTCGCACTCTGCCCGCTGAGCGCTACCAGGCTTGGCCGCGCCAGGGTGTAGGCGAAACCACTGCCTTCCAGCGCGTTGAGTGCCACCAGGGTACTGCCGGTAGCAAACGTGAGGTTGAAGTTGTTGTTGTTCACCGGTATCGCGGGCGTGACAATGCCGCCGATGGTCGGCAAGGTTCTCGGTGAGCCGAACAGGAAGTTGCCACGGATACCGAAAATCGAAGCGGAGGCTTCCTTGAGCTTGGTCCGGCTGACTTCGACGAAACGGATATCGGTCTGCACCTGGCTCGGCAGCAGCGGGTCGTCGGAGGGCACTGACGGCACGCTGGTCAGTGCCGATGTGGCTTTACCCTTGACGAACACCATGCTTTGGCGCGGCGATTTAGAACAGGCCGTCCAGACCATCAGGCTGGTGGTCCCCGGTGCAATGCCCGTGAGTATGAACGCGCTGCTGCCGCTGGGTTGCACGTCGGCAATTTTCGGGTCACCCACCGCCAGTTGCGTTACCGGAACGGGGCTGCGCAGTTCATTCTGCAGCCCCTGACCGACCTCGAACGTTGTCGACCAATTGTCCAGTTGCGAACAATTGGCAGGTGCGGCCTGAGCCGCATTCACGCTGAGGCCCGTCCAGAACAGGCCATGGATAATTTTCTTGAACGCGGGCGCGGGACGAAGGCTCATTTGGTGAATCCTCACTGGATAGGCCATCTATAGGCAGACAAAGTTGTCTCTGATCACTTCACGGGGATCGGACTATCCCCCCCAATGCGCCACACCATTTATCGATGGCTTTGGCGTTATTCCTTGCGTGCAACACACGAGCGGGCGCAGTTCGCTGACCTGGCTGGACAGCGAGCGACCTTTGCTAAAACGGTTTTTAGTGAGGCGGTTACCTGAACTGCGCGCCAGAGTGACGCTGGCAGTTACGGACGCTACTGTCCGCCGACCTGCCCCCCCTGAAAAGTAAACGGCCATGTAGGTACAGAGCCGGAATACGCCTGCCATGATCATAGTGAGCTAACTCCTTTTGCCAATCTGATCACTGAAGCTAACTTGGAAACTGGAGCCGTTATGACTTCTTATTGTTTGACGGTAGTTCAATCAAACCAAAGTGCCATGATTTTAAAAAAAAACCATGGGTGCAAAAGCTGTAGAAAGGCAGGTGGGTGAGCGGTGCAGGCAAGGTCGTAGCGCAGTGCGATTGGCTGATACCGAGGGGGAAATGAAGGCAAAAAAAAGGCCCATCAGTCAGGCTGAACGGGCCTTTTTCATGTCTCAGCCTGCCTTCAACTGCAAATGCCCATGATCGGAAACGGTCGCTGCGCCTGCACCAGATCCGGCATATCCCGCCACTTGATCCACGCCGAATCTTGCCAGTGCAGCAGCGGCACCGAGAGGCCGCCCCATCAAACGTCCCAGGTCATGGACGCAGAACCAGGCTTGGTTGGCGTGGAGGAAGCGGTTGTGGCGGGGAAAAACAGTGGGGATGAAATGAGGATGAATTTCAGACGGATTTAGCGTGTGCATTTCTTCGACTCCATGTTGAGAAAGGAGCCGCCACTAATCCTTCGACAGATTTGGGTTGCGGACCATGTGGCGTTCGAAGTCGGAACATTCTCGATCAACACGGAAAAGCCGAGAGGCCCGCGCCACACGGTCCACCATAAAGCGAAACGAAAAGGCAAAACTGTGCCCCAGTTCCTATAGTGGTGCGGATGCGCCATGTTGATGATTGACCGGCTTCGACCCCGGGCCGCTGATTTGGCAGCGACGGGACAAAGCCTATCGGTCAGGCGCTCGCGGCGACAAGACTACTCTGGCGACGCTTGTCGTAGGAATCAGAGTCTTTTCAGGAAGGCTCGATCTGTAGGAATTTCCTGTTTTTTCACCGAGCGCAGAAAACTGGAAACAGAGGAGCAGCTTTTCCTCTATTTTTCGAATCCATTGAGTCTGCGCACAAGGAACAGATCTATGACTGACGGTAGCCACGTGAAACCAGAGACTTATGCCCTCGATCGATTCGAGGCGGTTCGTGGGAAAGCTGATATCAAAGGGCGTACGGATAAATTGATGGCTGAGCTGCGGGGGGACGGCAGATGCCGTTTGACGAGTGAAGCTTGCCCCGGGAACCGACAGGATCCCGGGGTAATTGTCCTTAGTGACTAACCTTCCAGGCATCCCCCGCTGGCGCCGTACCATGGTCATACGGCTTGGCAATCCACATATAAACCAGCCCCAACCCAATCACGATCGCCGTGCTCAGCACCATCGCATAGTTGATGTACCACGCCGCATCCGGTGTGCGCGGCCAGGCCATGTTGATGATGGCGCCGACGCCGTAGACCAGCGCGCCGATGTTCACCGCCCAGCCCCAGGCGCCGAGGGTGAATTTGCCGCTCGGTTTCCAGCCTTTCAGGCGGGCATAAAGGGCTGCGAGCACGATCATCTGGAACGCGAGGTAGATGCCGATTGCTGCGAAGCTGACGATGGTGGCCACGGCGTCTTGCAGGAAGAAGCCCAGAATAATGATCAGCGCCGGCAGAACGCCGGAGACGAACAGTGCAGCAACCGGAACCTGGGTTGTAGGCGAAATCTTTTTCAGCAGTGAGCTGCCGATGACCATTTCATCCCGGGCGTAGGAATACAGCAGACGACTCGCCGCCGCTTGCAGGCTGATGACGCAGGAGATGAAGGAAATCATCACCACGCCCATGACCATTTTCGAACCGACGGGGCCGAAGGCGTTGTTGAGGATGGTGCCGACCGGATCTTTGTCGGTGCCGTTGATCACCGCTTGCATGTCCGGCACGGCGAGGATCAGTGCCAGGCAAGCAAACATCGCCGCAACGCCGCCGATGTAGATGGTCATGCGCATGGCCACCGGGATTTTCTTGCTCGGGTTCGGAGTTTCTTCGGCCACGTCGCCGCAGGCCTCGAAGCCGTAGTACAGGAACATCCCCGCCAGCGAAGCGGTGAGGAAGGCCGGCAGATAAGAGCCGTCAACGCTGATGTCGAAGGTGTTGAACAACACGCTGATCGATTGATGACGTTCGAAAATCAGCAGGTACATGCCGACGATCACCGCGCCGACCAGTTCGCAGAGGAAGCCGAACATGGCGATTCGCGCCAGCACTTTGGTGCCGCTGAGGTTGACCAGCGTGGCGAACAGGGTCAGCACCAGGGCGATGACGATGTTGGTGTTGTTGCTCGGTTCGAAGCCCATCATCGCGGCAAGGTAAGGCCCGGCACCGACCGCAACGGCGGCGATGGTCACGCACAGGGCGATGGAGTAGATCCAGCCGACCATCCACGCCCAGCGTTTGCCCACCAAGCGGCGAGCCCATGGGTAAACACCACCGGAAATCGGGAACTGCGAGACCACTTCACCGAAGATCAGGCACACCAGCAATTGGCCGCAACCGACCAGCAAATACGCCCAGAACATCGGTGGTCCACCGGCGGCCAGGCACAGGCCGAAGAGGGTATAAACCCCTACGACTGGTGAGAGGTAAGTGAAGCCCAGGGCGAAGTTTTCCCACAGACTCATGCTGCGGTTGAAGTTGGAGGTGTAACCCAGCTTTCGGAGTTGCTCGGCATCGCTGTCGGCAACGGCTGCGGAGAATTCAGGTAGTGCACTCATGGTGTGTTAGCTCCGGAAAATCGGCAGATTTCGGATGTCCGAAACCGTGACAGGGCCGTGATGGCGCTGCCCGGATCGGTGGTTATTGTTTTTTTGGTCTGGCGTTGAAGCCTGGTGGTGCGTATTGACGGTTTCTACCTTGAAACCGAGGTGACGCCATCGCCAGCAAGCTGGTTCCTACAGGTTTTGTGTCGTGCGCCAATAATGTGAACGACACAAAACCTGTAGGAGCCGGCTTGCCGGCGATGCTTTTAGTGCTTGAACATCACATGCCGCACAACGGTGTAATCCTCCAACCCATACATCGACATGTCCTTCCCGTACCCGGACAGTTTCTGACCGCCATGGGGCATTTCGCTGACCAGCATGAAGTGCGTGTTCACCCAGGTGCAGCCGTACTGCAAGCGTGCCGACAGGCGATGCGCGCGGCCGACGTCCGAGGTCCACACCGACGACGCCAGGCCGTAGTCCGAATCGTTGGCCCAACCGAGCACCTGTGCTTCATCGCTGAATTTGGTCACCGACACGACCGGCCCGAACACCTCGCGGCGGACGATTTCGTCGTCCTGCTGTGCATCGGCCAGCACCGTTGGTTCGAAGAAGAAACCGTTGCCTTCAACTGCCTTGCCGCCAGTGATCAAGCGAATGTGTGGTTGCGCCACGGCGCGGTCGACGAACCCGGCTACCCGGTCGCGATGTTGTGCGGTGATCAGCGGGCCAAGTTCGGTCGACGGATCATCCTGCACGCCGTACTTGATGCTGCTGACTGCCGCGCCGAGCTTCTCGACGAATTTTTCGTAGATGCCGGCCTGTGCGTAGATGCGGCACGCGGCGGTGCAGTCCTGGCCGGCGTTGTAGAAACCGAAGGTGCGAATACCTTCCACGGCGGCATCAATGTCGGCGTCGTCGAAGATGATCACCGGGGCCTTGCCGCCCAGTTCCATGTGCATGCGTTTGACGCTGGCGGCGGTGCTGGAAATGATGTTCGAGCCGGTGGCGATGGAACCGGTCAGCGACACCATGCGCACTTTCGGGTGGGTGACCAGCGGGCTGCCTACGGTAGGACCACGGCCGAACACCAGGTTGAGTACGCCGGCCGGGAAGATTTCCGACGCCAGTTGTGCCAGGCGCAACGCGGTCAGCGGGGTTTGTTCCGACGGCTTGAGCACCACGGTATTACCGGCGGCGAGGGCCGGGGCGATTTTCCAGGCGACCATCATCAACGGGTAGTTCCACGGCGCGATGGAGGCGATCACGCCCACCGGGTCGCGGCGGATCATCGAGGTGTGCCCGGCCAGGTATTCACCGCCTGCCGAACCGCTCATGCAGCGGCTGGCGCCGGCGAAGAAACGGAACACGTCGGCAATCGCCGGGATCTCGTCGTTCAGCGCAGCGCTGTAGGGTTTGCCGCAGTTGTCGGATTCGAGTTTGGCCAGCTCTTCGCCATGGGTTTCGATGGCGTCGGCGAGTTTGAGCAGTAACAGCGAGCGTTCTTTCGGCGGGGTGTGCGACCAGCTTTCAAACGCGGCATCGGCAGCGCGTACGGCGGCGTCGACCTGGGCTTCGCTGGCTTCGTTGATTTCCACCAGCACGCGACCGAGGGCCGGGTTGAACACCGGTTGGGCGGGGCCTTCGCCGTCGAGCAGTTGGCCGTTGATCAAGAGTTTGGTTTGCATGGCGTTGTCCTCTTTGAATCTATTATTTTTCTGCCGAAACCGGATCCTGTGTAGGAGCGAGGCTTGCCCGCGAAGCTTTTGGCGCTCTCGAGGACGCCTTCGCGGGCAAGCCTCGCTCCTACACAGGATTCGGTTTCTACAGTGGATATTGAGTTGTTCGTTACCTCCCGCCGCTACCGGCCACGCTTTCACCACCACGGGTCAGGTAATAGGCGCCGAGAATCGGCAGCATGGTCACCATCATCACCAGCATCGCGACGACGTTGGTCACCGGCACGTCCCGTGGGCGGCTGAGCTGGTTGAGCAGCCACAACGGCAGGGTGCGTTCATGGCCGGCGGTGAAGGTGGTGACGATGATTTCGTCGAACGACAGCGCAAACGCGAGCATGCCGCCGGCCAGCAACGCCGAGCCGAGGTTCGGCAGGACGATGTAGCGGAAGGTCTGCCAGCCATCGGCGCCGAGGTCCATCGAGGCTTCGATCAAACTGTGCGAAGTGCGGCGCAAACGGGCGATGACGTTGTTGTAGACGATCACCACACAGAAGGTCGCGTGGCCGACGATGATGGTGAACATCCCCGGCTCGATGCCCAGCGTCTTGAAGGTCGCCAACAGCGCGATCCCGGTGATGATCCCCGGCAATGCGATGGGCAAAATCAGCATCAGCGAGATGCCTTGCTTGCCGAAGAAATCCCGCCGGTACAACGCCGCCGACGCCAGCGTGCCGAGCACCAATGCAATCAGCGTCGCGACGGAGGCGATCTGCAGCGACAGCTTGATCGCTTCCAGCACGTCGGGCCGAGCGAACGCCACGCTGATCCACTTCAGGGTGAAGCCCTTGGGTGGAAAGCTGAACGCCGCGTCTTCGGTGTTGAACGCGTAGAGGAAGATGATCAGGATCGGGAAGTGCAGAAACACCAACCCGCCCCAGGCTGCGATGCGCAACCCTAAAGAAGCTTTCTCAGAGTGCATCGAAGGCCCCCAGTCGTTTGACGATGGTCAGGTAAATGGCGATCAACACAATCGGCACCAGCGTGAACGCCGCGGCCATTGGCATGTTGCCGATCGCGCCTTGTTGGGCGTACACCATGCTGCCGACGAAGTACCCCGGCGGGCCCACCAGTTGCGGCACGATGAAGTCGCCCAGGGTCAGCGAAAACGTGAAGATCGACCCGGCGGCGATGCCCGGAATCGACAACGGCAGAATCACTTGCATAAAGGTCTGGCGCGGCTTGGCGCCGAGGTCGGCGGAGGCTTGCAGCAACGACGGCGGCAGGCGTTCCAGCGAGGCTTGAATCGGCAGGATCATGAACGGCAGCCAGATGTAGACGAACACCATGAAGCGCCCCAGGTGCGAGGTCGACAAGGTGCTGCCACCCACGCCCGGAATGCCCAGCACAAACTGCAACACCGGCTCCAGTCCCAGGTGTTGAACGAACCACTGCGCCACGCCGCCCTTGGCCAGCAGCAACGTCCACGCATAGGCCTTGACGATGTAACTGGCCCACATCGGCATCATCACCGCGATGTAGAAAAACGCCTTGGTCTTGCCGGTGGTGTAGCGCGCCATGTAGTAGGCGATCGGGAACGCGACAATGGCGCTGGCAATCGACACCACGACGGCCATGCTCAGGGTGCGCAGAATGATGTCGAAGTTCGACGGCTGGAACAGCGCGGTGAAGTTCGCCAGGGTCAGGTCGGGCGTGACCGCCATGGTGAAGTCGTCGAAGGTGTAGAAGCCTTGCCACAACAGCACCAGCAGCGAACCGAGGTAGATCGCGCCGAACCACAACAGCGGCGGCACCAGCAGCAGCGACAGGTAAAAGTTCGGCCGGCGATACAGCAGGTTGGAAAACCTGCGCAACGGCGAGCCGCTGGCCGGGGATTGAGGGAGAGCCACGCTGGTCATCTCACACCCCGCCGGCAACGGTGTCGTGCAGCGGGATCATCGCTTCCCGTGCCCAGCGTGCGCTGATGCGTTGCCCGGTCTGATGTTGCGCGCTGACGTCCAGCCATTGATTGTTGGCCTGGCTGATGTTCAGGGTCTGGCCGTTTTCCAGCTTCAGTTCATAACGGGTGGCGCTGCCCTGGTACTGAACGTCGTGGAGCAAACCACTGACTTCGATTTCGTGGCTGGCCAACGGGCCGTCGGCGAAACGCACGTGTTCCGGGCGAATCGAAAACGGCTGCGGATTGCCGCTGAGCTGCTGCGCCAGATCGCCGCGAATCACGTTGGAGGTGCCGACGAATTCCGCGACAAAGGTGGTCGCCGGTTTCATGTAGAGGTTGCGCGGGGTATCGACTTGTTCGATGCGCCCCTTGTTGAACACCGCCACGCGGTCGGACATCGACAAGGCTTCGGTCTGGTCGTGGGTGACGAAGATGAAGGTGATGCCGAGCTGGCGTTGCAGCTTTTTCAGCTCGCTCTGCATTTGCTCGCGAAGCTTCAAGTCGAGGGCGCCCAGCGGTTCGTCGAGCAGCAGCACCCGTGGGCGATTGACCAATGCGCGGGCCAGGGCCACACGCTGACGCTGACCGCCCGACAGTTGCACCGGTTTGCGTGCGCCGTAGCCGCCGAGGGCGACCATGTCGAGGGCTTCTTCAGCGCGTTTCTGGCGTTCAGCTTTGCCGACGCCTTTGACTTTCAAACCGTAGGCGACGTTGTCGAGTACGTTCATGTGCGGGAACAGGGCGTAATCCTGAAACACCGTGTTGACGTCACGCTCGTACGGCGGCAGCCCGGCGGCTTCGTTGCCGTGAATCCGGATCGAGCCTGCGCTCGGTTGTTCGAAACCGGCGATCAGGCGCAAACACGTGGTTTTGCCCGAGCCGGAAGGGCCCAGCATGGAGAAGAACTCGCCGTCCTGGATGTCGATGGAAACCCGGTCTACGGCTTTCACTTCGCCGAACAGACGGGAAACGTTGGTGAACTGGACTGCAAGCGTCATGGTGCGGTGCTCCGAAAAGGCGAGGGCCGTCGCAGCGGCCCTGCCTGAACTTCTGAAAAAACGAACAGCTTTTATCGGTGGGCCGAGCACGGTAGTGGCAACGGCACTGATCAACTGTAGGAGTGAGCCTGCTCGCGATGAGGGTAGAACAGTCAGTATCTCTGTCGACTGACACACCGCCATCGCGAGCAGGCTCGCTCCTACAGGGTGGGGCGGGTTATCTGCCGCCCATGATCGCGATGTAGTCCTGGGTCCAGCGGCTGTACGGCACGAACTTGCCGCCTTCAGCCTGCGGGGTTTTCCAGAAGGCGATCTTGTCGAACTGGTCGAAGCCGTTGGTCTTGCAGCCTTCGGCACCGAGCAATTCGCTCTCTTTGCACCCCGCCGGAACCGACGGCAACGAACCGAACCAGGCCGCCAGGTCACCCTGGACTTTCGGTTGCAGCGAATGGTCCATCCACTTGTAAGCACAGTTCGGGTGCTTGGCGTCGGCGTGCAGCATGGTGGTGTCGGCCCAACCCGTTGCGCCTTCTTTCGGAATCACCGAGGCCACCGGCTGCTTGTCTGCCACCAGGCCGTTGACCATGTAGCCCCAGGTGCTGGACGCCACGACGCCTTCGTTCTTGACGTCACTCATCTGCACGGTCGCGTCATGCCAGTAGCGGTGGATCAGAGGCTGCTGCTTGCGAAGCAGGTCCAGCGCGGCCTTGTACTGTTCTTCGTTGAGCTGGTACGGGTCCTTGATCCCCAGTTCCGGCCGTTTCGCCTTGAGATAGAGCGCTGCATCGGCGATGTAGATCGGACCGTCGTAGGCCTGGACCCGGCCCTTGTTGGACTTGCCGTCCGGCAGGTTCTGTTCCTCGAACACCACGCCCCAGCTGTCCGGGGCGGTCTTGAACACGTTGGTGTTGTACATCAACACGTTCGGGCCCCACTGATACGGGGTGCCGTAGGTTTGTTTGTTGACGACGTACCACTGGCCATCCTTCAGACGCGGGTCGATGTTCTTCCAGTTCGGAATCAACGCCGTGTTGATCGGTTGCACGCGTTTGCCGACGATCAGCCGCAGCGACGCATCGCCCGACGCGGTCACCAGGTCGTAACCGCCCTTGGACATCAGGCTGACCATCTCATCGGAAGTGGCGGCTGTTTTGACGTTGACCTTGCAGCCGGTTTCCTTCTCGAAACTGGTCACCCAGTCGTAGGCCTTGTCGCTTTCGCCACGTTCGATGTAGCCGGGCCAAGCCACGATATCCAGCTGACCTTCGCCGGCACCGACGGCTTTCAGCGGTTCGGCGGCCTGGATACTGGCGCTGGCCAACAGCGCTGTGGTGATTGCACTGAGCAGTGCGGTCTTGTGCACGAACATGGGAATTCCCTCTTCTTTAAATTATGGTCGGGGCAGTTTTGAACGTGGTTCAGCGTTGTAAACACGATCCTTGTAGGAGCCGGCTTGCCGGCGAAGAGGCCTTTAAGCCTTGCGATGTCCTTTCGGACGCCATCGCGGCAAGCCGGCTCCTACAAGGGATTCGCGGTGTTCCAGCGTTTCTGCGCTAATGCCTTTACGGCTAATTGTTAGCGTAGTGCGCTTTTATAAATGCTGTCCGTGGCGAGCCATGATGTGCCGCACCACGCTGTAGTCCTGAAGCGAATCGCTGGACAGGTCTTTGCCGTAGCCCGAGCGTTTCAGGCCGCCATGGGGCATTTCGCTGACCAGCATGAAATGGCTGTTGATCCAGGTGCAGCCGTACTGCAAGCGCGCGGCGACCTGCATCGCCTTGTCCAGGTTCTGGGTCCAGATCGAGGAAGCCAGGCCGTATTCCGAATCGTTGGCCCAGTCCACGGCTTGTTCGAGCCCATCGAAGCGGGTCACGGTGACCACCGGCCCGAACACTTCGCGCTGGACGATTTCATCGCTCTGCTTGCAGCCGGCCAGCAGTGTCGGTTGGTAATAGAAGCCGGCACCGGAATGCACGGCCGCGCCGGTCACGCGCTCGATGTGCGGCTGGCCCAGGGCGCGTTCGACGAAACTGGCCACGCGGTCGCGCTGGCGGGTGCTGATCAGCGGCCCGATTTCGTTGTCGGCGTCGCGTTTACCGGCGAAGCGCAGGCTGCTGACCGCCGCGCCGAGTTCGGCCACCAGGCGGTCATGAATGCCGGCCTGTGCATAAATGCGGCAGGCGGCGGTGCAATCCTGGCCGGCGTTGTAGTAACCGTACGTGCGCACGCCTTCGACCACCGCCTGAATGTCGGCATCGTTGCAGACGATCACCGGGGCCTTGCCGCCGAGTTCGAGGTGTGTGCGCTTCAGGGTTTTCGCTGCGGCTTGCAGGATTTTTTGCCCGGTGACGATATCGCCGGTCAGCGACACCATGCGGATTTTCGGGTGGCTGACCAAGTGGCTGCCCACGCCTTCACCGCCGCCGCAAATAATGTTGATCACACCGCGTGGGAGGATCTCGGCCAGCGCGGGCGCCAGGGCCAGGATCGACAGCGGCGTGTGCTCGGACGGCTTGAACACCAGCGTGTTGCCGGCAGCGAGGGCCGGGGCGATTTTCCACGCGGCCATCATGATCGGGTAGTTCCACGGAGCAATCGAGGCGACCACGCCAATCGGATCGCGACGCACCATGCTGGTATAACCCGGCAGGTACTCGCCGCTGAGCTGGCCGGTCTGGCAGCGCACCGCGCCAGCGAAGAAGCGAAACACGTCGACCGTCGCGCTCAAGTCGTCCTGACGCGCCAGGTGCAACGGTTTGCCGCAGTTCAGGGATTCGAGGCGGGCGAGCAGGTCGGCTTGTTTTTCGATGGCATTGGCGATGTCCAGCAGCAGGTTCGAGCGCTGCTGCGGCGTGGTCCGCGACCAACTGGCGAACGCACGGTGCGCGGCGAGGATCGCGGCTTCGACTTGTTCGGTGCTGGCCTCGGCGATGTGCGATATCACCTCACCGGTGGCCGGGTTGAGGATTGGTTCTACAAAACCCTGACCCGCGACCAGTTCGCCATCGATCAACAACGCGGTGAACAACGGGGTCTGCGCGCCAGCCATTTTTCGGGTTCTCTTTTCTTGTGTGGCCATGCTGCTCCCTGTGACTGGGGCCCGGCCGTCTTATAGATGTTCCAAGACTAGTGCCCGGATCCGAGGTCGACAAATACTAAATACTGAAGGTGGCGTTCGATTAAATAGATGGCTTGCGCCCGCCGTGGGGCTGCTCGCGCGCGACGGTCAGGAACGGGTCGACCAGTGCCGGACGCGCCGTACCGCGGCGCCAGGCGAGGCCGACATCGAGCGTCTGGCTCAGGTCGGCAATCGGCCGCGCTTCGATGATGTCGCCCTCCAATGACCAGGGGCGATAGGTCATGTCGGGCTGGATCGACACGCCCAATCCGGCGGCCACCAGGCTTCGTACCGCTTCGGTCGAAGCGGTTTTAAGGGTGATGCGCGGTTGAAGCGACGCCGCCGACCACATGCGCTGGGCGTTGCGGTCCATTTCATCAACGTTCAGTTGAATCAGCGGTTCACGGGCGACGTCGGCCAGGTTGATGCTGTCGTGTTCCAGCAGCGGATGCTGGGCCGGCAGCCATAAACGGTGAGGCGAATGGGTCAGCACTTCCGTTTGCAGGGCGTGGCGGTCTTCGAGGTTGGAGAGGATCAGCACACCGACATCGATTTCGCCGCTGACCAGCAAATGCTCGATGTACGGGCGTTCGTCCTCCATCACGCGGATCTCGACATTGGGGTAGGCGCGTTGAAAGCGGGTGAGCAGGTCAGCGAGGTAATAACCGGCGACGAGACTGGTTACACCGACAATCAACTGCCCGGCGACCTGATCGGTGCTTTGTTGCAGGCTGCGTTTGGCGTTGTCCACCGTTGCCAGAATCAGGTGTGCCTGGCGTAGGAACTGATGACCCTGGTGGGTCAGCGTCATGCCCTTGGCATGGCGGTTGAACAGCCCGACGCCGATTTCCTGCTCCAGTTGCTGGATGGCCAAGGTCAGTGTCGATTGGGAAATGAACGCGGTTTGCGCGGCGGCAGAGATCGAGCCGGTCTCGGCCACGGCGATGAAATGACGAATTTGACGCAAAGTCATCATGAAGAAGTACCCGGTGGGCGGTTTTTATAGATTCGCTTGAGTGTATATCTTTTTAATCGATGGGCTTTTTAGCGTTACAGAAGGTGAGCAACATCTGGAAGCACTCTCGCCGGGAAGGGCTGGGCACTTTCGATCTAGGCTGGAGGCCTTATGTGTCCGGTTAACCCCTTTTGTGGAGGCGGCAAGAATGAATACCCGTGGATTGCTCGATCAATTACTCAAATCCGGCCAGGACCTGTTGCAGAGCAAGACCGGTGGCGCGCAGAACAAGGCGTCCAGCGGTGGATTGGGCGGATTGCTCGGTGGTGGCGGTGGTTCTGGCGGCCTTGGCAGTTTGTTGTCAGGCGCGGGCGGCGGCGCATTGGCCGCTGGCGCGATGGGCCTGTTGATGGGTAACAAGAAGGCTCGCAAAGTCGCTGTCTACGGCGGCCTCGCGGCATTGGGCGTGATTGCCTACAAGGCTTACGGCAACTGGCAGGCCCAGCAGGGCACTGCACCGAAGCAAGAGCCGCAAACCGTGGACCGCGTGCCGACGGCGCAGGTCGAGCAACACAGCCAGGCGATTCTCAAGGCGCTGGTGGCGGCGGCCAAGGCGGATGGTCATGTCGACGAGCGCGAACGTGCGTTGATCGAAGGTGAGTTCACCAAGCTCGACAATGATCAGGAGCTCCAGCACTGGCTGCACGCCGAACTGAACAAACCCCTCGATCCAACCGATGTTGCGCGTGCCGCCAGCACCCCGGAAATGGCGGCCGAGATGTACATCGCCAGTGTGATGCTGGTGGACGAGGAGAACTTCATGGAGAAGTCTTACCTGGACGAACTGGCGCGCCAACTCAAGCTTGAGCCGGCGTTGAAGGCCGAGCTGGAAAAACAGGTGCGCCAGGCCTCCATGTAGAAACCGGCTTCAAATCCTGTTTCGCTCCCTAGACCGCCATCGCCAGCAAGCCGGCTCCTACAAGGGCATTTCGGTGCGCACAGCATGCGTGCCCAACGCCGACCACCTGTAGGAGCCGGCTTGCTGGCGATGAGGCCCTCAAATCCTGCACCGCCCTCAAGACCGCCATCGCCGGCAAGCCAGCTCCTACAAGGGAATTGCGGCGTGCACAACATTCGTGCCCGACACCGTTCCCCTGTAGGAGCCGGCTTGCTGGCGATAGCCTTTTCAGCCCCGCCACAACCCTCATTCGCCGAGATGTGAGCTGCCGCGCATCCGTCTTATAAATGAAACACCGCCCTCGGCTATACTGCGCAGCATTTGAAATGGCCCCGAGGACTGACTGTGAAGAACTGGACGTTGCGCCAACGCATTTTGGCGAGCTTTGCGGTAATTATCGCCATCATGTTGCTGATGGTCGTCGTCTCGTATTCCCGGCTGTTGAAGATCGAGGCCAGCGAAGTCAGCGTTCGTGACGACGCGCTCCCCGGGGTGTATTACAGCTCGATGATTCGTGGCGCCTGGGTCGACAGCTATCTCCAGACCCAGGAAATGCTGGGCTTGAAGGAAGGGCAGGGCATCAGCGCCGAGGACGCTGCAGACTTCAAGAGTTTTGAAGCACGCGTGCAGGACGCGATGAATAGCTATCGCGCCACCGTCACCACGGATGAAGACAAGCTTGAATTCGCAGCCTTCGAAAAATTCCATGAGAATTACGGCAAGATCCTGGCCGCAGTGCTCGACTTGCATAAGCGCAATCAGGAAGCCGAGGCCATCAAGTTGTTCAATGAACAACTGACCCCGACCTGGACGGCGGGGCGCATGAAGCTCAATGACATCCTGCGCGAAAACAAAGCCGTGGCGGATCAGGACATGGCCTACATTGATGATGCGGTGTTCACCGCGAAAGTCATCATGGGCATTTCCCTGCTGGTGGCGGTATTGGCCGCCGGTCTCTGCGGTTTGCTGCTGATGCGCGCGATCATGGCGCCCATGAACCGCATCGTGCAGATCCTCGAAGTCATGCGTACCGGCGACCTCAGTGGCCGCTTGAACCTGGAGCGCAAGGACGAATTCGGCGCCGTGGAAACGGGCTTCAACGACATGATGGCCGAACTCACTTCGTTGGTGTCTCAGGCGCAACGCTCGTCGGTGCAGGTCACCACGTCCGTGACGGAAATCGCCGCCACCTCCAAACAGCAGCAAGCCACCGCTACTGAAACCGCCGCCACCACCACCGAAATCGGTGCCACGTCCCGTGAAATCGCCGCCACCTCGCGTGACCTGGTGCGGACCATGACCGAAGTCTCCACCGCTGCCGATCAGGCCTCGGTGGCTGCCGGTTCCGGGCAGCAAGGGCTGGCGCGAATGGAAGAGACCATGCACTCGGTGATGGGCGCCGCGGATCTGGTCAACGCCAAACTGGCGATCCTCAACGAGAAGGCCGGCAACATCAATCAAGTGGTGGTGACCATCGTCAAGGTCGCGGACCAGACCAACCTGCTGTCGCTGAACGCTGCCATTGAAGCCGAGAAGGCCGGTGAATACGGTCGTGGATTTGCCGTGGTTGCCACCGAAGTGCGGCGCCTGGCGGACCAGACCGCCGTGGCCACGTACGACATCGAGCAGATGGTGCGCGAGATCCAGTCGGCGGTGTCGGCGGGGGTCATGGGCATGGACAAGTTCTCTGAAGAAGTGCGTCGCGGCATGTCCGAGGTGCAGCAGGTCGGCGAGCAGCTGTCGCAGATCATCCATCAGGTTCAGGCGCTGGCGCCGCGGGTGTTGATGGTCAACGAAGGCATGCAGGCCCAGGCCACCGGCGCCGAGCAGATCAACCATGCACTGGTGCAGTTGGGCGATGCCAGCAGCCAGACCGTCGAGTCCTTGCGTCAGGCCAGTTTCGCCATAGACGAACTGAGCCAGGTGGCCGTCGGGCTGCGCGGCGGCGTTTCGCGATTCAAAGTCTGATGAGCGAACTCACGGCCAAACGCACCGCCGTGAAGCCGGCGATGCATGCATTGTTTCTGGTGTTTCGCATCGGCAGCGAGCGCTATGCCTTGCAAGCGATCGAAGTCGCGGAAGTGCTGCCGCGCCTGCCGTTGAAGCCGATACCCCGCGCGCCGGACTGGGTCGCCGGGGTGTTCGCCTATCGCGGCGCGGTAGTGCCGGTAATCGACCTCAGTGCGCTGACCTTTGGCGAACCGGCCCAGGCGCGTACCAGCACGCGCCTGGTGCTGGTCAATTACCGTGCCGATGAAACCGCCGAGGCGCAATTGCTCGGGCTGATCCTGGAGCAGGCCACCGACACGCTGCGCTGCAACCCGGCGGATTTTCAGCCGTATGGCCTCGATAATCGCCAGGCGCCGTACCTCGGACCGGTGCGTGAAGACGCGCAAGGTTTGCTGCAATGGGTGCGCGTCGCCGATCTGCTGGACGATCAAGTTCGGGCGCTGCTGTTTCCATCACCCCCGCTGGACCTGGCGCAGCTTGAGGTGCAGCCATGAGCAGCGATCAGCGGTTTTTCGATTTTCTCAAGGAGCGCATCGGCCTCGACGTCACCTCGGTGGGCCCGGCGATTATCGAAAGAGCGGTGCGCCAGCGCAGCACGGCGTCCAGCGCGCTGACGGCCGATGAGTATTGGCACACCTTGCAGGGCTCGCAGGATGAGCAGCAAGCGCTGATCGAAGCGGTGATCGTTCCCGAAACCTGGTTTTTCCGTTACCCGGAATCCTTTGCCGCCCTGGCAAAACTGGCGGCCAAGCGCCTGACCGATATCAACAACATGCGCGCGCTGCGAATCCTTAGCCTGCCGTGTTCCACCGGCGAAGAACCCTATTCCATTGCCATGGCCTTGCTCGATGCCGGGTTCAAACCGCATCAGTTCAAAGTCGAAGGCATGGACGTCAGCCCGCTGTCTGTGGAAAAAGCCAGGCGCGCGCAGTACGGCAAAAATTCGTTTCGCGGCCAGGACATCGCGTTTCGCGAGCGGCATTTCACCGCCGAGGACGAGTCCTATCGCCTCAGCGAGCGCGTGCTGGAACAGGTGCGTTTGCAGGTCGGCAACCTGCTGGATCCGTCGTTGCTGGCCAACGAATCGCCTTATGACTTCGTGTTCTGCCGCAACCTGCTGATCTATTTCGATCAGCCGACGCAACAACAGGTGTTCGAAGTGCTCAAGCGCCTGACCCATGTCGAGGGCGTGCTGTTTATCGGCCCCGCCGAGGGCAGTTTGCTGGGACGCTTGGGCATGCGTTCGATTGGTATTCCACAGTCATTTGCGTTCAGTCGCCAGAGCGCGCCCGAGCCTGAACCTTTTCCAGCCTTCGTACCGACGCCGCTGCCGTTGCCAGTGCGCCAACCGGTGCGCAGCGTTACACCGGCGCCGGTACGCCTGCGGCCCTTCGCAACGGTGACGCCGCTGCCGGTGGCGACAAAAGCCGTCAGTCCCGACGCCGCTACGTTGCTGGCAAACATCGCCGCACTGGCCAATGAAGGCAAAAGCGCCGAAGCCCGCGCCGCGTGCGAAAGTTATTTGCGCAGCCATGAACCGGTAGCCCAGGTGTTTTACTGGCTGGGGCTGCTCAGCGATGTTGCCGGCAGCGCCCTCGAAGCCCAGGGGTTTTATCGCAAGGCGTTGTACCTCGAACCGCAACATCCCGACGCGTTGATGCACCTGGCGGCCTTGCTGCAATCCCAGGGCGACACGGCGGGCGCCAAACGATTGCAGGACCGCGCCGCCCGCAGCGAGCGCGCAGACAGTGAGCGCAAACGATGAATGCCGCCGACAGCTTTAGCCTCACCCATGAAGATGCCCAGGCCATCGACGATTGCTGGAACCGTATCGGTATCCACGGCGACAAGTCCTGCCCGCTGCTGATCGAACACATTCATTGCCGCAATTGCGCGGTGTATTCGGCGGCCGCTACGCGTTTGCTCGACCGCTATGCGTTGCAACAGGAAGACCGCGGGCAAGTATCGATCGCGGTCGAAAGCGAGGTGAAAACCCGCTCGCTGCTGATGTTCCGCCTCGGCGAAGAATGGTTGGGCCTGGCCACCCGCAGCCTGGTGGAAGTGGCGCCGCTGCAAGCGATTCATTCCCTGCCGCACCAGCGCTCCCGGGCCTTGCTTGGCGTGGCAAATGTGCGCGGCGCGCTGGTGGCGTGCCTGTCGCTGGTGGAACTGCTCGGGCTCGACGGCGTGAGCAGCGTGGCGCCTGGTGCGCGCGTGATGCCGCGCATGTTGATCATCGCGGCCCACGGCGGGCCGGTGGTGGTGCCGGTGGACGAAGTCGACGGGATCCATGCCATCGACGAGCGCCTCCTTGAAGCCGCATCGCGTTCCGGTACGCAGGCCAGCGCCAAATACACCCGTGGCGTATTGCAATTCAAAGGTCGCAGCCTGCGTTGGCTGGATGAAGAACAGCTGCTGTCCGCCGTGACCCGGAGCCTCACATGACCCCCGAGCAAATGCGCGACGCCTCTTTGCTGGAACTGTTCAGCCTCGAAGCCGAGGCCCAGACCCAAGTGCTCAGCGCCGGTCTGTTGGCGCTGGAACGCAACCCGACCCAGGCCGATTACCTCGAGTCGTGCATGCGCGCGGCGCACTCGCTCAAAGGCGCGGCGCGAATTGTCGGCGTCGATGCCGGCGTCAGCGTTGCCCATGTGATGGAAGATTACCTGGTCAGCGCCCAGGAAGGCCGGTTGTTTCTGCGGCCCGAGCACATTGATGCCTTGCTGCAGGGCACCGATTTGCTGATGCGCATCGCGACGCCGAACAACGCACCGGCGCCTGCGGATATCGAAGCGTATGTCGTCTTGATGGGACGGCTGCTTGTTCACATGGCGACGGTTGCCCCCATCGCGCCGCCGATGGCAGAACTTCAGCTGGAGCCGCCGACGGCCACGGTTGAGTCGCCCATCCCGGCCGCTACGGAAGCCCCCTCGGCAGCTGACGCCGAGCCCTCGCCCAAGACCAAACGCACCACCGAAAGTGGCGAGCGCGTATTGCGCGTTACGGCCGAACGCTTGAACAGCCTGCTCGACCTGTCGAGCAAATCCCTGGTGGAAACCCTGCGGCTCAAACCGCACCTGGCCACCATGCAACGCCTCAAGCGCATGCAGAACAACGGCTTGCGGGCGCTGGAAAACCTCAATGTCCATCTCAAGGATCAAACCTTGAGCCTGGAAGCCCGGGAAGCCCTCGACGATGCGCGTCGGTTGCTGGCGGAGTCCCAGCAATTGCTGGTGGAAAAAAACGCCGAGCTGGACGAGTTCGCCTGGCAGGCCAGTCAACGTGCGCAAGTGCTCTATGACACCGCGCTGGCCTGTCGCATGCGGCCGTTTGCCGATGTGCTGAGCGGGCAAGTACGCATGGTCCGCGACTTGGGGCGCAGCCTCGGTAAACAGGTGCGGCTGGAGATCGAGGGCGAGAAAACCCAGGTCGATCGCGACGTCCTGGAAAAACTCGAAGCGCCGCTGACGCACCTGCTGCGCAACGCCGTCGACCACGGCATCGAATCTCCGGAGCAACGGCTGCTGGCCGGTAAACCGGAGGAAGGTTTGATCCGCCTGCGCGCCTCGCATCAGGCCGGTCTGCTGATGCTGGAGCTGAGCGATGACGGCAACGGCGTCGACCTCGAAAAGGTCCGCCGCAGCATCATCGAACGTCAGTTGTCCCCGGCCGACACCGCCGCGCAGTTGAGCGAAGAGGAGTTGCTGACGTTCCTGTTCCTGCCGGGATTCAGCCTGCGCGACGCGGTCACTGAAGTGTCCGGACGCGGCGTCGGGCTCGACGCGGTTCAGCACATGGTCCGCCAGTTGCGCGGCGCGGTGGTGCTGGAGCAGACGGCGGGCGAGGGCAGCCGCTTCCATCTCGAAGTGCCGCTGACCCTGTCGGTGGTGCGCAGCCTGGTGGTGGAAGTCGGCGAAGAGGCGTACGCGTTTCCGCTGGCCCACATCGAGCGCATGTGCGACCTGGAGCCGGCGGACATCGTGCAGGTCGAAGGCCGTCAGCATTTCTGGTACGAAGGCCGGCATGTCGGGTTGGTCGCGGCCAGCCAATTGCTTCAGCGTCCGGCGAGCACCAATAGTCAGCAAACCCTCAAGGTCGTGGTCATCCGCGAGCGCGACGCGATCTACGGTGTGGCGGTCGAGCGGTTTGTCGGCGAGCGCACGCTGGTGGTCTTGCCGCTGGACGAGCGTCTGGGCAAAGTGCAGGACATTTCCGCAGGCGCGCTGCTCGACGACGGTTCGGTGGTGCTGATCGTCGATGTTGAAGACATGCTGCGGTCGGTGGACAAACTGCTCAATACCGGGCGTCTGGAGCGGATTGCCCGTCACAGCAATCAGGCGGCTGAAGCTGCGCGCAAACGGGTTCTGGTGGTCGACGATTCGCTGACCGTCCGCGAGTTGCAACGCAAACTGTTGCTCAATCGCGGCTACGACGTGGCCGTGGCGGTGGACGGTATGGATGGCTGGAATGCCCTGCGTTCCGAGGATTTCGATCTGCTGATCACCGACATCGATATGCCGCGCATGGACGGTATCGAACTGGTGTCTTTGTTGCGCCGTGACAACCGCCTGCAATCGCTGCCGGTGATGGTGGTGTCCTACAAGGATCGCGAAGAAGACCGTCGTCGTGGACTGGACGCCGGGGCCGACTATTATCTAGCCAAAGCCAGTTTTCACGACGACGCCCTGCTTGATGCAGTGGTTGAGCTCATAGGAGGAGCGCGGGCATGAAAATCGCAATCGTCAACGACATGCCCATGGCGGTGGAGGCCCTGCGTCGCGCCTTGGCGTTTGAGCCGGAGCATCAAGTGATCTGGGTCGCCAGCAACGGTGCCGAGGCGGTGCAACGTTGCGTGGAAAACACCCCGGACCTGATCCTGATGGACCTGATCATGCCGGTGATGGATGGCGTCGAGGCGACGCGGCGAATCATGGCCGAGACGCCGTGTGCCATCGTGATCGTCACGGTCGACCGCCAGCAGAACGTGCACCGGGTGTTCGAAGCCATGGGCCACGGCGCTCTGGATGTGGTCGATACGCCGGCAATCGGTGCCGGCAATGCCCAGGAAGCAGCGGCACCGCTGCTGCGCAAAATCCTCAACATCGGTTGGCTGATCGGCGACAAGGGCAATCGCGTGCGACCTGCGCCGGGCCCGTTGCGCCACTCAGGTTCCCGGAAAAAATTGATCGCCATCGGTTCCTCCGCAGGCGGGCCGGCAGCCCTGGAGATACTGCTCAAAGGACTGCCGATAAATTTTTCCGCCGCCATTGTGCTGGTGCAGCACGTGGACCAGGTGTTCGCCGCCGGCATGGCCGAATGGCTCAGCGGCGCCAGTGGCCTGAACGTGCGCCTGGCCCAGGAAGGCGAGCCACCGCAGGCGGGCACCGTGCTGCTGGCCGGCACCAACCACCATATTCGTTTATTGAAAAACGGCACGCTGGCGTACACCGCCGAGCCGGTCAACGAGATCTATCGGCCCTCGATCGATGTGTTTTTCGAGAGCGTGGCCAGTTACTGGAATGGCGATGCCGTGGGTGTTTTATTGACCGGCATGGGACGCGATGGCGCGCAGGGGCTTAAACTCATGCGCCAACAGGGTTACCTGACCATCGCTCAGGACCAACAAAGCAGCGCGGTGTATGGCATGCCGAAAGCGGCAGCGGCCATCGACGCCGCTGTAGAAATTCGCCCGCTGGACAAGATAGCGCCACGATTGCTGGAGATTTTTGCCAAATGACTATGCTCAGCAGCAATCCTGGCCCAGGCAGTACTCAGGTGACCGCACATGAATGACTTACAGCTCGACGGCTTCAAAACCGACGAAAACGCCGCCATGGTGTTGTTGGTGGATGATCAGGCCATGATCGGCGAAGCGGTGCGCCGCGGGTTGTCGAATGAAGAAAACATCGACTTCCACTTCTGCGCCGACCCGCATCAGGCGATTGCGCAGGCGATCCGGATCAAACCGACGGTGATCCTCCAGGACCTGGTCATGCCCGGTCTCGATGGCCTGAGCCTGGTGCGCGAATACCGCAATCACCCGGCCACCAAGGACATTCCGATCATCGTGCTGTCGACCAAGGAAGACCCGCTGATCAAAAGCGCGGCATTCGCGGCCGGGGCCAATGATTACCTGGTCAAACTGCCGGACAACATCGAACTGGTGGCGCGCATCCGCTATCACTCGCGCTCCTACATGACCCTGTTGCAGCGTGACGCCGCGTACCGCGCGTTGCGGGTCAGCCAGCAGCAATTGCTCGACACCAACCTGGTGCTGCAACGCCTGATGAACTCGGACGGCCTGACCGGGTTGTCGAACCGTCGTCACTTCGACGAGTACCTGGAACTGGAATGGCGACGTTCGTTGCGCGACCAGAGCCAATTGTCGTTGCTGATGATCGATGTGGACTACTTCAAGTCCTACAACGACAACTTTGGCCACCTGGAAGGCGACGAAGCCCTGCGCAAAGTCGCCACGGCCATCCGCGACGCCAGCGCCCGACCTTCTGACCTGCCGGCCCGTTATGGCGGCGAAGAATTCGCGCTGGTCCTGCCCAATACATCACCGGGCGGTGCGCGACTGGTCGCGGAAAAGCTGCGCCAGACCGTGGCGGCACTGAAAATCCCGCACATTTCACCGAGCGAAGGCTCAAGCCTGACCATCAGCATCGGCCTGTCGACCATGACCCCGCAACCGGGCGCCGATTGCCGTCAATTGATCTCGGCGGCTGACAAGGGGCTGTATCTGGCGAAGAACAATGGGCGCAATCAGGTGGGTATCGAGTAACAGGGACTTCATCCCTTGCCGGCGATGGACGCCAACGATAACGCGGGGTGTCTGAATGAGCGCGTTGCCCAAACGCTTTTCGCCGGCAAGCCGGCTCCTACAGGAAATCGCGTACGCTTTTGATTCCCACCACTCATCAGGCCGAGCGTTAGCTCGCCTTCCGCTTTTGATCTGAGCGCCCCCTCGAGAGGCCGAGCGCAGGTTCTGCGCAGTGGGCAACCCGGCAAGGATGCCGGGTTAGCCGCCCCCGGCCATGGATGGCCGATGGCGGCGGGCCCACGGAGCAGGACCGGAGCGAGGGGATGCCGAGCCATAGCGAGGCACCGAACGAAAGGGGCAAGAGCCCTTGGTTACTTGGGGCTCTTCCAAGTGACTCGCCGTAAGGGCGAAACCAATAGCCGCCGTCACCAAAAGAACGGATATGTACTCCGACCGAAAACACAGGCCGGCTATCAGTCCGCCATCGCCAGCAAGCCGGCTCCTACAGTTGATCGGTGTACGGCCGCTCCGAAAACACACCGGGCCTTTTCGGCCAAGCGGGCTGCCGTTTCCGGCCGTTTGCCGTTATACTCGCCGGCTTTCAAAAGTTCGCCAACGAGTGCTGCCCGCCATGGAAATCAACCCGATCCTTAACACCATCAAGGACCTGTCCGAGCGCTCCGAAACTATTCGGGGGTATCTTTGACTACGATCAAAAGCACGAGCGTCTGACCGAAGTCAATCGCGAGCTTGAAGATCCGAGCGTCTGGAACAAACCTGAATATGCCCAGGAGCTGGGCCGCGAGCGCTCTGCGCTGGCACAGATCGTCGATACCCTGGACGAGCTGAACACCGGTCTGGCCGATTGCCGCGACCTGCTGGACATGGCCGTCGAAGAAAACGACGAAGGCGCAGTGGGCGATGTCGTCGCCGAGCTGGCCCGTCTCGAGGAAAACCTCGCCAAGCTTGAATTCCGCCGCATGTTCAGCCATGAAATGGACCCGAACAACGCCTACCTGGACATCCAGGCCGGCTCCGGTGGCACCGAGGCCCAGGACTGGGCCAACATTCTGCTGCGCATGTACCTGCGCTGGGCTGACAAACGCGGCTTCGACGCCACCATCATGGAACTGTCGGCCGGTGAAGTCGCCGGCATCAAGGGCGCGACCGTGCACATCAAGGGCGAATACGCCTTTGGCTGGCTGCGTACCGAGATCGGCGTACACCGCCTGGTGCGCAAGAGCCCGTTCGACTCCGGCAACCGTCGTCACACTTCGTTCTCGGCGGTTTTCGTCTCGCCAGAGATCGATGACAAGGTGGAAATCGAAATCAACCCGGCAGACTTGCGGATCGACACCTATCGCTCCTCCGGTGCCGGTGGTCAGCACGTAAACACCACCGACTCGGCCGTACGTATCACCCACGTACCGACCAACACCGTGGTCAGCTGCCAGAACGAACGTTCCCAGCACGCCAACAAGGACACCGCCATGAAAATGCTGCGGGCCAAGTTGTACGAGCAGGAAATGCAGAAGCGCAACGCGGCGTCCCAGGCGCTGGAAGACACCAAGTCCGATATCGGCTGGGGTCATCAGATCCGTTCTTATGTACTCGATGCCTCGCGCATCAAGGATCTGCGCACTAACATCGAGCGCAGTGACTGCGACAAGGTACTCGACGGTGATATCGATGAATACCTCGAAGCGAGCCTGAAGTCGGGCTTGTAAGCAATGCAATACGGGATCGGCTGACACCCCCCGATCCCCTGTAGGAGCCAGCTCGCTGGCGATCCCCGGCCGCAGGCCGGGGGCAACGAACCAGATGGAATATCTAAAGACATGAGCGACCTAGAACTCGACCCGCAAGCCCTGCAACAGGAAGAAAACTCCCTGATCGCCCTGCGCAAGGAAAAGCTTGCTGCCGAGCGCGCCAAGGGCAATGCCTTCCCGAACGACTTCCGCCGCGAAAACTACTGCGAAGACTTGCAGAAACAGTACGTGGACAAGACCAAGGAAGAGCTCGCAGAGGCTGCAATCCCGGTCAAGGTTGCCGGTCGCATCATGCTCAACCGTGGCTCGTTCATGGTGATCCAGGACATGACCGGTCGCATCCAGGTCTACGTCAACCGCAAGACCCTGTCCGAAGAAACCCTGGCCGCGGTGAAAACCTGGGACATGGGCGACATCATTGCCGCCGAAGGCACCCTGGCCCGTTCCGGCAAGGGCGACCTGTACGTTGAAATGACCAGCGTGCGCCTGCTGACCAAATCCCTGCGCCCGCTGCCGGACAAGCACCACGGCCTGACCGACACCGAACAGCGCTATCGTCAGCGTTACGTTGACCTGATCGTCAACGAAGACGTGCGCCAGACCTTCCGCGTGCGTTCGCAAGTCATCGCCCACATCCGCAGCTTCCTGATGCAGCGTGACTTCCTGGAAGTGGAAACGCCGATGCTGCAAACCATTCCGGGCGGTGCAGCGGCCAAGCCGTTCGAAACGCACCACAACGCGCTGGACATGGAAATGTTCCTGCGTATCGCGCCTGAACTGTACCTCAAGCGTCTGGTGGTTGGCGGCTTCGAGAAAGTGTTCGAGATCAACCGCAACTTCCGTAACGAAGGCGTTTCGACTCGTCACAACCCTGAATTCACCATGTTGGAGTTCTACCAGGCTTACGCCGACTACGAAGACAACATGGACCTGACCGAGGAACTGTTCCGCGAGCTGGCGCAGCTGGTTCTGGGCAGCACCGACGTGCCTTACGGCGACAAGGTGTTCCACTTCGGCGAACCGTTCGTGCGTCTGTCGGTGTTCGATTCGATCCTCAAGTACAACCCTGAGCTGACTGCCGATGATCTGAATGACATCGACAAGGCCCGCGCCATCGCCAAGAAAGCCGGCGCCAAGGTGCTGGGCTTCGAAGGCCTGGGCAAATTGCAGGTGATGATTTTCGAAGAGCTGGTTGAGCACAAGCTGGAGCAGCCGCACTTCATTACCCAGTACCCGTTCGAAGTGTCGCCGCTGGCTCGTCGCAACGACGACAACCCGAACGTTACCGACCGTTTCGAATTGTTCATCGGTGGCCGTGAAATCGCCAACGCCTACTCCGAGTTGAACGACGCGGAAGACCAGGCCGAGCGCTTCATGGCGCAGGTGGCCGACAAGGACGCCGGCGACGACGAAGCCATGCACTACGACGCCGACTTCGTTCGTGCGCTGGAATACGGCATGCCGCCAACGGCCGGTGAAGGCATCGGCATCGACCGTCTGGTGATGCTGCTGACCAACTCCCCGTCGATCCGCGACGTGATCCTGTTCCCGCACATGCGGCCGCAAGCGTAAATGTTTCAATTAAAAAGCCGCCTATAACAGGCGGCTTTTTATTGCCTGTCTGGTACAAACGTATCAATTGGTTACTTTTGAAATGAGAGAGGAATTCCTGTCGTGAACCGTGCAATGGCTCAAGAAGGTGCAGCGGGTATCGCCACTGCGGTCGCTGAAAGTGTTCAGTACCAGGGCCGCAAGGCCAGCCGTCAGGGCAGCGAGCAGCGTCGACAGGAGATTCTCGATGCGGCCATGCGCATTGTCGTGCGCGATGGCGTGCGGGCCGTGCGTCACCGTGCGGTTGCTGCAGAAGCGGGTGTGCCACTGTCGGCCACCACTTACTATTTCAAGGACATCGATGACTTGCTCACCGATACCTTTGCCCAATATGTGGAACGCAGCGCGGCGTTCATGGCCAAGTTGTGGGTGAACAATGAAGGGCTGCTGCGCGAGATGGTCGTCAGCGGCGACGGCAGCCCCGAGTCGCGCTCGCAACTGGCGGACGACATTGCACGGTTGATGGCGGACTATGTTCACCGGCAACTGATCAACCGTCGCGAACACCTGATGGCCGAACAGGCGTTCCGTCAGGAAGCGCTGCTGAACCCGCGCCTGGCGGAGCTGGTGCGTTCGCATCAGCAGATTCTCCTGCAGGGTACGTGTCAGCTTTTCCAGGTTTTGGGTTCCCGTGAGCCACACCAGGATGCCAAAGTGTTGACGGCGATTATCGGACGGATGGAATATCAGGGGCTGCTCAACGACGCCGAGCCTGACGCCGAAGCTGAAATGCTCGGTATCCTGACCCGCTACATGCATCTGGTACTGGCGTCGGTGTGATCCTGCGATGAACCTGTAGGAGCGAGGCTTGCCCGCGAAGGCGATTTAACATTCAACAGATGATGTGTTGACTGACACATCGCCTTCGCGGGCAAGCCACGCTCCTACAGGGACAGTGAGCATTCGGGGACTGTGTTCATAGGGAGTATTGAATGAAAGCCTGGCGCGTCGTTGTGATCGCCTTGTCGATCCTGCTGCTCAGTGGCTGTCTGGTGACCTTCAGGGAGCCATTGCCCACGAGCGACCCCGCGCCCAAAGGATTACTCGGCAAATGGACCAGCACCAATGCCTGGGGCGAGCCGCTGAACCTGGAGCTGACGCGCATCGGCGATAATCGCTATCAGGCGGTCAGCTACTTCAAGGCCAAACCCAAGGAACGCGAAGCCTATCCCTTCACAGTCTCGCGCCATGGCAACCGCTGGTACCTGTCGGCGAAAGTCCCGGCGCAGTTTGGCGGGCATTTCACCATTGCCGGTTTCGAACTCACCGACAAGCATGAACTGGTGGTCTACAACCTCGACCTCGAGCAGATCAACCAGGCCCTGGGGCAAAAAGTCCTCAGCGGCGAAGGTTTCCAGACCGACGACGGTGACGGCGTGTTGATCAACACACGCATGGACCAAGTCTTCGCTTACCTCGACGATCCGGCCAATTCCGATGTCTTCGTCGAAGCCGTGCGCTATCAGCGCCTGGCCAAAGCCAAATAAACCCAGCACATAACGGTTTTTCTACAGGAGTTTCGGGTGGACGATTACCAGCAGACGATACGCATGTTGTCCGATCGCATTGTGCTGGCGCAGACGCCGATTCGCGTCCTGGATGCGGTGAAGTGGGACGACAGCATCCGCAAGGGTTTCCTCAAGGCCAAGGGCAAGGAAATGCCGGCGGTGGACCGTGATTACTACCTGAACCGGCCGCTGTCCTTCGACTCCAGCAAAGTGAAACTGGAATTCCAGAACATCGAGCGTGACATCACCCGTCAGCTTGGCCAGTTCAACCCGGTCGGCCAGATCATGCGGCGCATGTGCAAGGAATACCGGATGGTGGTGCGCATGCTTGAAGCGCGCGGCACTGAGGATTTCGGCCTGATTTCCCAAGAGTTGTATGGCGCGGCATCCGATGCGTTTCACGCCGGTGACCCGACCCTGTCCGACCTCGGCCTGATGCTCTCCGATTATTTGAACAACATCGATGGTCGTGGTGACCTGAAGGACGAGCCGAAAATCCTCACCGCCAAGGACGCCGTGCATTTGTTGCAAACCCGGCTGAGCAAAGTGTTTGGCGAGGCCGAGGAAACCATCCGGGTGTTCGAGTCCGACGGCATCGTCGCCGATGCGGCGGCCGGCGCCGACTACATCAAGATCCGCACCGACGCGATGTTCAACGAGCGCGACGTGCGAGCGCTGGAAGTCCACGAAGGGCTGGTGCATGTCGGCACTACGCTCAACGGTCTGAACCAGCCGATCTGCACTTTCCTGTCCAAGGGGCCGCCCTCGTCGACGGTGACCCAGGAAGGGCTGGCGATCCTGATGGAAATCATCACCTTCGCCTCTTATCCGAGCCGCCTGCGCAAACTGACCAACCGCACCCGCGCCATTCATATGGTGGAGGAGGGCGCGGACTTCCTGCAGATCTTCGAGTTCTTCCGCGAGCAGGGCTTTGAAATGGCGGAAAGCTACGGCAACGCCAGTCGGGTTTTCCGTGGTTCGGTGCCGAACGGTCTGCCATTTACCAAAGACTTGTCCTACCTCAAGGGCTTTATCATGGTTTACAACTACATTCAGTTGGCCGTGCGTAAAGGCAAGCTTGAGCAAGTGCCGCTGCTGTTTTGCGGCAAGACTACGCTGGAAGACATGCGCACCTTGCGCCAATTGGTCGATGAAGGCTTGGTGGTGCCGCCGAAATACCTGCCGGAACAGTTCCGTGACATGAACGCGCTGTCGGCGTGGATGTGCTTCTCCAACTTCCTGAACCACCTGAGCCTGGACCGGATCGAAGCGGATTACTCCAACATCCTGTGAGCAATGAATCCCCCCCTGTGGGAGCGAGCCTGCTCGCGATAGCGGCCTGACATTCAACATTGATGTTGCCTGACACACCGCTATCGCGAGCAGGCTCGCTCCCACAGGGGAAAGGTGTGTTCCAACTCCATTTTCGCGAGGTTTCAACGGATGAGAATCCTCGGCATCCTCTTCCTGCTTCTAACCCTCGGCGGGTGCAGCTCTTTGCTGTTCTACCCCGAGCCCGGACAGCTGTTCACCCCGGAAAAAGCCAAGCTCGAATACCGCGACGTCACCCTCACCACGGCCGATGGCCTCAAGCTGCATGGCTGGTGGCTGCCGGCGAAAAAAGGCGTCGAAGTCAAAGGCACGGTGCTGCACCTGCACGGCAACGGCGGCAATCTGCCGATGCATCTGGGTGGCAGCTGGTGGTTGCCGGAGGAAGGCTATCAAGTGCTGCTGATCGATTATCGCGGTTACGGTTTGTCCGAAGGCGAACCGAGTTTGCCGGCGATCTATCAGGACATCGACGCCGCGTTCAAATGGCTCGACCAGGCGCCGGAGGTCAAAGGCAAACCGTTGATCCTGCTCGGGCAAAGTCTGGGCGGCTCAATGGCCGTGCATTACCTGGTTCAGCATCCCGAACGCCAGAAACAACTCAAGGCCTTCGTCCTCGATGGCGTGCCCGCCAGTTATCGCAGCATCGGCCAATTCGCCCTGAGCAATTCCTGGCTGACGTGGGCGTTCCAGGTGCCGTTGTCGTGGCTGGTGCCGGACGGTGACAGCGCGATCCACTCGATGGCGCAGCTCAACGGCGTGCCGAAACTGATCTATCACAGCATCGACGATCCGATCGTGCCTCTTTCCAACGGCATCCGTCTGTATCAAGCTGCGCCGCCGCCGCGAGTGCTGCAACTGACCCGTGGTGGTCATGTGCAGACGTTCGCCGACCCGGTCTGGCGCAAGGTCATGCTGCGATACCTCGATGACCCGCAGCATTTCAACGGCCTGCGCCGCTTGGGTGAAATCCCCAACTACCCGGCACCCCCGAATTCAGAAGATGAACCACCAGAGAGTCCGCAATGAGTGAAGAACGTAACGCCATCCCGCTGATCATCACCGGTATCTGCAGCATCCTCGGCACCGTCGGGGCCCTGTGGTACTACGGTTACCTGCACTTCGCCAAACCCGAAGATGCGCTGCTGCTCAGCGACTTCACCATGCTCAAGACCGTGCCGGGCGAAGACTACAAAGTCTCCCTGGAACCGGCTCCACAAGTGGCCCAGTGCATCGATGGCGTGCTGGTGATGTTCGACACCGAACAGAAAGGCCTGACCGGCGTATTGGTCAACAACAAGAAAAAAGCCGTGCGCTGCATGGGCCAGGAAACCCCGCAGAAGCTGGAGCAGTAACTGTAACGCGGTTAAATCACACAGACCGCGTTGCCTTCATCGCCAGCAAGCCGGCTCCTACAGGTTTGCGTTGATCCTGTAGGAGCCGGCTTGCTGGCGATGGACGCGACGCGGTGTTCTGCCAAACCGCGAAAACAAAAAGCCCCGTCTGATCAGATCAGGCGGGGCTTTTGCGTTACGGCATGAAGCTTAGTTGGCACTCACCGCCGAACGCGGGATCACCGGCTGGTTGTCGTTGGAAATGGTCACTTCTACACGGCGGTTCATGGCACGACCCGAAGCGTCGCCGTTTTCAGCAACCGGGTATTCCTTGCCATAACCCTGGGCAACGATGCGGGCAGGATCAACGCCCATTTTCACCAGTGCCGTGCGCACGGAACCGGCGCGACGCTCGGACAGCGACTGGTTGTGCGACGCCGTGCCGGTGCTGTCGGTGTAGCCTTCGACGATCACCTTGCGGTCCGGGTTTTCCTGAAGGAACTGCGCCAGTTTGTTGATGTTCGCCAGGCCGCTGGACTTCAGGTCGGCACGGTCGGTTGCGAACAACACATCACCAAAGGTTACCAGCGTACCGCGATCGGTTTGCTTGGCGTTCAGGCTGTCCTGCAACTGTTTGATCTGTGCGTCGCGAGCATCCAGACGTGCCTGAGCTCGCTGTGCCGCAGCATTCTTCAGATTGGCTTCAGCGGTGCGCAGGGCGATGGTTTGCTTCGCCACTTCAACACGCTGATTGGTCAGATAGGCCAGTTGATCGACCTCGTTCGCGTCTCGCTTGTCCAGATAAGCCTTGTCGGCCTTGTCCAGATAATCGCTGGCGTCCTTGGTTTCCAGTGCCGCGACTTTGCTCGCCTGCGGGTTGGCTTGCAGGCCGCTGTAGTTGGTGCGGGCCTGTTCAAGGTTCGCATTAGGCGGCGTCGAGCAGGCAGCCAGAGCTACGCTTGCGGCCAGCAGGGCAGGGATCATCAATTGATTGCGCATGTGGGTATCGTCCTTTTAAGTCGAGTAAGAAGTACGTCGTGGCGGCGCTTATTGCACGGTGCGCCGGCTTTCCTGACGCAGTTCCTGAACCCCTATCCGAGAGTCCTTCACCGCCTGTTCGGCTTTAATCGCCTGGGCTTTGCGTTCGGCGACGCGCGCGTCCCACTCGGCCTGTTCGGCGAGCACTCGGGCTTCGTCGTACTTTTTGTCGTGCATCGCGATTTCGGCTTGTTTGAGCTTGTCCTGGGCGGACTTCATCTCAACCGCCGAGAATTCGGTGCCGCCCGCGCTGACGGCGCTGTTCACGGCCGATTGGGTCACGGCGTATTGCTCAGTCGGCGGGTTACCGGCGCAACCGGCCAGAACGAAGCTGCTGCCGATGGCCAGGGCGGCCAGTTTCAGGCTGCGCAGGGGGGTGGAAGCGGGCTTGGCAGTGTTGATCTTCATGGTCTTCAACTCCATTGGAATAACTCCTGAAAAACTGAACATCCATCCTGGGCAAGGAGCCGCAACCATCAATTTTCGAAGCGTTTTGAAACGGCCGTCCCAGGCGTGGTTACTGGTTACGACCCGAGGCATTTTTTAAAAGTTCAGAGAAGATGGCCTGTCGCCCGAAAAAACTTTGACCGAACGGACAAGGCTCTAAATCGGGAACTTTGGCGCTTCGAAGGGGGACGCGCACCTGTAGGAGCCGGCTTGCTGGCGATGGATTCCGATACGCCGCGCTCATTCAGGTATTGCGCGTTTTCGTTGACGACCATCGCGAGCGAGCTCGCTCCTACAGGGGATCTATAGGCAGGAAATCAGTGCTTCTGCTTGTCCTCACCAGACGACAAATCGTGCAAATGCCGCCGGGACAGCGCGAGAAAACGCGGGGTCGGGCCGATGTCTTCGTACAGCGGATCGCCTTCTTCGTCGGTGGCCACGATGGTCGAGCCTTTCACGTACGGGAAGCTCTTTTCCAGCTCTTCGAGCGCCGCGCCGATCAACTCGCCGAGCAGTTCTTCAGGGTGCCGCTTGGGGTACATCTCGATGATCGCCGCCAAGCGCGCGGCGGCCTCCACATCCAGATGAATCGAGTAGCCGGTGTCGGTCAGGCGACCCTTGGCGTTTTCTTCCCAATGATGGGCAAGCTCGCGGATTTTCATAAAAACCTCATGGCACGCCTGTTCGTAGCAGGCCGGGTAAGTGTCCGGCCATGGCCGGCGAAAGCCGTTGTGCGGCTTACTCTTCAGACTAGCTTGCGTGCCCGGGGTTTAAAGTCCCTTCGTCGTGTGCTTGTAAGAAGCGCTTTACGGCGGCACTCTTGAACCACAAGGCACCCCGGATTTTTCGCTGGAGAACGGCTGATGACCGATATTGATGCACGCTTGCGCGAGGATGTTCACCTGTTGGGTGAGCTGTTGGGCAACACCATTCGTGAACAGTACGGGGACGATTTTCTCGACAAAATCGAGCAGATCCGCAAAGGCGCCAAGGCCGACCGTCGCGGTTCGATGGACGCCGAACTGAGCGCCAGCCTCAATCAGCTGAGCGAAGACGAGTTGCTGCCGGTGGCGCGGGCGTTCAACCAGTTTCTCAATCTGGCCAACATCGCTGAGCAATATCAACTGATCCATCGCCGAGAAGAATCCCAACCCGCGCCGTTCGAGGCGCGTGTCTTGCCGGAGTTGCTAACGCGCCTGCTGGCCGAAGGTCATGCGGCCGAATCCCTGGCACGACAGTTGGGGCGCCTGGAAATCGAACTGGTTTTGACTGCGCACCCGACCGAAGTCGCGCGCCGCACGCTGATCCAGAAATACGACGCCATCGCCGCGCAACTTGCCGCTCAGGATCACCGCGACCTGACCAGCGCCGAGCGCGAGCAGATTCAATCGAAATTGCAGCGCCTGATCGCCGAAGCGTGGCACACCGAAGAAATCCGCCGCACCCGCCCGACCCCGGTGGACGAAGCCAAATGGGGTTTCGCGGTGATCGAGCATTCGCTGTGGCAAGCGATCCCGAACTATTTGCGCAAGGCCGATAAAGCCCTGCATGACGCCACCGGCCTGCATTTGCCGCTGGAAGCCGCGCCGATTCGCTTTGCTTCGTGGATGGGCGGCGACCGCGATGGCAACCCCAACGTCACGGCTGCCGTGACCCGTGAGGTGTTGCTGCTGGCACGCTGGATGGCCGCCGATCTGTACGTGCGCGATGTCGATCACCTCGCCGCCGAACTGTCGATGCAACAAGCCAGCGACGCGCTGAAAGCCAAGGCCGGTGACAGCGCCGAACCCTATCGTGCCGTCCTTAAACAACTGCGCGAACGCCTGCGCGCCACTCGAAGCTGGGCCCACACATCCTTGACAACCGCCACGCCGGCCCCCGCCGATGTGCTGCAAAACAACCGCGATTTGCTCGACCCGCTGGAACTCTGCTACCAGTCGCTGCATGAGTGCGGCATGGGCGTGATCGCTGATGGGCCGCTACTCGATTGCCTGCGTCGTGCGGTGACCTTCGGCTTGTTCCTGGTGCGCCTCGATGTGCGTCAGGACTCGTCCCGTCACACGGCGGCGATGACGGAAATCACCGATTACCTCGGCCTCGGTCGCTACGAAGACTGGAGCGAAGAGGAGCGCATCGCCTTCCTGATGCGCGAGTTGAATAACCGTCGGCCGTTGTTGCCGGCGTATTTCAAACCCTCCGCCGACACCGCTGAAGTGCTCGCCACGTGCCGGGAAATCGCCGCCGCACCGGGCGCTTCGCTTGGTTCGTACGTGATCTCCATGGCCGGCGCCGCTTCCGACGTGCTGGCCGTGCAACTGTTGCTCAAAGAGTCTGGTGTATTGCGGCCGATGCGCGTGGTGCCGCTGTTCGAAACCCTTGCCGACCTTGATAACGCCGGCCCGGTGATTGAAAAACTGTTGCTGCTGCCGGGTTATCGCGCGCGCCTGCAAGGCCCGCAGGAAGTGATGATCGGCTATTCCGACTCGGCCAAGGACGCCGGCACCACGGCGGCGGCCTGGGCGCAATATCGGGCGCAGGAGCGTCTGGTCGACATCTGTCGCGAGCAGCAAGTGGAGTTGCTGTTGTTCCACGGTCGCGGTGGCACCGTGGGGCGTGGTGGCGGTCCGGCGCACGCGGCGATTCTGTCGCAGCCGCCGGGGTCGGTGGCGGGGCGTTTCCGCACCACCGAGCAGGGGGAAATGATTCGTTTCAAATTCGGCCTGCCGGACATCGCCGAGCAAAATCTCAACCTGTACCTGGCGGCGGTGCTGGAGGCGACGTTGTTGCCACCGCCACCACCGCAACCCGGCTGGCGCCATTTGATGGACGAATTGGCGGCAGACGGTGTCAGTGCTTACCGCGCCGTGGTGCGGGAAAATCCGCAATTCGTCGAGTATTTCCGCCAGTCCACCCCGGAGCAGGAGTTGGGGCGCCTGCCACTGGGCAGTCGCCCGGCCAAGCGCCGCGCCGGCGGGATCGAAAGCCTGCGGGCGATCCCATGGATCTTCGGTTGGACCCAGACCCGCTTGATGTTGCCGGCCTGGCTCGGCTGGGAAGCCGCGTTAAGCAAGGCGCTGGCGCGCGGCGAAGGCGAGCTGCTGGGGCAAATGCGCGAGCAGTGGCCGTTTTTCCGCACGCGCATCGACATGCTGGAGATGGTCCTGGCCAAGGCCGACGCGGATATCGCCCGCTCCTACGATGAGCGGCTGGTCGAGCCGGATCTGCTGCCTTTGGGTGCGCACTTACGCGACCTATTGTCGCAGGCGTGTTCGATTGTTCTGGGGTTGACCGGTCAGTCGCAGCTACTGGCACATAGCCCAGCTACCCTCGAATTCATCCGCTTGCGCAACACCTACCTCGACCCGCTTCATCTATTGCAGGCGGAGTTGCTGGCACGTTCGCGCCTGCAGGAAGTGGCGCAGGGCAGCCCGGTAGAACAGGCGTTGCTGGTGTCTGTGGCGGGGATTGCCGCCGGTTTGCGAAATACCGGCTAAGGTTTTCGTCGTGGGTTCGGGCACTCGACGCGGGCGTCGAGTGCCGGTTTGCGCGGGGTTGGAAAGTGCTGCAAGGCGACACTTAATGATGGGGTTGCGACTTGGGGTACCCCGTCGCAAGGTCACGCAAGGCGCGGGTTTCTCCGACTTTCGACGGCTTGTGTGCGTAGGATCTGCTGTGTATCTTGATCAGCCTTTGGCCGTTTGGGCGGTCACGACCCTGTTTTGAGATTGGCCCCACGAGGCGAATCCTTTGTTATCTATATAAAAATTGAGGAGCACATCGATGCGCGTCATTCTGCTGGGAGCTCCCGGGGCCGGTAAAGGTACTCAGGCTAAGTTCATCACCGAAAAGTTCGGCATCCCGCAAATCTCCACCGGCGACATGCTGCGTGCTGCGGTCAAGGCCGGCACCGAGCTGGGCCTGATCGCCAAGAGCGTCATGGACAGCGGTGGCCTGGTTTCCGATGACCTGATCATCAATCTGGTCAAGGAACGCATCAGCCAGGCGGATTGCGCCAACGGTTTCCTGTTCGACGGTTTCCCGCGCACCATTCCTCAGGCTGAAGCCCTGGTGAAGGCCGGCGTCGAGCTGGACCACGTGGTCGAAATCGCGGTCGATGACGAAGAAATCGTTCAGCGTATTGCTGGTCGTCGTGTTCACGAGGCCAGCGGCCGCGTGTACCACACCGTCTACAACCCGCCAAAAGTTGCTGGTAAAGACGACATCACCGGTGAAGATCTGGTGCAGCGCAAGGACGACACTGAAGAAACCGTGCGTCATCGCCTGTCGGTCTACCACTCGCAGACCAAGCCACTGGTGGATTTCTACCAGAAGCTGTCGGCGGCTCAAGGCAAACCGAAGTACAGCCACATTGCTGGCGTCGGTTCGGTTGAAGCGATCACCGGCAAGGTGCTTGAAGCGCTGAGCTGAAAAGTCTGAACCGCTTCATCTTCTACGGCCCGCTTGCGGGCCGTAGTTGTTTATACTGACGCACTTTTTCTGACCTCTCTTACGGAAACATCGATGAGCACCTTGCTGGCCCTGGACACCGCGACTGAAGCTTGCTCCGTTGCCTTGCTGCATGACGGCAAAGTGACGAGCCATTACGAGGTGATCCCGCGCCTGCATGCGCAGAAGCTGTTGCCGATGATCCAGCAATTGCTCGCCGATGCCGGGACCACCTTGCAAGCGGTCGATGCCATCGCTTTTGGCCGTGGGCCGGGCGCATTCACTGGCGTGCGTATCGCCATCGGCGTGGTACAGGGCCTGGCGTTTGCCCTGGATCGCCCGGTCCTGCCGGTGTCGAACCTCGCGGTGCTGGCGCAGCGGGCGTATCGCGAACACGGTGTGAGCCAGGTCGCGGCCGCCATCGATGCGCGCATGGATGAAGTGTACTGGGGCTGCTACCGCGAAACGGCGGGTGAGATGCGTCTGGTCGGCAAGGAAGCCGTATTGCCGCCGGAAGTGGCGGCGTTGCCGGCGGATGCCAGCGGTGACTGGTTTGGCGCCGGCACCGGTTGGGGCTATGCCGAACGCATCGCCGTCAGCCTGAGCGGTCAGGACGCAGGCATGCTGCCTCACGCCGAAGACCTGTTGACCCTGGCGCGATTTGCCTGGGAACGGGGTGAAGCGATTGTGGCGGACGAGGCGCAGCCGGTTTATCTGCGGGACAAGGTTGCGACGCCGAAAGCGCGTTGATACCCGAAACCGAGTTGGCTCATTCGCGGGCAAGCCTCGCTCCTACAAGGGTTTGAGTGAATCCTGTAGGAGCGAGGCTTGCCCGCGAAGACGATCTAATGGGTGTAACCAATCGTCGTTTTATCCCCCCGCCTTTAAACCTTTTCGCAATTCTGTGTTCTAGTTATCACCAAGCGGTTTGCGAAGTGGGCTATGCGCCACTAAACTGCCATCACTGATACCGAGCATGACATTATGCGCATAGACGGCCTTTCCTCTCAGTCCTACCCCATCAAGCGCAAGCCTCGCAAAGGGCATGTGGTTGAGGACGATTCCGTCGATATCGAGGGCGAGCTGGAATTCCCTTCGGAAGAGCAAATGGCCGCCCGCGCTGCCAAAGCCTCCGCGCAGCGCCTGAGCAATCTGCCGGCGCGCCAACAAGACATGATTTACCACCGCGCCATGAGCAAAAGCGTCGCGATGGCCCTGGCCAGCTACCTCAGCACCGCCAATTTTGTCGATTGGGATTCGGATGTGATGGGTCTCGACCTGTATATCTGATGCGGCTGCCTTACTACCTTGGCTGCCCGTCCTGGAGTGAAAACGCCTGGCGCGATTACCTTTATCCGCAAGACGCGAAAACCTCCGAATTTCTTAATCTGTATTCTCAAGTATTCAACGCCGTGGAAGGCAATACGACCTTCTACGCGAGCCCGGCTGCCAGCATCGTGCAGCGTTGGGCCGAGATCATGCCCGAAGACTTTCGCTTCACCGCCAAATTCCCCGGCGACATCAGCCACGGCGGTGACCTGCGCGAACAATTGACCGCCACCGAAACCTTCCTGCAATTGCTCAGCCCTTTGGGCGAGCGGGTGTCGCCGCTGTGGTTACAGTTGTCGAAAAGCTTCACGCCGCAACGATTGCACGAGCTGGCGGGTTTTATCGACGCAGTGGACCGGCCGCTGGCCATCGAAGTGCGGCATGACGATTTCTTCGCCAAGGGTGAGGCCGAGCGTTCGCTCAATCGCCTGCTGCTGGATCGCGGTGTTGAACGTATCTGCCTCGATCCGCGGGCGTTGTTCAGCTGCACGTCCACCGATCCTTCGGTGCTCCACGCCCAATCGAAGAAACCCAGAGTTCCGCCACGTCCGGCGGCCTTCACGCAATTCCCGCAAGTGCGCTTCATTGGCCATCCGCAACTGGAAGCCAACGACCCGTTCCTGGTGCCCTGGGTCGAGAAAATCGCCCTGTGGATCGAAGAGGGGCGCACGCCGTATATCTTCCTGCACACCGCCGACAACCTGCTGGCGGCGAAACTGGCGCAACGTTTTCACGCAAAGCTGATGCTGCGTTTATCTGGCTTGCCGCCGCTGCCTGAGCTATACAGAGAGCCCGCCGCCGAGCAACTTGGCCTGCTCTGAGGCGGATTCCCTGCCTTTTTCAGGAGCCTGCCAATGGATGCGCAAACCCTTCGAGCCCAAGCCTTCAAAGCACTGCATGAATGCGCCGGGGCTTTTGTCATTCCCAACCCGTGGGACGCCGGCTCGGCGAAAATGCTCGCCAACCTGGGCTTCGAGGCGCTGGCGACCACCAGTGCCGGTTTTGCCTTTTCTCAGGGGCGACCCGATGGCGGGCTGACGCTGGACGATACCCTGGCGAACGTTCGGGCGATTGTCGCGGCGACGGACCTGCCGGTTGCGGTCGATCTGGAAAACGGTTTTGCCGACGATCCCGCCGAATGCGCCCAAAGCATTCTGCGAGCCGCTGCAGCAGGCGCTGTCGGTGGTTCGATCGAAGACGCCACGGGACGTGCAGACGCGCCGATTTACTGCTTCGAGCATGCAGTGGCGCGAATCGAAGCCGCCGTCGCCGCCGCCCGCAGTTTGCCGTTCCCGTTCACGTTGACGGCCCGGGCCGAGAATTTTCTGCATGGCAATCCCGATCTGGACGACACCATTCGCCGCTTGCAGGCCTTTGCCGAAGCGGGCGCCGACGTGCTCTATGCGCCGGGTTTGCGCAGTGCTGAAGACGTGTTGGCGGTGGTGCGCGCCGTGGCGCCGAAACCGGTCAATGTGTTGATGTCCGGCGGGTTGAAACTGACGGTCGAGCAGTTGAGCGAAATGGGCGTCAAGCGCATCAGCGTCGGTTCGGCGCTTGCGTTGGCAGCGCTTGGCGAATTCTACCGCGCAGCCGAAGAGATCAAGACCTCGGGCACGTTCGGCTTTACCTCGCGGTCGATGCCGTACGCACAGGCCAATCAATTGTTCAAAGGCTGACAACGCGGTTTTTGCGGGTGATCGCTCACCCGCTACAAGCTGATGCGGCTGCGTGAGGAGAGGGTGTCGCTGAGGGTCAGGCGGCGATGCGCAGGTTCTGCAGCACGATCGGGCGAGCCCAGCCGATATCGAAATCGAAGTTTTTCTGTTGTTCCGCCAGCTCTTCCGGCGGGAACGGCGGGAATGGCTTGTCCAGCAGGTCCATTTCGAATTCGGCGATCGGCAGGTGCAGTGGGCGTGGTTGCGGCGCCGGACCGGCTTCTGGCACGGGTTGCCCCGCCGTCAGTACGATCGGGCGAACCCAGCCGCTTTCGAAGTTCTGCTGCTTTTGCTGGGCAGCGATTTCTTCCGGTGGGAACGGTGGGAATGGTTTGTCGGCCAGGTCCATTTCGAACTCGGCGATCGGCAGGAACAGCGGCTCGGGTGGCTTGACCTGGGTTTCCTTCACATCGCATTCGCGCTGGGAAACGATGTGCGCCAGCAGTTCACTGCCAACCGTGGGTTCTTCCGGGCTTTCGAGATCGACCGGTGGAAAGTTGAGAGACGCCGGCACGACATCGCCCGACTGATCGGCCAGGGCCTGGGCAAAGAAATCCTGCCACAGGTGACTGACGCCGCTCAGTGCTTGGGAGTTTCGCAGGCCAAAATCGCCGTGGGGCGAGATGTAACCTATCGATGTGCGTTGAATGTCTGACATTTCTCTCGGTCGACGCTCAGCTCTGGCAAAATGCTCGTTAGTTTTGTTATCGGCCGTTTCTGCCGATCATTAATTTTTTTGAGCGTGTTTTCCCATGATTGAGCAACCGGCGGCTTGCCGCATCCATGTCGAGGCCCTGGGCACGGCTTTTCAGCCACAGGCCGAGCAATGGGCCGAGCGCCTGGGCCTGCCTTTGCAGGTCGATGACGGCGAATTTGCCTTGCAGGTGGGTGAACAGGGTTTGCAACTGCAACAGCTCGGCCCGGACGCACCGGGACCGGTGCGTGTGGACTTCGTCGAGGGTGGTGCTGCCCATCGCCGGTTGTTCGGCGGTGGCACCGGTCAGATGATCGCCAAGGCGGTCGGCATCGCCCAGGGCGTGCGCCCGCGGGTGCTGGACGCCACGGCGGGGCTGGGCAAGGACGCGTTCGTGCTGGCGAGCCTGGGTTGTGAGATGAGCCTGATCGAACGTCAGCCGCTGATTGGCGCCTTGCTTGAGGATGGCCTGGCACGCGGCGCGGAAGATTTCGACGTGGCGTCGATTGTGGCGCGCATGCGATTGCTCAAGGGCAACTCGATCGAAGTCATGCGCAACTGGGAAGGCGAGCCGCCGCAGGTCATCTACCTCGACCCGATGTTTCCCCATCGTGAGAAAACTGCGCTGGTGAAGAAGGAAATGCGCCTGTTCCGGCCGTTGGTGGGGGATGACCCGGATGCGCCGGCGTTGCTCGAAGCGGCGTTGGCATTGGCCAGCCACCGGGTGGTGGTGAAGCGTCCGCGCAAGGCGCCGTGCATTGCCGGGCCGAAGCCGAGCCATGCGCTGGACGGGAAATCCAGTCGGTATGACATTTATCCGAAGAAGGCGCTCAAGCCTTAAGACCGCGTCGCGCCCTTCGCGGGCAAGCCTCGCTCCTACAAAAGCACCGCGGCCCCTGTAGGAGCGAGGCTTGCCCGCGAAGAGGCCAAACCAGACAACCAATAATTATCAGGCTGTCTCTGGTCGATAAGCCCGCATAAACAACTCCACCACTTCCCGCACATGTTCCTCCGCCGCATCCCCGGTCAACGGCTCGCCACAGCCATACAACAACCGGAAATTCCCCGCGCCCTTTAGCAGGCAAAAGAAATGCTCGGCAGCGTTACGTGGCTTGTCGATGCTCAACACACCGCTCTGATCAACCTTGGTCAGCAGCCGTTCCATGCCATGCAGCATGCGCTCCGGCCCGGCCTCGAAGAAGATCTGCGAGAGTTTCGGGTCCTGGCTGCCCAGCGTCATCATCAGCCGGTGCAGGTTCACCGATTCATCGCTGTTGATCAGGTGATGAAAACCGCGCGCGATATTCAACAACACCGTTTCCACTGAAATGCCGTCAGGCAATTCGAAAAACAGCGTAGGCAATTGCTCTTCGCATTTGGCGACAACGGCGGCGGAGAACAGCGTCTCCTTGTCGTTGAAATGGCTGTAGACGGTCAGCTTCGACACGCCAGCTTCAGCCGCGACGGCGTCCATGCTGGTGCTCGCATAGCCATTGCTCAGGAACAGGATTTTCGCCGCATCGAGGATTGCCTGGCGTTTGGCCAGATCCTTGGGGCGGCCCGGACCATTGGGTGCTGAAAAGTTGTTCGGCATTATTCGCTTTTAATACTGGACTGGTGAGTTTGCTATTAATAACATACTGGTCAGTATAATTATTCCAAGCACCATTAGCGAAAGGTCCTTCACCATGTTCCGCTATGCCTTGCCCCTCGCATTGCCAGTCAGTCTGGCGCTTTTATTGTCTGCGTGTGGTCACGAAGAGGCACCGCAAGTCACCGTCCGACCGGCCATGGTGGTGCAGCCAGAGCCTTCGACACAGGCGATGGAAAGCTATCCCGGTGAAGTCCGTGCTCGCTACGAGCCGGATCTGGCGTTTCGCATTGGCGGCAAAGTCAGCCGACGACTGGTCGAAGAAGGGCAGCGGGTCAAGGCCGATCAACCGCTGGCCGAACTCGATCCCCAGGACGTCCGCCTGCAACTGGAGGCCACCCGCGCTCAGGTCGCGGCGGCCGAAGCCAATCTCAATCTCGTACGTGCCGAGCGCGATCGCTACAAGACTCTGATGGATCGTCAGATGGTCAGCCGCTCGCAGTACGACAATTCCGAAAATCTATACAGATCCGGTGAAGCGCGCCTGAAGCAGATCAAGGCCGAATTCAACGTCTCGACCAACCAGGCCAGCTACGCTGTGCTGCGTGCGCCTCAGGACGGTGTGGTGGCCAAGCGTGCGGTGGAAGTCGGGCAAGTCGTCGCCGCCGGTCAAACCGTGTTTACCCTCGCCACCGATGGCGAGCGCGAAGTGTTGATCAGCCTGCCGGAACAGAGCTTCGGTCGTTTCAAGGTCGGCCAGCCGGTGTCTGTGGAACTCTGGACACAACCTGACCAGCGTTTTGCCGGGCGCATCCGTGAGTTGTCGCCTGCCGCCGACCCGAAATCCCGCACCTTCGCTGCCCGCATTGCCTTCAACGCCGGCAAGGTTCCGGCCGAGCTCGGCCAGAGCGCCCGGGTGTTTATCCAGACTGCCGACGTCGTGGCGCTGTCGGTACCGCTCTCGGCGGTTACCGCCGAAAACGGTGCCACTTACGTTTGGGTGCTCAGCGCCAACAACACCCTGAAGAAAGCGCCGGTCCGGGTCGGCCCGTTCGGCGAGAAAACCGTGCCGGTGCTCGAAGGCCTGAACGCCAGTGACTGGGTGGTGGCGGCCGGTGTGCATGTGCTTCACGACGGGCAGCAAGTGCGCCCGGTGGATCGCTCCAACCGCGTGGTCAATCTAGCGGGCAAGGAGTAATCCCTGATGGGTTTCAATCTTTCCGAATGGGCGCTGCGTAACCGCCAGATCGTACTGTTCCTGATGCTGTTGCTGGCCATCGTCGGCGCACTTTCCTACACCAAACTGGGCCAGAGCGAAGACCCGCCGTTCACCTTCAAGGCCATGGTGATCCGCACCAACTGGCCGGGGGCCACCGCCGAGGAAGTGTCGCGCCAGGTCAGCGAGCGCATTGAAAAGAAGCTGATGGAAACCGGCGAGTACGAGCGCATCGTGTCGTTCTCTCGACCGGGTGAATCCCAGGTGACGTTCGTTGCGCGTGACTCCATGCACTCGGTGGAGATTCCGGATCTCTGGTACCAGGTCCGCAAGAAGATCGGCGACATTCGTCATACCTTGCCACCGGGCATTCAGGGCCCGTTCTTCAACGATGAATTCGGCACCACCTTCGGCAACATCTACGCGCTGACCGGCGACGGTTTTGATTACGCGGTGCTCAAGGACTACGCCGACCGCATCCAGATTCAGCTGCAACGGGTCAAGGATGTAGGCAAGGTCGACCTGCTCGGGTTGCAGGACGAGAAGGTCTGGATCGAACTTTCCAACGTCAAACTCGCCACCCTCGGTCTGCCGTTGGCGGCGGTGCAGCAGGCGCTTGAAGAGCAGAACGCGATGTCCACGGCCGGTTTCTTTGAAACCACCAGTGAGCGATTGCAGCTACGGGTTTCGGGGAATTTTCAGACGGTCGAAGAGATCAGGAACTTCCCGATTCGCGTCGGTGATCGCACGTTCCGTATCTCCGACGTCGCGGACGTGCGTCGTGGTTTCAACGATCCTCCGGCGCCGCGCATGCGCTTCATGGCCGAAGACGCCATCGGTCTGGCCGTGGCGATGAAGGACGGCGGCGACATTCTGGTGCTGGGCAAGGCGCTGGAAATCGAGTTCGCCAGGATCCAGAAAAACCTTCCGGCCGGCATGCAACTGCGCAAGGTTTCCGATCAACCCGCCGCGGTGAAAACCGGTGTCGGTGAGTTTGTACAAGTGTTGGTCGAAGCCCTGGCCATCGTCCTGTTGGTGAGCTTCTTCTCCCTCGGCGTACGCACCGGCATGGTGGTGGCGCTGGCGATTCCGCTGGTGTTGGCGATGACCTTCGCCTGCATGTATTACCTGGGCATCGGCCTGCACAAGATTTCCCTTGGCGCGCTGGTGCTGGCGTTGGGCTTGCTGGTGGACGACGCGATCATCGCCGTGGAAATGATGGCGATCAAAATGGAGCAGGGCTTTGACCGGATCAAAGCCGCGAGTTACGCCTGGACCAGCACCGCGTTCCCGATGCTCACCGGCACGCTGATCACGGCCGCCGGTTTCCTGCCGATTGCCACTGCGCAATCGGGCACTGGCGAGTACACGCGTTCGATCTTCCAGGTAGTGACCATCGCGCTGCTGGCGTCGTGGATTGCCGCCGTGGTTTTCGTGCCGTATCTGGGGGAAAAACTCCTGCCGGACCTGGCGAAGATTCACGCAGCGAAACACGGCATTGGTCAGCCTGATCCCTACGCCACGCCTTTTTATGAACGTGTCCGACGCCTGGTGGAGTGGTGCGTGCGCTGGCGCAAAACGGTGATCACGCTGACAGTGGTGTTGTTTATCGCGTCCATCGTGTTGTTCCGTTTTGTACCGCAGCAGTTTTTCCCGGCCTCGGGACGACTGGAGTTGATGGTCGATCTGAAACTGGCCGAAGGCGCTTCGCTGAGCAACACCGCCGACGAGGTTAAACGCCTTGAAGGTTTACTGAAGGATCACGCCGGCATCGATAATTACGTGGCCTACGTCGGTACCGGTTCGCCGCGCTTTTACCTACCGCTGGATCAGCAACTTCCTGCGGCGAGCTTCGCCCAGTTTGTCGTCCTGGCCAAGACCATCGAGGACCGCGAAACCCTGCGCACCTGGCTGATCGAAACCCTCAACGAGCAATTCCCGGCCCTGCGTTCGCGGGTGACGCGTCTGGAAAACGGCCCGCCAGTGGGCTATCCGGTGCAGTTCCGGGTCACCGGCGAACACATCGAGGACGTCCGCGCCCTGGCTCGAAAAGTGGCGGCCAAGGTTCGTGAGAATCCCCATGTGGCCAACGTCCACCTGGACTGGGAAGAACCGAGCAAAGTGGTTTATCTGAACGTCGATCAGGACCGCGCCCGTGCGCTCGGCGTGAGCACCGCGAACCTGTCGAAGTTTCTGCAAAGCTCGCTGACCGGTTCCAGCGTCAGTCAGTACCGCGAAGACAACGAGTTGATCGAAATCCTGCTGCGCGGCACGTTGCATGAGCGCACTGAACTGTCGTTGCTGCCGAGCCTGGCGGTGCCGACCGACAACGGTCGCAGCGTGGCGTTGTCGCAGATCGCGACGCTGGAATACGGTTTTGAAGAGGGCATCATCTGGCACCGCAATCGCTTGCCGAACGTGACGGTCCGCGCCGATATCTATGGCAAGGAACAACCGGCGACGCTGGTGCAGCAGATCATGCCGACGCTCGATCCGATCCGCGCGGAACTGCCTGACGGCTACTTGCTGGAAGTCGGCGGCACCGTGGAAGATTCCGCCCGTGGGCAGAATTCGGTGAAGGCCGGTGTGCCGCTGTTCATCGTGGTGGTGCTGACGTTGTTGATGCTGCAACTACGAAGCTTCTCACGCACGGTGATGGTGTTTCTTACAGCGCCATTGGGATTGATCGGGGTGACCCTGTTCCTGATGGTGTTCCGCCAGCCGTTCGGTTTCGTGGCCATGCTCGGGACCATCGCGCTGTCCGGGATGATCATGCGTAACTCGGTGATTCTGGTAGACCAGATCGAGCAGGACATCGCCGCCGGGCTCAAACCGTGGCAGGCGATTATCGAAGCCACAGTGCGCCGTTTCCGGCCGATCGTGCTGACCGCACTCGCCGCCGTATTGGCGATGATCCCGCTGTCACGAAGCGTGTTCTTCGGGCCGATGGCGGTGGCGATCATGGGTGGATTGATTGTCGCGACGGCGTTGACGTTGCTGTTTTTGCCGGCGCTGTATGCGGCGTGGTTCCGCATCAAGAAAGAACCCGCCTGACCCTGTAGGAGCCGGCTTGCTGGCGATCCATTCACCGTGGTGTATCTGATGCACCGCGGTGATGCGATCGCCGGCAAGCCGGCTCCTACAAGTATTTCAGAAACCTCTGATATTGAGTCAGAGGGACCTGAATGCTGTACTCAAGCCTCAGTTTCATGAGGTTTTGAGACAGCAATAATGAAAAAGCCACCGAAGCTGAAGGGGCGGACCGATCCGGTGTTCGACCTGTTGGGGAAGTCACCCCACAAAGAACGCCTCTCGGATTACCTCGCCCTGCTCAAACCGCTGGATGATCAGGGACGCTATCTTCCCTTCGATGAATTGCGTTATCGCTGGGCGCCGGGGCTGGATTCGAACCTGTGTTGGGCGCTGGTAAAGAAAGCCAGAACGGTACAATACTCAAGTCTTTTGCCGCTGGGCGAGCCTGTTCGGTGGGGTAACTTTATGCTCACGCCGCTGGCGCACAAGGCGGTTTCCGCCGTCGATCGACAAACCACAACGGCTGCACTGGAATTCATGACCAGTCAGATCGGCGAGCATGCGCATTTCAGCTATCTGTTGAATGATCTGATCGAAGACGAAGCGATCAGCAGCAGCCAACTCGAAGGTGCAGCGACGACCACGCGTGTGGCCAAGGACATGCTCAAGCGCAAGCGCCGGCCGCGCACGCCGGATGAGCGAATGGTGATCGGCAATTTCAAAATGATGAACTTCGCCTGGGAGAAACGTTATGAACCCCTGAGTGTCGCGCTGATTTTGGACATGCACCGGGTTGGCGTCGAAGGCATTGATGATGCGCAATACTCGCCAGGGGAGTTCAGGGGCAACGATGACGTGGTGGTGCAGGATGGCGAAGGCAACACCGTTCATACTCCCCCTCCTGCAGCGGGGGTGATGTCACGATTGCAGTTGCTGGCGAAGTGGATCAACCAGTCGCACAACGATCCTGAGCACGTGGAATACCTTCACCCACTGATCAAAGGCATCGCGCTGCATTTTGCCTTGGGCTATGAGCATCCTTTCCGTGATGGGAACGGGCGGGTCGCGCGGGCGTTGTTCTACTGGTACATGTTCAAGAGTGACTTCTCTGCCTTTCGTTACATTGCGATCAGCATTTTGTTGCGCAATGCGCCGGTGAAGTACGGGCGCTCTTATCTGAACACTGAAGCTGATGACCTTGACTTGACGTACTTCATTGATTTCCAGTGTTCGGTCATTCTGCGGGCGGTCAGCGGTTTTACCCAAATCTGTCAGAACCATTGTGGGAGCGGGCTTGCTCGCGAATGCGGTGGGTCAGTCGGACTTTATGTCGACTGACCCACCGCCTGTCTCTTATA
>NZ_JAHBDB010000024.1:0-82217 GCF_019956105.1 Pseudomonas sp. BF-RE-25
CCGCCTGGCCAACGGAAGCAAATACCCGCCAGAAATCGGCCGGTGCGTACTGCACAAACCCGCCCACTTCGCCCATGTCCGGCACATCGCGCAAGCCTTGCAGCTCACCGTTGGAGGTCCGTCCCGGCAGGTAATTCAGGAACGGCCCGGCGCTGAAGCCACTTGCGTTGAACGCGTCCCAGGTCAGCCCGTCATCGGTGCTCAGGCTGACATCGCCCCAGTCCAGATCGAGGTACGGCACGGGCCGGGTTTCGTAACGGCTGCCGGTTGGGTCGTGCGGCTGATAGCTGAGGCCAACCCCTGCTTCGCCGGTGATGCCGTCTGCTGAAACGTTGGCCGAAAGGCACGTCAGCGCGGCGAATAGAGCAACAGTGATCCTCGACATGAGGCAATTCCTTGAACGGGACATGCGCGCATCAATCCCCGGATCGCGCTCCCGGCGCAAGCACTCATGTTGTTTGTAGCGACCTACAAAAATTGTAGCTTCGAAGACACGAACACACGCCAGAACCCCGCCCCAGCTGGGCCAAACCCGGTTGGCACAGTCCCTGCTCTACCCCCTGTGCAGCGCAGACAGCACACCCGGCGCACACTTTTTACAAGATAGGTAACGCAGATGATTGACTGGCATATCGTGTGTGATTTCGACGGGACCATCACCCGCACCGACGTGATCGACAGCATCCTCCAACGGTTCGCCGACCCGAGCTGGGAAGCGATTGAAAACGAGTGGCTGGCGGGCGACATCGGTTCCCGTGAATGCCTCAGCCGCCAGCTCTCGCTGGTCAAGGCCACACCGTCCGAGCTGCTCGGGTTCTTCGACACAGTCGAGATCGACCCGGACTTCCCCGACTTCGTCGACCACGTGATCGGCCTAGGCGCGTCCCTCGAAGTGGTCAGCGACGGCATCGAGCAAGGCATCGCACGGATCCTGGCGCGCAACTACGTCAGCCTCTTGCCGATCCTCGCCAATCGCCTGCGCCAGCTCGATCACGACAGTTGGCGCATCGACTTCCCCCATGCCAGCGACGCCTGCCGCGCCGCCTCCGGCAACTGCAAATGCAAGTCCACCCCCAGCACCAAACGGGTACTGGTAATCGGCGACGGCCAGTCCGACATGTGCGTGGCCGCCACCGCCGATTTCGTGTTCGCCAAGGATCGCCTGGCCGAGCACTGCGAGCGCAACGGCATCGCCTATGCGCGCTTCGAAAGCTTCGCCGAACTGCCTGCGTTGCTGGCCTTGCTGCCAAGCGCCAACGCCGCCAATGCCACCTCTTTCAACGTAGAAACCTTCAACGCAGAAAATCAGGAACTCCTCCACCATGTCTGATATTCGAATCGCCACCGCAGAAGACCAGATCCTCCTGGATAAAGAAGCCAAATACTGCTCCTACGGCGACACCGTTCACTACATCGACCCGCCGCGTATCTTCAGCCGATGCGAAGGCTCCTACGTCTGGGACACCGAAGACCAGGCCTACCTCGATTTGCAAATGTGGTACTCGGCGGTCAACTTCGGTTACGCCAACCCGCGCCTGAACAATGCGCTGAAACAGCAGATCGATACCCTGCCGCAGATCGCCAGCCAGTACCTGCACAAAGGCAAGATCGAGCTCTCGGAAATGATCGCGGTCGACGCGAAGAAAAAATTCGGCCTCGACGGTCGCGTGCACTTCAACGTCGGCGGGTCGCAGTCCATCGAGGACTCGCTGAAAGTCGTGCGTAACGCCACCAACGGCAAGAGCCTGATGTTCGCGTTTGAGGGCGGTTACCACGGGCGCACACTCGGCGCGTCGTCGATCACCTCCAGCTACCGCTATCGCCGCCGCTACGGCCACTTCGGCGAGCGCGCCAATTTCATCCCGTTCCCGTATCACTTCCGTGGCCCGAAAGGCATGACCAAGGAAGAATACGGCAGCCATTGCGTGCAGCAATTCGCCCGCCTGTTCGAGACCGAATACAACGGCGTCTGGGACCCGAAAGTCGGCCAGAGCGAATACGCCGCGTTCTACGTCGAGCCGATCCAGGGCACCGGTGGCTACGTGATTCCGCCGATGAACTTCTACAGCGAACTCAAGCATGTGCTGGACCAGCACGGCATTCTGATGGTGGTCGACGAAATCCAGATGGGCTTCTATCGCACCGGCAAGCTGTGGTCGATCGAGCACTTCGACGTCAAACCCGACGTCATCGTCTTCGGCAAAGCGCTGACCAACGGCCTCAACCCGCTGGGCGGCATCTGGGCAAAAGAAGAGCTGATCAACCCGAAAATCTTCCCGCCAGGCTCGACCCACTCGACGTTCGCCTCCAACCCGTTGGGCACAGCGGTGGGCCTGGAAATGTTCAAGATGACCAGCGAAGTCGACTACGGCGCGATGGTCATGAACAAGGGCAAGTACTTCCTCGAAGGTTTGAAAGACTTGCAGAAACGCTACCCGATCATCGGCGACGTCGACGGCCTGGGCCTGGCGCTGCGCTGTGAAATCTGCGGCCCGGACGGTTTCACGCCGGACAAGGCCACGCTCGATTTCATGGTCGAAGAAGGCATGAAGGGCGACATCGAAATCGACGGCAAACGCCTGGGCCTGATTCTCGATGTGGGCGGTTACTACAAGAACGTCATCACCCTCGCGCCGTCGCTGGAAATCAGCTATCCGGAAATCGATTTGGGCATCGCCCTGCTCGACCGCTTGCTGCATCGGGCGATGACACGATGAACGAGCAAGAGATCGACATGGGCGAAGGCAGCGCCGGTTTCGTTCTCGGCAGCGGGGAGGTCGCGGTGTTGTTGATCCACGGCCTCACCGGCACCCCGACCGAGTTGCGTCGGGTCGCCATCGGCCTGGCCAAGGCGGGCTGCACGGTGTACGTGCCGACGCTGGCCGGACACTGCGGAGACAACGCCGACCTGCAAGCCACCGGTTGGCGTGACTGGTACGAGAGCGCACGCAATACCTTCATCGGTGTGCGGCGCAAACACGAGCACGTGTTCGTCGGCGGTTTGTCGATGGGCGCGGTGCTGTCGATGTACCTCGCCGCCGAGCATCCGGGGCAGATCGAAGGCTTGTTGCTGTATTCGACGACCCTGCGTTACGACGGCTGGAACATGCCCAAAGTCGCGGTGCTCACGCCGTTGCTGATGGCGATTCCGTTTGGCGTGCACCTATGCCGCTTCAACGAAAAATCACCTTTTGGCATCAAGGACGAACGCTTGCGAGCGGTCGTCGAGCGGCAGATGAAGGCTGGCGAGAGCAGCAATGCCGGGCTGCTGACCATGTCCGGGGTGAGTGTCCGGGAACTGCATCGACTGGTGGCGGCGGTGAAAAAACGCATGCCGCAGATCACCACGCAAACGCTGGTGCTGCACTCGCGCGAAGACGACATCACCAGCCGCTGGAACGCCGATTATGTGGAACGCAAACTCGGCGGTCCGGTGGTGAAGGTTCTGCTCGACGACTGCTACCACATGATCACCGTCGACCTGCAATACCGCCGCGTGGTGGAGCTGAGCGCGGACTTCATCCGGCAACGTTTCATTCAACAGCGCCGCGCCCCGAAACCCATGCGCCAGGACTATCGGCAACTGGCCTGAAGCTGACGAAATCCACGATCCCGGTAGGAGCTGCCGGAGGCTGCGATCTTTTGATCTTGATCTATAAGATCAAAAGATCGCAGCCTCCGGCAGCTCCTACGGACCGGGTGAGGCGGTAACACCTTAAGGAAACGATGTGATCACAGCCCTTGCCTTTTCGACGATCGAGGCCATTGGCCGCGATGCCTGGAATGCCTGCTTCCCTGCCGAGCTGGAGGATTGGAATTACTACCGGGCGGTTGAACGGGCCGGCATCGCAGACTTTCAATGGCGCTATCTGGCGCTGTACGAAGACGAGGTACTGATCGCGGCAGCCGTGGCGTTCACCACCGCTTACTCGCTGGACACCACGGTTCAGGGGCTGGGCAAACGCATCAGCGAACGCCTGCGCCGCGTGTGGCCGGGGCTGTTCGATGTGCGCCTGTATGCCCTCGGTTCACCGGTGGCCGAGCAGTGCCATGTCGGGACCGCACCGCACATCGACGCGGCCCGGCGCGTGGACCTGCTTCAGCAATTATTACGGCTGGCGCGCCACGACGCCGATCAGGCCGGGGTCGGTTTGCTGGCCGTCAAGGATGCTTCTCACCGCGACCCGCAATGGTTGCAGGTGTGTCAGGACGCGGGTCTGCAAAGCATGCCCGGCCTGCCCAGCGCCGAGCTGCCGATCCGTTTTGGCTCGGTGGACGCCTACCTCGGCACGCTCGGCAAATCCACCCGCAAAGACCTGCGCCGCACCCTGCGTGGCCAGGGGCCGCGCATCGAATGGCGGCGCTCGGTCGATGACCTGCTGCCGCGCATGATGGCGCTTTACGAGGCCACGCTGAGCCGCAGCGACCTGACCTTCGAACGCCTGCCGCCCGGCTACTTCCGCCAGGTCCTGGAACACCTCGATGAACGTGCCGCGTGCGTTTTGTATTGGGTCGGCGAAGAGCTGGTGGCGTTCAACCTTGTGCTGTTCGACGAACAGCGCCTGGTCGACAAGTTCTTCGCCCACGACCTGGCCCGGACCCGTGAACACAATCTCTACGTGCGCAGCTGGCTGGCCAATGTCGACTACTGTATTGAGCACGGCATCCCGATCTACGCGTGCGGCCAGGCCGGTTATGCCAGTAAGCTGCGCCTGGGTTGCTCGTTTACCGGCAACACCGTGTTTTTCCGCCATCGCAACCGCTTGCTCGACAGCCTGTTGCGTGTGGTGAAACTGTTTATCCGACCGGACCGTTCCGACCCTGCCATGGCCGCCGCGATCAGCGAGCAGCAATAAGCGAAGCACAATGACCAAAGACTCACGCACCAACGCTCGACCTTTCGCCCTCTCCGGCTGGAGCCTGCAGCGCAAACTGGTGCTGGCGTTCTGGCTGGTCAGCGTCATTCCGACGATGATCGCCGCCGAACTGGCGGCCACCACGCTGTCGCAGATTTTCGACAGCAACGTACGCATCTGGCTGCAGGAATCGACCAAGATCGTCGAGGACGAGATCAGCGAAATCCTGCGCGACAACGCCCGGGTCGCGCAGCTATTCCTGCGTTACACGCGCCCGCCCACCGATCGGCTGGCGAACAAACACGACAAACTCACCACCGACATCGCCGACTCCATGGGCATCGACGTCGTGGCGCTGGTGCGCGCCAGCGATCACAAAGTGGTGTTCAGCACCGCCGCCGACGACATCGTCCGCCAGATCAGCACCGCGCCCAAGGCGGTGCTGCAAACCCTGCAAGTCGGTGGCGTGGCGACCGGCACGGTGGTCTCGACCTTCGAAACGGATCAGGACGGCGTCGAGTACAAACTGGTGATTGCCACCTACCTCGACAACAGTTTCCTCACCAGCGTGGCCGACGTGCACTCGCTGGACCTGCGCCTGTATCTGGCCAAGGCCAATGACTTCTCGGAGATTTTTTCCACCCAGCGCTTCGAGGACCACCCGGCGGCCGTGCCGGAAAAAATCGAACAGATCCTGCGCAGCACCAAACAGCCAATCGAACAATTCACCAACCGCTACAGCGGCATCTACCGGCCGATCCTCAACGAAAACGGCGAGCTGCAAGGGGTGATTTTCAGCGGCCTGTTGCGCCACACCAGCCTGGTCGGGCTGGTCAATCAGAGCAACCTGTTCATCCTGATTTTCCTGCTCAGCTCGGCGGCGTCCCTGGCGGTCGGCTGGCTGGTTTCGCAGCGCCTGACCAAGCCGTTGCGCGGGCTATCCAAAGGCGTACAAGCGGTGATCGCCGGGGATTATCGCCAACGCCTGCCGGTCACCGGCGGCGACGAACTGGCGGAACTGAGCAGCACCTTCAACCACATGAGCGAACGCCTCGGCGAGTTGCAGCATCTGGAATCGCAACTGCGTCGGCGTGACCGCCTGCATGCGCTGGGCGAAGTGGCGATGGGCCTGGCCCATGAAATCCGCAACCCGCTGGGCATCATCAAAACCGCGACGCAACTGCTGCACCGGCGCGCCGATTTGCCCGAGACCGACAAGCGTCATCTGGAATACGTGGTCAGCGAAGTCAGCCGGATCAACGACCTGATCACCGACTTCCTCGACTTCGCCAAACCCAGCGCACCGATGCGCTCGACCCAACTGGCACGCCCGCTGGTGGATGAACTGGCCGGCTTCTGCGCGCCGGAGCTGGCCAGCCACAACATCGATGTGCAAATCGATGATCAATCGCCCACCGCGACGCTTTACGCCGACGCGCGGCAAATCAAGCAGGCCGGCCTGAACCTGATCGTCAACGCCATCGACGCCATGCCCGACGGTGGGCGGCTGACCCTGGGCATCAGCAGCGACCGGCACTACACGGTGATCAGCATCAGCGACACCGGCCAAGGCATTGAACCGGACATGCTCGAACGGATCTTCACACCGTTCGTCACCACCAAGGCCTCGGGCACCGGGCTGGGTCTGGCCAAGGTGTTCTCGATCATGGAGAGTCATGACGGGCGCATCGAATGCGTCAGTGAAAAAGATGCCGGGGCCACATTCACCCTGTACATTCCGGCCAACGGTGAAGACTTCGACGAGGGCAGCGATGACACATAACGTACTGGTGGTCGACGACGAGCCCAAGCTCTGCGACCTGCTGGCCTCGGCGCTCAGTCAGAACGGCATTGTGGTGTTCACCGCCGGCAACGGCCTGCACGCGCTCAAGGTGCTGGAGTGCGAAGACATCGACCTGGTGATCAGCGACTGGCGCATGCCCGGCATGGACGGCCCGCAACTGCTGGCGGAAATCAAAAGCCGTTTTCCGCAGTTGCCGGTGATCGTCATGACCGCCTACAGCACGGTGAAAAACGCCGTGCAGTCGATGCGCAACGGCGCCTTCGACTACATCGCCAAGCCGTTCGACATTGATGAGCTGGACATCACCGTCAACAAGGCCCTGCAATTTCGCGACATTCTCAAAGACAACCAGCGCATGCGCGCCGAGCTCGACGAACACCGGCAGATCGACAGCCTGATCGGCGACAGCCCAAGCTTTCGACGGGTGCTGCACGCCATCGACTCGGTGCGCGAAAGCAACGCGACCATTCTGTTGACCGGCGAAAGCGGCACCGGCAAGGAAATGGTCGCCCGGGCGATCCACACCCACGGCAATCGCGCCGACAAGCCTTTTGTCGCGGTGAACTGCGCGGCAATCCCCGAAGGGCTGCTGGAAAGCGAAATGTTCGGCCACCGCAAAGGCGCGTTTACCGGCGCGGTGGCGGATCGCGTCGGGCGCTTCCAGCAGGCTGACAAGGGCACGCTGTTTCTCGATGAAATCGGCGAAATGCCGCTGGCCTTGCAGGCAAAAATCCTTCGGGCCTTACAGGAACGAGTGATCGAACCGGTGGGCGATCCCCGCGAGCGCAAGGTCGATGTACGGGTGATCGCGGCGACCAACAAAAACCTGCTGGACGCGGTGGCCAACAAGGAGTTTCGCGAAGACCTTTACTACCGCCTCAACGTCTTCCCGATTCCGCTGCCGGCCCTGCGCGAACGGGTTGAAGACATTGCGCCGCTGGCCCGGCATTTCGCCCACACGCTGGGGGCTGCGGCCGGCAAACGTTTCAGCGGTTTCAGCCCGCAGGCGTTGCAGGCCATGGCCCGGTATTCGTGGCCGGGGAATATTCGCGAACTGCAAAACTGCGTGGAGCGGGCGACCATTGTCGCCTCGGGCGCGGTGATTGAAGAGGAAGACCTGCCGGCGTACCTGTTTGCTTCAAGCTCCGCCGACGGCGCCACGTTGATCGCTGAGGGCAGCGTGCCGGCAGACCTGGAAGCGGCGCTGGCCGAGGTGGAAAAAACCTACATTCTGGCGGCGCTGGCACAGAGCAACGGCGTGCAGGCAGCCGCGGCGCAGTTGATCGGGATTTCCGAACGCAGCTTCTGGTATCGGTTGAAGAAGCTGGGGATTCATGTGGACAAGATTGTGCGCTGACTTTCATGCCCACGAGCAGTGCGGGCATGACCTGCGAAGCTAGTGCGCATAAACCTTCTGCAACTGCGCTTGCGTCAGCGCATCTTCGAACGGCACCGGGACTGATTTCACCGCGCCGTAGAGGTTACGGTAACGCCAGTAATTGCCGTTGTTGGCCAGTTGGTAACCGCGCTCGACCACGCGCTGACCATCCAGCACATACCGCAAGGTTTCCTGGGCCGCTTCCGGGGGAGCCGGCAGCATCAGGTCGGTGGCCAGCACGCGCATGGATTCATCGATGCATTCGTCGAGCACAGCGGTGACCTTCGCCAGATCCAGGCTGCCGTCGTCGATGCATTGCTTGCCGCAACGGCGTATCGGCTGACTGGCCACTTCGATGCGCATGCGGTACAGCGCCATCCCGGCAATGTCCTGAACCTGCACCTGATTGATCAGCACAAAACTGCCGCGATCGGGGGTGAGCATCAGTTTGGGTTCGATCACCAGCCGCCCGGTGACCTGCCCTTCGCCCTGCTTCAGTCCTGCCGAGTGCGATGCCTGTTGATAACGCTGTTGCAGACGTTCCTGCAACGGCACACCGGCGAGCAGGTCGGCCATTGGACGTGAATCCTTGAGCGCAACCTTTTCCGCATCGCGCTGCAAGCTGCCACTGCCCATTTGGGTGTTGATCAGGCTCGCCACCAGCAGACCGGCCAACCCGGCCGTGTTGCCGGAACTCGCCACCAGGTTATGACTCGACTCCGCAGCCTCCTGCGCCGCCTTGGCGTCAATCACCGTGCTCGCACCGACAAACGCCTGCGGCAACTGCATGTCCACTTTCAGCCCATGAGCCTGGACGTAGGACGCAGCACTCTGCGACTTGAAACCGGTCTCGGGCGCGGGTTTCTGTGCACAACCGGCAAGCATCAGCAGGGGCAGCGCGCAGGCCCCCAAGATCGAGCGCTTCATTGCTCGAACGGCGTGATCATTTGCTGACGGCTATTGTCCATGGCCTGGTAGAAGGCGTTGGACAGGTTGGTGTAGGTCGGTTCATCCCACTCACCCTGGGCCGCTTGCACCGCAGTGAAAGGTTTGAACCACAGCAGTTTGTTGTCGGCCAGATCGACCACCATGCCCTGCCCGCTCACCTGCGCCATCGGAACGCTGGTCGGCACAAATCCGTAGTAACTGCGGGTAGCGCCGGTGGCGAAGACATTCACCAGCAACAGACGATCGACGCCATAAGCGCCCTTGACCGGCGTGAGGTCACGGCCCACATATCCTTCACGGAAACTGGTTTCCTTATAGGCATTCAGGTCAACCGGCTCGTTGATCCGCTTGACCTTGTAGCCCTTGGCCTGAAGCTTGGCGACGATGACATCCGGCAACGTGTTCAAGTCGCGCACTTGCCATTTTTCGACGTTGTCACTGAGTTTGCTGTTCACGCCCCGGTTGATTGCGTAATCGAGCATCCCCTGTTGACCGGTCAGCGCCAGCACCGGCGCCGGCACCACAGTGATGGCCACGCCGATGGTCGGCTCTTTGGCATCCCAGAATTGTTTGTCCAGCGGAACAGGCGGTTGAACGTGGGCGCAGCCGGTGAGGGTCAGGCAGGCAAGCAGTGTCAGCGCCGCCCAAGTGCGAAAAGCATGAAAAGTCATGGATCATGTCCCTATGAATGAAAACGTTGCTGTTTATGTCGGCAGCAACGGCTGAAACAATAGTGGCACATTGATATATTTGTTTTCAACTGGCGCCGATCAACTGACCTTTCCGCCCTTCACTTCACTCATGATCTGCCGGATAGCCCCGACAAATGTCTCCACCGGTTGCCCGCCGCTGACTGCGTATTGCCCGTTGAACACCACCGTCGGCACCGAACTCACCCCCCGCGACAGCCACAACTGCTCCTCCTCACGCACCTCTTTGGCGAACTCGTCCGAGGCCAGGATCGCCTCGGCCCGCTGCCGGTCCAGGCCAACACTTTGCGCGATCTGCGCCAACTGAGCGTGGTCGGACGGATTGCCGCCCTCCGTGAAATACGCTTTGAACAACGCCTCTTTCAGATTGAACTGCAACCCTTCCAGCCCCGCCCAGTACAGCAAGCGATGCGCATCGAACGTGTTGTAGATGCGGCTGTTGCCGTCGGTGCGAAAGGCGAACCCGACTTCGGCACCACGCGCACGGATCATTTCGCGGTTCTTCTGCGACTGCTCCGGGGTCGAGCCGTATTTCTCGGTGATGTGTTCGGTGATGTTCTGCCCTTCCGGGCCCATCTTCGGGTTCAGCTCGAACGGCTGGAAACGGATCTCGGCCTGGACCTCGTCCCCCAGCAGATCCAGGGCACGGGTCAGGCCGTACAGCCCGACAACGCACCAGGGGCAGGACACGTCGCTGACGAAATCGATTTTCAGGGGGGTACTCATCACTCACCTCTCGGGCTGGATACGGGCCGGAAAAGTTGAACGATACACCTGTGGGTCTGAGTACATCAGTTAGAAATTGGTTGGCTGTCAGGCCGTCATCGCTGGCAAGCCAGCTCCTACAAGGTCAGGTGTGTCAACCCGGTCTGTAGGAGCCGGCTTGCTGGCGATGGGGCCTTCAAACCTTGCATCGTTGTCGAGGCCGCCATCGTTACAAGAGGTTGTGTTCGGCCACCGGATCGATCTGTGCCCAATGCGAAGTGTCCTCGCGGTGGGCCTGCAAATAGGGCAGCACCGCCGCGAGCAATGGCGCTTTGAAGGCTTCCTGAAAACGATGGGCCAGCCCCGGAATCAGCTTCAACTGGCTGCCACGAATATGCGCCGCCAGGTGCACGCCATGCATCACCGGCAACAGCGGATCGGCAGTGCCATGAACCACCAGCGTCGGCACCCGCAGTTGATTGAGCAGTGCCACCCGGCTCGGCTCCGCGAGGATCGCCATGATCTGACGCTTCACACCCTCGGGGTTGAACGCACGGTCATAGGACAGCGCCGCCTGATGCAACAGCGCCTGCCGATCATCACTCACCGACGGGCTACCCAGCGCCGCCAACAAATCAGCCTGCTGCTCCAGCGCCACTTCACGATTCGGCGCGCCACGCCGCGAAAGCAGTTGTACCAGCGCCGCGTTCGGCGCCGGCAAGCCTTCGGCACCGGAACTGGTCATGATCAGCGTCAGGCTCTCGACCCGCTGCGGCGCCATGGCCGCCATGTGCTGGGCGATCATCCCGCCCATGCTCGCGCCCAGCACGTGGAATTGCTCGACGTGCAAGGCATCCATCAAACCCAGCGCATCGTCGGCCATGTCGGTCAGGGAGTACGGCGCCGATACCGGCAAACCGAGTTTGTAGCGCAGCACTTCGAAGGTCAGGTTGGCGTCGGCAGGCGATTGCCGCCAGGTGGACAGGCCGACATCGCGATTGTCATACCGAATCACCCGAAAACCCTGCTGACACAGCGCAACCACCACCTCGTCCGGCCAGTGAATCAACTGTCCGCCCAGGCCCATCACCAGCAGCAACGCAGGATCGGAGGCACGGCCGATGCTCTGGTACGCCAGGCTCACCTGCGCCAGATCGACCCGTTCGGTCGGAACATTGACATCGCATCGAGACGCCGCAAAGGACGGAAGACCAAAGAACAACGCGGCCAGGAAGGCCGCCGTTGATAAAAATCGTGCACGCATGAAAAACACCGAAACGCAGAACCCCAGTAGAGCGCGAGTCTGATGAAGTTTGTTGAAGCGCGCTGCCACAGTTACGTGACAGTTTGATGAAGATTGCTGAACGGTCATTTTTCAAGACCGCGTTATCGTTCATCGCGAGCAGGCTCACTCCCACATTGGATTGATGTCGTGCACAAAATCTGTGATCAACATCAATCCAATGTGGGAGCGAGCCTGCTCGCGATGGCGTCCTTAAGCCAACTGACTGCGCAACTGCCGCGCCGCCGCCACCATGTTCACCAATGCCGCTTCAGTTTCCGGCCATGCCCGGGTCTTCAAACCGCAATCCGGGTTCACCCACAACCGCTCTGCCGGAATGCGCTTCACGGCCTTGCTCATCAACTTGACCATCTCGGCCGTGTCCGGCACCCGTGGCGAGTGAATGTCGTAGACGCCCGGACCGATGTCATTCGGGTAGTCGAATGCTTCGAAGGCTTCCAGCAATTCCATGTCCGAGCGCGAGGTTTCGATGGTGATCACGTCGGCATCCATGTCGGCAATCGCCTTGATCACGTCATTGAATTCGCTGTAGCACATGTGCGTGTGGATCTGGGTTTCATCGCGCACGCCGGAGGCGCTCAAGCGGAATGCTTCCACCGCCCAGTCGAGGTATTCCTGCCATTGCGCCCGACGCAGTGGCAAGCCTTCGCGGAACGCGGCTTCGTCGATCTGCACGATCTTGATGCCGGCGCTTTCCAGGTCGACCACTTCGTCACGCAGGGCCAACGCCAACTGCTGCGCCTGGACTTTGCGCGAAACGTCTTCACGCGGGAACGACCACATCAGCATGGTCACGGGACCGGTGAGCATACCTTTCATGACCTTGTCGGTCTGGCTCTGCGCGTAGCTGATCCAGTCGACCGTCATGGCTTTCGGACGGCTCAGGTCGCCATAGATGACTGCCGGTTTGACGCAGCGCGAACCGTAGCTCTGGACCCAGCCAAAGCGGGTGAACAGGTAGCCGTCCAACTGCTCGGCGAAGTACTCGACCATGTCGTTGCGTTCGGCTTCACCGTGTACCAGCACATCCAGCCCCAGACGTTCCTGGACCTGCACGGCATGGCGGATTTCATGGTGCATGGCGTCGGTGTAGTCGTTGGCTGACAGCTTGCCTTGCTTGTAGGCCTGTCGCGCCAGACGGATCGAACCGGTCTGCGGGAACGAGCCGATGGTGGTGGTCGGGAACGCCGGCAGTTTCAGGCGTGCGCGTTGTTGCTGGATGCGTTTGGCGAACGGCGATTGGCGTTGGCTGTCCGCTGCACTGATGGCATTGATGCGGGCTTGCACTTCGGTTTTGTGAATACGCGGCGACTCGGCACGGCGGGCCTGAATCGCCCGGCTTTGTGCCAGCGCGGTTTGCACTTTGGGTGATTGCGGATCGTTGAGCGCGTCGCGCAGCACGGCGATTTCGCCACACTTCTGCACCGCAAACGCCAGCCAGCTTTTCAGTTCCGGATCGAGTTTGTCTTCGCGCTCCAGGTCTACCGGGCTGTGCAGCAGCGAGCAGGAACTGCTGACCCACAGGTTGTCGCCGAAACGTTCCTGGGCCAATTGCAGTTGTGCGAGCACCGGTTCCAGTTCGCAGCGCCAGACGTTGCGGCCATTGACCAGGCCCACCGAGAGAATCTTGTAGGTCGGCAGACGATCGAGCACGTGCAGCAGTTGGTCGGGCGCGCGCACCGCATCGATGTGCAAGCCTTGTACGGGCAAGCCGACGGCCAGGCCGAGGTTGTCTTGCAGGCCGCTGAAGTAGGTCGCCACCAGTTTTTTCAGCGGCGAATACTGGAGGATGTGATAGGCGCGTTCGAAGGCGTTTTTCCATTCTTGCGGCAGGTCGAGGGTCAGGATCGGTTCGTCGATCTGCACCCACTCCACGCCTTGTGCGGCGAGGCGGCCGAGGATTTCACCGTAGATCGGCAGCAGGCGTTCCAGCAGATCGAGTTTGTCGAAGTCGTTGCCTTTGGCCTTGCCCAGCCACAGGTAAGTCAGCGGGCCGATGATCACCGGTTTTACGTTGTGGCCGAGGGCCTTGGCTTCGTCGACTTCGTCGAACAGCTGTTCCCAGCTCAGCTTGAACTGCTGGTCAGCGCTGAACTCCGGGACCAGGTAGTGGTAGTTGGTGTCGAACCACTTGGTCAGTTCCTGTGCGTATTGCGCTTTGCTGTGTTCGCCACCGCAGCAAGTGGTGGTGGCGCCACGGGCCATGGCGAACAACGTGTCGAGCGACGGCAGGCCCCTGGCATTCTTGGCGCTGTCGAAACGCTCCGGGATTACACCGAAGGTCAGGGAATGCGTCAGGACCTGGTCGTACCAGGCGAAGTCGCCGACCGGCAGCAGGTCGATGCCGGCGTCTTTCTGCAATTGCCAGTGGGTGGCGCGCAGTTGGCGGCCGACGCTTTTCAGCGCGTCCTGATCGAGATCGCCCTTCCAGTAGGATTCGAGGGCTTTTTTCAGTTCGCGGTCAGCGCCTATGCGTGGAAAACCAAGTGTGTGGGCCAGAGCCATGGTGAGTTCCTCCTTGTAAAAGATGGCGCTATTGTCGACAGCCAACCCAACATGAGACAAACTCAACCTTTTCGTGTTGATCACAAGTTTTCCTCATGGAGCCCTCCGGTGCTTGAAATCCGTCACTTGAAGACCCTGCACGCCTTGCGCGAAGCCGATAGCCTGGTCGATGCCGCCGACCGGCTGCACCTGACGCAGTCAGCGCTGTCCCACCAGTTCAAGGAGCTGGAAGAGCGCATGGGCATGCCGCTGTTCGTGCGCAAGACCAAACCGGTGCGCTTCACCAGTGCCGGTTTGCGCCTGCTGCAACTGGCCGACGCCACCCTGCCACTGCTGCGCGGCGCCGAGCGTGATATCGCGCGGCTGGCCGGTGGCACCGCCGGGCGCTTGCACATGGCGATCGAGTGCCACAGTTGCTTTCAGTGGCTGATGCCGACCATCGACCAGTTCCGCGATGCCTGGCCGGAAGTCGAGCTGGACCTGGCCTCGGGCTTTTCTTTCGCACCGCTGCCGGCGTTGGCCCGTGGTGATCTGGATCTAGTGGTGACCTCCGATCCGCTGGAACTGGCCGGGATCACGTATGTGCCGTTGTTCACTTATGAAGCCATGCTCGCGGTTGCCAATCAGCACCGTTTGGCGAACAAGGCGTACATCGTTCCGGAGGATTTGCTCACGGAAACCCTGATCACTTACCCGGTGGAACGTGACCGGCTGGACATCTTCACCCGCTTCCTGGAGCCGGCCGACATCGAACCGGCCCAGGTCCGCACCTCGGAACTGACGGTGATGATGATGCAGTTGGTTGCCAGCGGTCGTGGTGTGTGCGGCATGCCGCACTGGGCGCTGCATGAATACAGTTCACGGGGCTACGTGAAGGCCAAGCGACTGGGCGAGAAGGGATTGTTTGCGACGTTGTACGCGGCGGTTCGTGCGGACATGCTGGATGCGCCGTATATGCGCGACTTCCTGTTGACGGCCAAGGACACGTCGTTCTCGACACTCGATGGTGTCAGCGCCGTCCGTTAGAACGACACGGACTTGTAGGAGCGAGGCTTGCCCGCGAAGAACGATAACGCGGTCTGTCCAAATAACCGCGTCGTTCCTTTCGCGGGCAAGCCTCGCTCCTACAGGGTGATTCTGTGATCTTTAGATCTCGCGCCACATATGAATCTTGTCGAAGTAGTCCTCGCCCACCCGCACCGCCAGCGGTTCGAGGCCGAACTGGATGAAGCCGCAACGCTGGTACAGGTTGAACGCCGCGTCATTGCCGGCGGTAACGGTCAGTTGAATCAGCCTCAACCCCGGGTGGGTTTGCGCTTCGGCCAACGCCGCCTGCACCAGTTGATAACCGAGCCCGCGCTGGCGGACCTGACTGGACACGTACATGCCAAACAGCGTCGCCTTGTGCCGGGCCTTTTCCCGAGGATCGAAAGCGAGGCCGACGATGCCCGCCAACTTCCCCTCCTCAAACGCCCCGAACACCACATCGAGTTTGTTGTTCAGGCGCGATTCCCACCAGCTCAGCGGCATCGTGGCGCGTTCGCGCACGGTGGAGGTAAACGCCTGAGGATGCAGGTCGTAGGCTTCGAGCATCAACGCCCGATAGTCCAGGGCATGGCTGGCATCAAGCCGTTCAATCCACATGTTCACGCCGTCCGTCGTTGCTCAAGCATCAGCCGCACAGCCAGCGCCGCCAACACAAACCCCATGAAGTAACGCTGCACCGCCAGCCAGGTCGGGTTGTTGACGAACCACGATGCGATGCCGGCGGCGAACACCGCGATCAGCAGGTTGACGCTGAAACTGACGCTGATCTGGGTCAGGCCGAGGATGATGCTTTGGTTGAACACCGAACCGTGCTCAGGGGTGATGAATTGCGGAAACACCGAGAGGTAAAACACCGCGATTTTCGGGTTCAGGGCGCTGGTCAAAAAGCCCATGGTGATCAGTTTGCGCGAGGAGTCCGGTGGCAACTGCTGTGCCTCGAACGGCGAACGCGCGCCCGGTTTGACTGCCTGCCAGGCCAGCCACACCAGGTACAGCGCGCCGGCCCACTTCAACACTTCATAAGCCATCGGCACCGCGAGGAACACCGCCGTCAATCCCGCTGCCGCGGCGAACAGGTGCACAAAAAAACCCGCCACCACACCAAGCAACGAAGTCACTCCGGCCTTGCGCCCCTGGCAGATCGAACGAGAGATCAGGTAGATCATGTTCGGTCCCGGCGTCAGTACCATCAGCAACGCGGCAGCGGCGAAGATCAGCAAGTCTTGAAGCGGGATCATGGCGGTTCCTTGGCGTGAATGATCAGGCGATTGTGCTCAGCGAGGCTCGATAAAACGGCAGGATCAGGTCGCGTGTCAATGGCGCCAGCGTCACATCGCCGTCGGTGGCGGGGTCGATCCAGCGCACCTCTTCGATTTCCGCCGCAGGCGATACGTCTGAATCGATAGTCAGCTGAAAGAGTTCGGCCTGTACGACAAAACCTGGCTCGTTGGCGGCCGGTGCCGAAAACTGCCCCAGATAAGTGGCGTGCGCCGGATCGATGGCCAATCCCAATTCTTCTTCCAGCTCACGCACCAGGGCGTGAACCGGTTGTTCATGGGCTTCGATCTTGCCGCCCGGTTGCATGAAAGCTTCAGTGCCACGTTTACGCACCAGCAGCGTGCGACCGTCAGGGCCGATCAACAGGGCGGCGGCGATGTGGATGATGCGGGGGGAAGTGGCTGATGCAAGTGTCATGGGTGAGGCGTGGCCTTGGCTGAAAGGTGCAAGCATCACATGAGTGGCGGGACATCGTCACGCCGAAAAAACCTCTGCGAAACACCGCCCCTGTAGGAGTGAGCCTGCTCGCGATGAACGATGACGCGCTGTACCTGAAAAACCGCGTCGTCCTCATCGCGAGCAGGCTCACTCCTACAGAGGATCAATGCAAGGCTTGGGGAACCTGTTCCATCTCGAGAATCGCGCTGTTCACTTCTTCCGGCACCTTCACGAAAATGCTGTACTTCGCGCCCTCCATGGCTTCGAAGGCGATCAGCTTTTCCACCAGCGGTCCGTTCAGCACCTTGCCGGCGTTGAGCAACAACATGCCGTTGTCGGCGTTGAGGTTGCGTGCCAGGACCATCCCCGCTGCCAATTCCCGGGTGGTCATGACCTTGACCATCGGATCGGCCAGGGACACATCGCTCAGGTACGCGGCACACACCTTGATGAAATCCTCCACCATCTCAGGGTCGTAGAGTTTTCCGGCGTAGCTGCGGATATACACCAGCGCCTCATCACTGTTCATCTGCCGTTCCAGGATCAACCCGCGCTGCAACTCGATGAAATCCACTGCCAGTTTCAACAGCCGGGAACCGACCGGTATCGCCTCGCCCTTGAGCCGGTCAGGAAAACCGCTGCCGTCCCAACGCTCCTGATGGTGAAGAATCAGACGGGCAGCGTCCTTCATCGGATCGAGCGTCATCAACAGGGATTCGCTCTGCTTCGGGTAATTGCGATAACGCTCGCGATCATTGTGATGCAACAGGTCCGCGGGGGCGGTCATCATGCTGTCGGTCCAGCTCAGCTTGCCGATGTTGTAGAGCGCCGCCGCCATGGTCAGGTCGCGGCTGGTGCCTTCGTCCAGGTCATGAAGTTTGCAGTACACCCGCACCAGCTCGATGATCTGGCGGTTGGTCTGTTTGGCCGGCGGCATGCGCAGGTTGGCCAGCAGCGAGAACATTTCGGTGCCGGTAACGTAGCTGTGCTTGAGCTCTTCGTAGGCCAGGTCGAGCATGTCGGCGGTCTGCTGCAGCTCAGCGGTGCGGGAGGCGACGCGTTTGTCCAGGGTGATGTTGAGCAGCTTCAATTCCTGATTCTGATCCCACGTTTCCTGGACCAGACGCAACCGTTCACGCTCGGAATGCTGATACGCGAGTGATTGTCGCAGGACCAGCAGCATTTCCTCATCGTGCCAGGGTTTGCTGATGTAACGGTGAATCTGCCCGTCATTGATGGCTTTGATAATGGCTGACGGATCGGCATAACCGGTCAGCATGATGCGCACGGTATCGGGGTAATGCTGGTGGATGAGGGCCAGCAGCGTGGCGCCGTCCATGTTGGGCATGCGCGCGTCACTCATCACCAGGTCGATGGGCTGCTGCGCCATGATTTCCAGAGCCTGGGCGCCGCTGGTGGCCAGCAACACGTCGTAGGGCTGGCCGCGCAACAGTCGACGCAGGCTGTTGAGGATGGACTCCTCATCGTCGACCAGCAGCACTTTGGGTTTATAGGTGGACCTCGTGGGGAGTTGCTCTTCCATGGCATTACCTCGGGCGAAAACGGTTACAGCGATATGTCGGGAACCGGGCAAACATCCCCTATTGCCGGATCCTGACCTACAGGCTAGATGATTTTCGATCCACCACCGCAATGATTCGTTTCAGTCGGTTGCGCGAAGTCTGATCCGGGCGACTATGCTCACGTCACTCGGATCCATTATCTGTACGTTCGGCCAAGCGGTCAGGGAAAGGATGCCCCTTATGAACACGGTGTATCAAAACGCTGTCGGTCCCGGCATATGGCGATGAATACGCTGTTGTCGCGGACCAATCGTCGGATTCTTATCGTCGACGACACCGCTTCAATCCACGAGGACTTCATCAAGATCCTCAGCCCGCCTTCGTTTGACGACGACAGCCTGACCAGCGCTGAAAATGCCCTGTTCGGCACCACGGCGGCCGTCACGTTGCAGAGCTTCATCCTTGACTCGGCGTTTCAGGGCCTTGAAGCACTGGACAAGGTCGAGACAGCCCTGGCCAACGACCTGCCTTATGCGATGGCCTTCATCGACATGCGCATGCCGCCAGGCTGGGACGGTCTGGAAACCATCGAACGGCTGTGGCAGGTCGATCCGAAGCTGCAAGTGGCGCTTTGCACGGCCTACTCCGACTATTCCTGGGAAGACATCGACGAGCGCCTGGAACTCGGCGACCGTCTGCTGATTCTGAAGAAACCGTTCGATGCCATCGAAATCCGCCAGATGGCCAGCGCGCTGACCGCCAAGTGGCAAATGACCGAAGACGCGGCGCTGAAGATGTCGCTGCTCGAACAAGCGGTCGAGGAGCGTACCCGGGAACTGTCCGATGCCAACATCATCGTGCAGAACAGCCCGACCATTCTCTATCGGCTGCGGGGCGAACCGTCGTTTCCACTGATGTACATCTCGCACAACATCACCAAATACGGGCATGTCGCGGCAAAACTGGTGGCCTCGGCCAACTGGGCCCGGGAGCTGATTCATCCCGACGATCAAGCGAAGGTCGACACGGCGATGGCGCGGGTGCTGGACCGCCATGCCGCCGGCGCGTCCATCGAGTTTCGGATGCGCACTGGCGAAGGGGCCTGGCGCTGGGTGGAAAACCGCTACATCCCGGTGCGCGACGATGAAGGCCGCCTGCTGGAAGTCGAAGGCATCATCATCGACATCACCGAGCGCAAGCTGGCCGAGGAGAAAATCTTCCTGCTGGCGCGCACCGACGGGCTGACCGGGCTGGTCAACCGCGCGACGCTGATCGAACGGCTGCACCAGGCCTTCGCCGCTGCGCGTCGTGGCGCGACCCCGTTTGCCATCTTTTATCTGGACCTCGACCACTTCAAACGCATCAACGATACCCTCGGGCACCCGGTGGGCGATCTGTTGCTGCAAGAAGTCGCCCGGCGGATCAAGGCTTGCGTACGTGAGAACGATATCGTCGCTCGCCTTGGCGGCGACGAGTTCGCGATCCTGCAACTGGACGTCAGCGACCCGACCCACTCCGCGTCCCTGGCCACCAAGGTCCGCGACGCGCTGGTGCTCCCCTACTCCCTGGCCGGCAACGATGTCCGGGTGTCGGTCAGCATCGGTATCAGCAGTTACAGCCCGGCCTGCACCAGCGCCGACGGCCTGCTGACCCAGGCCGACATGGCGCTCTATCGCTCCAAGGAAAAGGGCCGCAACCAGTACCACTTCCACTCCGAAGAGATCAATCAGGAGATGGTCGAGCGCATGACCATCGCCAGCGAATTGAGAGAGGCCATCGAGCACGATGAACTCGAACTGCGCTACTGGCCGGAAGTGGACCTGAGCAGCGGCAAGATCCTCGGGATGGAAGCGCAGGTCACCTGGAATCACCCCGGACGCGGCTTGCTGGAAGCCCCCGCGTTCCTGCCCGCCGCCGAAAAGACCGGCACCATCATCGCCCTCGGTCACTGGGTGCTGGATCGCGCCTGCCGGCAAATGCGCCAGTGGCGGGATGAAGGTGTCGCGCCACCGGTGATTGCGATCAAGCTGTCCCTGGCCCAGCTCAAGAGCGGCCCGGAACTGATTTATGACGTGCTGCGCACCACCGCGCGCTGGGAGCTCTGCGCCTGGGACCTGCGCTTCGACGTCACCGAGGCGACGCTGGCCCAGACCAAATGGACCCACAACGATGTGCTGCCGCGCCTGCGGGAGCTGGGGGTGAAGATTGCCATCGACGACTTCGGCACCGAGTATTCGTCGTTCGATTACCTCAAGACCTATCAGGTCAATCACCTGAAGCTCGCTCAACCGTTCATCGATACCGCCGCCCGCGACCCGGCCAGTGCCAACACCTTGCGCGCCATTATCAATTTCGCCCGGGAGGTAGGGATCGGAATCATCGCCGAAGGTGTCGAAACCCAGGAACAGCGCAGTTCATTGATGGCCACCGGCTCGCCGATGAACGCCCAGGGTTACTTTTTCAGCAAAGCGGTCAGCAGCCAGCAGGCCGCCGAGCTGCTGAAAGCCGGAAGCATCGTGCCGATCCGGGACAACCCGCACCGGTCCACGGAGGACAAAGGATGAAAGTGCCTTGCGTGCGGACCAACCGGCGCATCCTGATCGTCGACGACACGCCTTCGATTCATGATGACTTCCGCAAGATCCTCGGCCCCGAAACCGACGATGAACAGACCCTCGCTGGCACAGAAGCCGCACTGTTCGGCACGCCGCACACGGATCGCCTGACGTTTCAGCTCGACTCGGCGTACCAGGGGCAGGAAGCCCTCGAACTGGTCAAACACGCATTGGCTGAAGGTCGCCCCTATGCGCTGGTGTTCACCGACATGCGCATGCCGCCGGGCTGGGACGGCCTGGAAACCATCAAGCAAATGTGGCAAGCCGACCCGCACCTGGAAATCGCGCTGTGCACCGCTTTTTCGGATTACACCTGGGAAGCCATGACCGAACGGCTGGAGTTCGGCGACCAGATGCTGGTGCTGAAAAAACCCTTCGACAGCCTGGAAATCCGCCAGATGGCCAGTGCCCTGACCTGGAAATGGCAGATGGCGCAGGACGCGGCGATGAAAGTGCTGAGCCTGGAGCAAACCATCGAGGCGCGGGTTCACGAGCTGCTCAAGGTGTCGCACCTGCTGCAGTACGACGTGTTGACCGAGTTGCCCAACAGCACGTTGCTGGGTGACCGGTTGAACCAGTCGCTGGCCCTTTCACGACGCAATGACAAACAACTGGCGGTGATGTTTCTGGGGCTCGACCGCTTCAAGCGCATCAACAATGCGCTCGGCCATCCGGCCGGTGACGAGATGTTGAAACAGGTCAGCCGCAATCTGGTGGCCACCGTGCGCGAGTCGGATTCGGTGTTTCGCTATGGCTCCGACGAGTTCGTGGTCATCCTCGCCGACATTCGCCACCCTCAACAGACCAGGGGCATCGCCGAAAAACTCTTGAACGCCATTCGCATCCCCCTGCATATCGCTGGCCACGACTTGAGCGTGACCGCGAGCCTGGGCATCAGCATTTATCCCGATGACGGCCTCGAAGCCATCGAGCTGATCAAAAAAGCCGAGACCGCGATGCGCAACATCAAGGAAATCGGCCCGAATGATTTCAGCTTTTTCATCGATGAAATGAACCAGCGCGCCAGGGATCAGCAAAGTATCGAAACCGGTATTCGCCTGGCGCTGGAGCGCAACGAGTTTATCCTGCACTACCAACCCAAACTGGACCTGAGCAGTGGTCAGGTGGTTGGCGCCGAAGCGTTGATCCGCTGGCAGAAACCGGGGCACGGATTGATCTACCCATCGGAGTTCATCGGTGTGGCCGAAGACAGCGGTCTGATCGTGCCGCTGAGCAAATGGGTGCTGGCCGAGGCCTGCCGGCAGGCCTGCGCCTGGCAAGCCGAAGGGCTGCCAAAAATATGCATGTCGGTGAATATGTCGGCCATCGATTTCCGGCAGCGCGACTTTGTCGACGGCATCGGACTGACCCTCGAACAAACGGGCCTGGAACCGGCGTTGCTGGAACTGGAAATCACCGAAGGCGTGTTGATGCAAAACATCGATACCACCGTCACCGCCCTGACCCGACTCAAGGTCATGGGTATCCGGCTGGCCATCGATGACTTCGGCACCGGCTACTCCAGCCTCAGCTACTTGCGGCGCTTTCCCATCGACGTGCTGAAAATCGACCAGTCGTTCATTCGCGGTTTAAGCACCGACAGCAACGACGCTGCACTGGTCAGCGCCATCATCAGCCTGGGCCGCAGCCTCAAGCTGACCATCATCGCCGAAGGGGTGGAAACCCTCGAACAGCTGGATTTCCTCAAGGCCCATCAATGTGAAGAAGGCCAGGGTTACTACTTCAGCAAAGCCGTCGAACCGGACGCCTTCGCCCGATACCTAGAGTCGGTGAAACCTGTTCCATTTATTGCCACGTGAACGATGCGCAACGACACACGGGCTAACAGCCAAGGAATTATCAGATGTCGCCGTCCATTCACTACCTGCTCCTGGTGCCGCTGCTCGGTTTCTGTCTGAGCACCGTCGCCGCGCCGCTGGACGAACCCCTCAAGCCACTGCCAGCGGCGCCTGCACAGAATCCTCTGCGCGTCGAACTCGGTCGCCAGTTGTTCAATGAAACGCGGTTGTCGGTCAACAACACGCTGTCCTGTGCCAGTTGCCATCGACTGGAAAACGGCGGGGCCGATACCCAGGCGTTTTCCATCGGCTTCGCCGGTCAGCCAGTGACGATCAACACCCCCAGCGTGTTCAACGCCACCCTGAACTTCCGGCAGTTCTGGAACGGGCGCGCCGACACCCTGGAATCCCAGGTCCATGAAGTGGTGAAAAGCCCCAGTGAAATGGGCAGCAACTGGGAGCACGTGGTGCAAGCGCTGTCCGCAGACACGGGTTACCGCAGCGCATTTACCAACGCCTACCCGGACGGCGTGACCATGAACAATGTGCAAAACGCCCTGGCCACCTACGAACGAACGCTGCTCAGCAGCAACTCGCGGTTTGATCAGTATCTGCTGGGTAACACCGACATCCTCACGACCGAGGAAAAGTACGGCTACCAACGCTTCAAGGATTATGGCTGCATCGCCTGCCATCAAGGCGTGAACATCGGCGGCAACATGTTCCAGAAATTCGGCGTCATGGGCGATTACTTCAAGGTTCGCGGCAACCCGACCGACTCCGACCTGGGTCGCTATCTGGTGACCAAGGATGAAGAGGACCGCAACGTGTTCAAGGTACCGAGCCTGCGCAATGTCGCGGTGACCGCACCGTATTTTCACGACGGCTCGGCCAACACGCTGGAAGAGGCGGTGGACGTGATGTTCAAGTTCCAGCTCGGTCGCATTCCTTCCGCCGAGGACAAAACCCTGATCATCAAATTCCTCAAGACCCTGACCGGTGAATGGGGAGGCAAACCCTTATGAAAATGTCCCGCCGTCGCAGCCTCGCACTACTGGGCGCCGTCGCTTTGTTACTGGCCTCGACGCTGCTGTTCCTGTACCTCAAGTCGAATTCGAACGAGACGTCGACCTACGCCGAATCCCGGGACCTGATCGGCCGGATCAAACAGCTCAACGCGCAATGGGAAACCGAGATTCTCAAGGCCAGGATCGCCACCAACCACAACTACGATCCGTTGGTCGCGCCGCTGACCGAGATGACAAAGCTGTGGGAGCGGTTCGACACCATGGAGTCGAACCACGGCCGCAACGACTCGCCGATCTGGCGCGCCAGCCATGATGCGTACCTGGCCGCCATCGAGGAAAAGACCCGGCTGGTGGAGCAGTTCAAGTCCCACAACGCGCTGCTGCGCAACTCACTGGCGTTCCTGCCCACCGCCGAGGACGACATTCAGGAACCACTGGCCCGGTTGGTGGATGGCGACAAACTGCAACTGCAGAACATCGCCACCGACACTTACGATTTGCTGCTCAGCAGCCTGGAGTTCGCCCAGGTCACTTCCGACGACAAGGCCGCTGACATTCTGGTCGGGCTGAACAAGCTAGGGGTGAACAAGCTGCGCCTGCCCGAGCAGTTTCACAGCCCGATCGATATTCTGAGCACCCACATTTCACTGATTCTGCGCGAACAACCGGTGGTCAACCGCTTGCTGGGAAATATCGAAGCGATTCCCGTCGCCGAGCGCCTGGACGACATCACCAGCCTGTTGAACAAGGACCAGCAACAGGCCGATGCGGTCGAGCAGCGTTATCACTTTTACATGCTGGTGTTCTCGGTGTTGCTGGTCCTGTTGCTGGTGTACCTGGCCATTCACTTGATGCGCAGTTTCAGCATCATCAATCGCGTCAACAGAGCCCTGAAAAACGCCAATGACGAACTGGAATTGCGGGTAGAAGAACGCACCCGTGAACTCAAGGATACCCAGAGCGAGCTGCTCGACACCGCGCGCCAGGCCGGCATGGCCGAGATCGCCACCAACGTGCTGCACAACGTCGGCAACGTGCTCAACAGCGTCAATATCTCGGCCGACCTGGTCTCGCGCAAACTGCGCGCCAGCAAGGCCCAGGGGCTGGGCAAAGCCATGCAACTGATCAACGAACACCCCGGCGACCTCGGCACCTTCCTGACCCAGGACGAGAAAGGCAAGTTGCTGCCCGGCTACCTCAACCAACTGGTCGAGGCCATCGCCCTCGAACAGCAAGGCATGAGCGACGAACTGGCCCAACTGAGCAAAAGTGTCGACCACATCAAGGACATCGTCGCCACCCAGCAATCCTACGCGGGCGCCAACAGCCTGGTGGAGCCGCTGCACATCAGCGAATTGCTGGAGGATGCCCTGCGCATGAACTCCGGCGCGCTGACCCGGCATCACGTCACGGTGGTCAAGGAGTACGGCGAGGTGCCGCAGGTCATGGGTGACAAGCACCGGTTGCTGCTGATCCTGATCAACCTGATCAGCAACGCCAAGTACGCGATGTCCGACCTCAGCAACCGCCCGCGACAAATGACCCTCGGGGTCAAAGTGGTCGACGACGCCACGCTGCAAGTCAGCGTCAAGGATGACGGCGAAGGCATCGCCCCGGAAAACATGACGCGCATCTTTGCCCACGGCTTTACCACCCGCAAGGAAGGTCACGGCTTTGGTCTGCACAGTTGCGCACTGGCAGCCATCGAGATGAACGGCCACCTCACCGCCCACAGCGACGGGCCGGGCAAGGGCGCACTGTTCACCCTGCAGATCCCGCTGAAAACCGTCATGGAGGAGGCATGAGCGAACTGTCGAACCGCCGCATTTTGCTGATCGATGACACGCCGTCCATTCATGTGGATTTCCGCAAGATCCTCACGCCGACGCCCGTGCAGACCGTCGAGCTGGACGAGATGGAGGCCGCGCTGTTCGGCAGTGAAGTGAAATCCACCCGCGCGCTGTTCGAGCTGGATTCGGCATTTGGCGGCCAAGAGGGTCTGGGCAAACTCCAAGAAGCCTTGCAGCAAAACCAGCCCTACGCGCTGGCCTTCGTCGACATGCGCATGCCCGAAGGCTGGGACGGCGCACAAACCATCGAGCATCTGTGGCAGGAAGACCCGCGCCTGCAAGTGGTGGTGTGTACCGCCTACTCCGACTATTCCTGGGATGAACTGCTGGACCGTTTGCAGGCGCACGACCGTCTGCTGATTCTGAAAAAACCGTTCGACAACATTGAAGTCCAGCAGATGGCCAACACCCTGCTGACCAAATGGGACATGACCGAACGGGCCTTTGTGCAGATGAGCCACCTGGAGCATCTGGTAGACCAGAGAACGACACAGTTCAAACAGGCCAGTGAGGCATTGCAACGGGAAATCGACGAACGCAAACAGCTTGAATCGCAATTGGTGCAGTCGGAAAAACTCGCGTCACTGGGGCAACTGGCGGCCGGCGTCGCCCATGAAATCAACAACCCCATCGGCTTCATTTCCTCCAACCTCGGCACCCTCGATGGCTATTTCAAACAGCTGCAGGAAATGCTCGACGCTTATCGGGATGCGGAAGAGGCAATAGATTCCAGCGAGCTGGTCGAACGCTTGCAACAACTGCGTGAGCGGATCGAACTGGAATTCCTGCGCGACGACATCCCGCTGCTGATCAAGGAATCCAAGGACGGCATCAGCCGCGTCGGGCAGATCGTCAAAGACCTGAAGGAATTCTCGCGGGTGGACTCCAACCAGGAATGGCAGTGGGCGAATCTGCAGCAAGGCATCGAATCGACGCTGAACATCGTGGCCAATGAACTGAAGTACAAGGCCGATGTGGTGAAGGACTATCAGCACCTCCCCGACATCGAATGCCTGCCCTCGCAGATCAACCAGGTGATCATGAACCTCATCGTCAACGCCTCGCAGGCCATCGGCCCGGAACGCGGCACCCTCACCCTGCGCACGGGGATCGACGGTGAAAAGGTGTGGATCGAAGTCGCCGACACCGGCACCGGCATCCCGCCGGCCAGCCTGCAAAAAATCTTCGACCCGTTCTTCACCACCAAACCGGTGGGCCAGGGGACCGGGCTGGGGTTGTCCCTGTCCTATGGCATCGTGAAGAAACACCGGGGGGATATTTCGGTGGTGAGTGAAGTCGGCGTTGGCAGCACTTTCCGCGTCGAATTGCCGATCCACCAATCAAAAACGGCAGCCTGAACACAACTCAAAAATGTAGGAGCGAGCCTGCTCGCGATGAGGCCGAGTCAGACAACATTAATAGTGACTGACACGCCGCCATCGCGAGCAGGCTCACTCCTACAGGGTTCTTCAGCAGTCAGGTGGTTAGGTGGCTTCCTGAAAATCCATTTCCGGCGGCTGGCGACGGAATCCGCCGGTCAGCACCGCCAGGTACACCACGCCAATCGCCAGCCAGCTCAGGCCTAGATAAATCGCCAGGTGATCGAGGCTGACCATCAGCCACAAATCCGCCGCCAGGCCAATGAACGGGAAGATCAGGAACAGCACCAACTCACGCAGCCCCTTTTTCTCGCCGCCAATCCAGTAGTGAAAAATCACCGACAGGTTCACCAGGCTGAACGCCAGGAACGCGCCGAAGTTGATGAACGAGGTCGAGGTGGTGACGTCCAGTTTCAGCGCCAGCAACGCCACCACCGCGCACAGCAGGATGCTGTTGATCGGCGTCCCGAAACGCTCATGCAACGTACCGAAGAAGGATTTCGGCAGCACACCGTCGCGACCCATCGCGTAGAGCAGGCGCGAACCGCTGGCCTGAGCCGACAGCCCCGAGGCGAATTGACCGACGATCAAGCCAATCAGGAAGATCGACACGAACAGGTCGCCACCGATGTTGCGGGCAATTTCATAGGCCGCCGAATCGACGCTGTCGAACTGGAACGACGGGTGCGCGATCTGCACGAAGTACGACACGCCGACGAAGATCAGCCCGCCGATCAGGGTGATCAGCATGATCGCCCGCGGGATGGTGCGGCGCGGATCGCGGGTTTCTTCGGTCAGGGTACTGACCGCGTCGAAACCGAGGAACGAGTAACAGGCGATGGCGGCACCGCTCATGATCAGTGGCATCTGCATGTCGCCGTTGAAGAACGGTTTCACCGACCACAATGGCGTGCTCGCATCGCCGCCAACGTAATGCACGCACAGCGCCACGAAGGCGATCAGCACCAGAAACTGCACCAGCATCAGCAAGGCGTTGATGCCGTTGGCCAGTTTCAGGCCGACGATGTTGATTGCGCTGGTGATGCCGATGAACGCCAGCACCCAGATCCATTGCGGCACGGCCGGGAATGCGGAGTTGAGGTAAGCCGCGCCGATCAGCCAGATTGCCATCGGCAGGAACAGGTAATCGAGCAGCACCGCCCAACCGGCGATGAAACCGAGTTTCGGGCTGATCGCCTTGCGCACGTAGCTATAGGCCGAGCCAGCGACAGGGAATGCCGAGGCCATCCGGCCATAACTCATGGCGGTAAAGAACATCGCCACCAACGCCGCGAGGTACGCGGCCGGCACCATGCCAGCGGTGGATTGAGCGAGGATGCCGAAAGTGCCGAGCACAATGATCGGCGTCATGTAGGCGATGCCAAACAGCACCACCGACCCCAATGACAGGGTGCGTTGCAAACGAGCCATGAGCGACTACTCCGAATTTTATTGGATTTATGGCAGAGCCGAGTTCGGCGCAAATTACGGGTGTTGCGTTTGTTGTTCTTGGTTTCAGACCGACAAAGATGTGTTGCCTGTCAGGGCCTCATCGCCGGCAAGCCAGCTCCTACAGTTGATCGCGGGTGGTCACAAACTCTGTGTTCACTGGAGATCCCTGTAGGAGCTGGCTTGCCAGCGAAAGCGTCAGCCGCTCAGCGCACAGGAATCAGCAGCTCCCGCAATCCAGAAGCATGCTCAACCATCTCCCCCGGCAACTTCAGCCGCTGATCATCCAGGTACCGATAATCCTGGCGCGCCGCTTCCAGCTGGCTGAAATCCAGCTCAACCGCAAACTGCCCCTCCTCGCGCCCGGCCTCGAACAACAGCGTGCCCAGCGGATTCACCAGCGCACTGCCGCCGGCAAACAACAACCCGCCATCGCCCTCTTCCACCCGGTTGACCATCAGCGCAAACGCCTGGTTTTCCTGGGCGCGGGCCATGATCGCGGTGCGGTGCGTCGGGCCGTACGGGTCCATGTTGCCGTTGGTGACGATCAGCAATTCGGCGCCCAGTTGCGCCAAGGCGCGGGCGGTTTCCGGGAATTCGATGTCGTAGCAGATCAGCAGGCCGACCCGCACGCCGTTCCACAGGCACGTGGCGTAGCGATCACCCGCCTCGTACACGCCGCGATCCGACGCCCACAGGTGCGTCTTGCGGTATTTCAGTGCGATGCCTTGCGGGGTGATCAGCAGCGTGGTGTTGAAAAAACGACCGTTGTCGTTTTCCGCCGTACCGATCACCACGGCGATGTTGCGCTCGCGGGCCGCGGCGACGATTGCGCTGACGGTCGGACCGTTCAGCGGTTCGGCAACGGCGGCCACGGTCTCGGCCGACGGGAAGCCCATCAAGTGGCTTTCGGGAAACATGATCAACTGCGTGTCAGCGGCGCAGGCACCAATCGCCGCCAGCGCGCGTTCGAGGTTGTAAGCCGTGTCGTTGTCACGGCCCGCCAGTTGGGCGAGTTCGACCTTCATGGGTATTCCTTGTTCTAGTGGCCGGGCGGCAGAAAGATTGCCCGGTCGTTGTCTGTGCGCCAGTATGCGCAGCAAGCAACCGGCCAGGGAATCACGCGGCTGGGGTAACCCGATAGGGGTAGATGCATGACACTTTCGTTAGACGACATCGCCTGGCACCGTTCGGTCGGGCAACTGATCGACGCCCTCGACAAGCCGAATTTCTGGACGCAGCTTGTCCGGTTATTGGATCAATACGTGACCTTCGACAGTTGGGTGGCGCTGCTTTTCAGCGCCGATCAGCACCCGCAAGTGTTCGCCGAATGTCCCGGTGAAGACGGCAGCCCGGATCAGTTGTTCCAGGATTACCTGCGCGGTTTGTACCTGCTCGACCCGTTCTACATCGCCTGCCGCGAGCAATCGCGCACCGGGCTGTATCGCCTGTCGGAAGTGGCGCCGGAGCACTTTGAGCTGACCGAGTATTACCAGCGCTACTTTCGTCTGAATGTGGTGGCCGATGAAATCCAGTTCAATTGTCAGCTCGAAGGCGACCGCACGTTGTGCCTGTCACTGGGCAGCAAACAGCGTTTCAGCGGCCAGCAGATCGCGTTGCTGTCGTTGATCCAGCCGTGGGTGCTGGGTTTGTTGCGTCAGCGCCTGCCCTACGAAATCAACGAAGTCGTGGCTCTCGCGCCGGCACCGGTCCAAGGTGACTGGCGCGTTCAGCTGGAAGCCTCGGTGCAACAACTCAAAGGCGCGCAACTGACCGCCCGGGAGCTGGATGTCGGGCGTTTGATGCTCAGCGGTTGCTCCAGTAAAGAAATCGCCCGTAAGCTGGAAATCTCTGTCGAAACCGTGAAAGTCCATAAGAAACACATGTACAGCAAGCTGGGGATCAAGTCCCAGTCCGAGCTGTTTTCGATTTTCCTCCAGGCGCAGAATGCCTGACACAGCACGGTCCCGTAGGAGCGAAGCTTGCTCGCGAAGAGGCCATCACATTCAACATTGATGTTGGCTGAAATGTTGCTTTCGCGAGCAAGCTTCGCTCCTACAGGGATAGGTGTGCCGAACACAACCGAGTCCGAACCCAAGGAAACCGTATGAGCCTGTCACTCCTGAGCCGCTACGCCTTCTTTGCCGTCTGTGTGATTTTCACCCTCGCCAGTCTGCCGTTCCTGGAACACGACTGGCTCTGGCCGATCACCGCTGTCACCGGTGTCCTGAGCCTCGTGGGCCTGTTTGATCTGCTGCAAAGCCCTCACGCCGTACGCCGCAACTACCCGATCCTCGGCAACATCCGCTATCTGGTGGAGGGCATCCGTCCGGAAATCCGCCAGTACCTGCTCGAATCCGACAGCGACGCCCTGCCCTTCTCCCGGGCCCAGCGCTCGCTGGTCTATTCCCGCGCCAAGAACGAAAGCGCCGACAAACCCTTCGGCACGTTGATCGACGTGTATCAGTCGGGTTTCGAATTCATCGGCCACTCGATGCGCCCGGCACCGTTGAGCGATCCGGGCAGTTTCCGAACCCTCGTCGGCGGCCCGCAGTGCACCCAGCCGTACTCGGCATCGGTGTTCAACATCTCGGCCATGAGCTTCGGCTCCCTCAGCGCCAACGCCATTCGCGCCTTGAACCAGGGCGCCAAGCTCGGCAACTTCGCCCACGATACGGGTGAAGGCAGCATCAGCGCGTATCACCGGGAAAACGGCGGCGACCTGACCTGGGAACTCGGCAGCGGCTACTTCGGTTGCCGCACCGCAGACGGTCGCTTCGACCCGGAGCGCTTCGCCGCCCAAGCGCAAACCCCGCAGGTGCGGATGATCGAAATCAAGATGAGCCAAGGCGCCAAACCCGGCCACGGCGGCATCCTGCCCAAGCACAAGGTCACCAAGGAAATCGCTGAAACCCGTGGCATCCTGATGGGCGAAGACTGCATCTCGCCATCGCGGCACAGCGCGTTTTCCACACCGATCGAACTAATGCACTTCATCCAGCAATTGCGTGAACTGTCCGGCGGCAAACCGGTGGGCTTCAAGTTCTGCCTCGGCCATCCGTGGGAATTCATGGGCATCGCCAAGGCCATGCTGGAAACCGGCATCCTCCCGGACTTCATCGTCGTCGATGGCAAGGAAGGCGGCACGGGGGCAGCGCCTGTGGAGTTCACCGACCACATCGGCGTACCGATGCGCGAAGGTCTGCTGTTCGTGCACAACACGCTGGTGGGCCTGAACCTGCGAGACAAAATCAAACTCGGCGCCAGCGGCAAGATTGTCAGCGCCTTCGACATCGCCAGCGTGCTGGCCATCGGCGCCGACTGGGCCAACTCGGCGCGCGGCTTCATGTTCGCCATCGGCTGCATTCAGTCGCAGTCGTGCCACACAAACAAATGCCCGACCGGCGTCGCCACGCAGGACACTCTGCGCCAGCGTGCCCTCGTCGTCCCGGACAAGGCCCAGCGGGTGTTCAACTTCCACCGCAACACCCTCAAGGCACTCGCGGAAATGCTCGCCGCCGCGGGCCTGGAACATCCGTCGCAATTGTCGGCCAAGCACCTGGTGCGGCGCATGTCGGCGACCGAGATCAAGCTGTTCTCGCAGCTGCATGTGTTTTTGAAACCGGGGGAATTGCTCACAGGAGAAGTGAACGGCGAGTTTTATTCGCGGATGTGGCAGATGGCGCGGGCGGACAGTTTTGAGCCCAATGAGTTGGCTGCGGCGTAAACACTGTTTGAACGCCAGTCTCGTAGGGAGGCTGGCTTTACACCAAGGAAGAACATTTTGCTGAAAGTAATCGCTCAGGATTTCATCAAACCCGAATACATTGAAACGGTTCGCCCGTGGTACACCGAACTGGTCGAGAAGACTCGACTGGAGCCCGATTGCATCGCTTACGACCTGTTCATCGATCAAAAAGACCCCGGCCACTTTATCTTCGTCGAACAATGGCCAAATCAGGCGGCGCTGGATGCTCATTGCCAGTCTGAGCACTTTCGGCGGTTGGTGCCGCAGATCAACCGTTTCCAGGCCCGGGATTGCATTATCGTGCTGATGGATGCGTTCTGAGGCCCGTCGTCACCAGCGAAGCGCCTTGATCGGGGCCGGTTCTTTCATGACGATAAAACCGTAGTCCCCCATCAGGTAAATCCGGTAGTACGGGCGCTCCAGCAACGGCGGATACCCCAGATAACCTACCCGTGTCGCATTGCGGCGCTCCTTCTCCGCGACCACGTTGGTGATGCCGAGCTTCGGCAGATTCTCGGCCAGCATGAAAAAGTCGATGTTCAGCAGATAGTGCAACACCGGCATCTGCTTGAACGAACCTGCGGCCCCCGACAGCCAGTGATCGGAATACGTCACCGACATGTAAATCCGCTTGGCCTCGCGCAATTCCCGATGCGTCGAAATGTCGTGCTCAAGGCTGAACAGTGCGCTGGTACTGAAGGCTTTCTGCACCGTCAGCACCCGACCGTAAGCGAACGACAGCGACAGCATCGCCAGCAGTGGAACAGCCAGTAACAGCGTCAGTCGTTGATGGATTTGCGCCAGCGCCAGATGGCTCAAGTAGAACAACAGCATCAATAAAACCGCGAAGCCCATCAGGGTTCGAGCGCCCTCGTTGAAGTCGCGAAAAAACAGCGCGACGCCGGACACCAGCAGCGTCACGACCGGCAAGGTCAGCAGACACAACAGGCCGATCAACGCTTTCTTCGGCCCACTGTCCTGACGCTTCCACACTTTAAGCCCCAATTGCACAGCGCCGACGATGGCGCACAGCAACAGCGCGGCGAACACCCAGACCAATCCGCCATGAAACAGCAGCACGACTTTTTCCAGCACTCTGCCAATGTTGATCTGCAGTTGCAGCAGCGGCGCGGCGGTCCAGTTCAACAGCAGCGCGCGATCCTGCGCCATGAACGCCACGGCGCTGACGCAATACATCAGCCAGCCCAGGGTGACCTGCGCCAGTTTCCAGCCGATCAGCCTGCACAACTGCGGCCAGGCCAAACGGTCATTTACGCCGCGCAGCAGTTCCAGGCAACACAATCCCACAAACACATTGAGGCTGATCTGATACAGCCCCAGCGCCAGTGCAATCAGGAACGAAGGCACCATCCATTGCAGGCTGCGCGAAGGATGACGAAAGGTGATCGCGTAGATCACCGCCACCAGACTCAGGGCCATGGCGGGACCGTCATATTGATAAGACAGGTTTTGCAGAAAAAACGGGTTGTACCAGAGGGGCAACGGCACCAGGCAACAGGCGAGCGTCGGTTGCGCAAAGTAATGAAACGTCAGCCGGGTCAGTGCCGAGGCCATGGCCAGCGTGGCGATCAATAGCGGCAAGGGAAAGATGTTCGGTGCCGCGCTGCCGAAAGTGAGCAGGTTGTAGAACAACTGGGTAAACAAGCGCCCCTGCTCCGCCCAGGCCATGCCCGCCGACAGCGAACGCCAGTTGTCATCGATGTACGGGTAGTCCGCGAGGATCAGCGGCAGCACATACAGCAACGTCGCGAGCAGAAAAAACAACCAGACCTGTCGGCCGCCGAGTTCCTTGCCGAGCACATCGCGGAATCGGCCCATGCTAAAGCCCGAGCCGGTCTTTGCCGCCGACGATGTCTTTGATGACGTAGCGCGGCCGGTGCTTGGCCTCGATGTAAATCCGGCCGACGTACTCACCGAGGATGCCGATGCCAATCAGCTGCACACCGCCAAGAAACAGAATGGCGGTCATCAACGACGGATAACCGGGTACGCTGTTGCCGAAGAAAATCTTGTCCAGCACCATGTACACCGCGTAAAGCACCGCGAAAATCGAAATGCCGCCACCGACGTACGTCCACAAACGCAGCGGCACAGTGCTGAACGACGTCACCCCTTCGAGTGCGAGGTTCCACAGCTTCCAGCCATTGAACTTGCTGCTGCCGGCCACGCGCCCGACGCGTTCGTACTCCACCACCGCGGTGGTGAACCCGGCCCACGACAACACGCCTTTCATGAACAACTGATGCTCGGGCAGTGCGCGGATCACGTTGACCACCTTGCGATCCATCAATCGGAAATCGCCGACGTTCTCTTCGATCCGGGTGTACGCGATACGGTTCAGCACATGGTAGAACAGCGCCGCGCTGTGGCGTTTGAGGTAACCGTCGGTGGCCCGGTTGCGGCGTTTGGCGAGCACCACGTCTGCGCCCTTTTGCCACTCGTCAATCAGCAGTGGAATGACGCTGATCGGGTCCTGCAAGTCGACGTCCATGGGGATCACCGCATCGCCAGAAGCGTATTCCAGGCCGGCGAACAACGCCGGTTCCTTGCCGAAGTTGCGCGAAAAGTTGATCAACAATACGCGCTCGTCGACCTGCGCCAGGGCTTTGACTTGCTCGGCCGTCCGGTCGGAGCTGCCATCGTTGATGAATACGATCTCGACCTCGTCGCCGCCCAGCCTCAACTCGCGCTGCACCGCCTGATAAAACAGGCTGATCGCTTGCTCTTCGTTGAAGACCGGAACGATCAGCGAAACCTTCACGTTTCACGCTCCTGAACCATACTCGGTAAAGATTCGACAGCTGCCGTGCACCATTATTCGGGCACGCCATCGAGCTGGCAGACCAGTGGATGGATTCGTTCAGCCAGTCACATCTGAGACATTCAGTAATAGCGTGTTTTTTGCAATTGTCGTCGAATCGCGCCACCCTGCGCGCCGCCGATGCGCGGCGCGCACCTTTTGCCGCGCTGACCACTCCTTATTCAACACCCGTTCACGAGCCCGCTGTCATGACGTTTGAACGCGATCACCGAATCGACTTTTTTCGAGGCCTGGCGCTGATATTCATCTTCTGGGATCACGTGCCTCACAACCCCCTCGGTCAAATCACCCCGCGTAACTTCGGTTTCAGCGATGCCGCGGAAATTTTCGTGTTTCTCGCCGGTTACGCGGCGGTCCTGGCCTACGGAAAAATCTTCCGACGGGACGGTTATCTGATTGCCTGCGTAAAGATTCTGCGCCGCGCCTGGGTGCTCTACGTGGTGCATATTTTCCTGCTGGCGATGCTGATGGGCATCGTGTTCTTCGCCAACAGCCACGTGGAAACGAGGGATCTGGTGGAGGAAATGGGCATGCACCATTTCATCACCAACCCGCAGCAAGCCCTGGTCGATGAACTGCTGCTGCGCTTCAAACCGAACCTCATGGACCCGCTGCCGCTGTACATCGTGCTGCTGGCCGGCTTGCCGCTGGTGCTGCCGATGCTGGTGCGCAAACCGTGGGCGGTGGTGGCCGTGTCGTTGACCGTGTACCTGTTGGCGCCGTGGTTCGGCTGGAACCTGGCGGCCATCAAGGATGGCGTGTGGTACTTCAACCCCGTGGTCTGGCAACTGCTGTTTGTGCTGGGCGGCGCGGCGGCAACTTACGGGCAGCGCCCCCGGTTACCTGACGCGCGCCCGTTGCTGCGCCGGCCGTTATTTGTCAGTGCCGTGGTGTATGTGGTGGTTACCGGCGTGCTGACCGTTTCCTGGCGATGGCCGGAAATCCATGATGCGCTGATGCCTGCGTGGCTGAGCAACCTGTTGTACCCGATCAGCAAGACTGACTTGTCGCCGGTGCGGTTGCTGCACTTTCTGGCGCTGGCGTATGTCACGGCGAAGCTGTTGCCCGATACTGGCTGGACGCAAAACTGGCTGGCGCAGCAAAGTTGTCGCATGGGGCGTTATTCGCTGGAAATCTTTTGCCTCGGCGTGTTGTTGGCGCCGTTGGCGGACATGGTCAATGCCATGACCGACGATGCGTTTGCCATGCAGATATTCACAGCCTTGGTGGGTGCGGGGTTGATGGCGTTGTTGGGGGCCTGGCTGGAGTTCAATAAACGGTTGAACCAGCCGGTCAACAGGTCGCAGCGTTCGGCAGCTGAGCGGATCCCGCTGTAGGAGCTGGCTTGCCAGCGATGGCGGCCTGACAGCCGACCAATCTCTTGCTGGTGTACATATCCGTTTCTGCGGTAACGGCCTCTAATGGTTTCGCCCTTACGGCGAGTCACTTGGAAAAGCCCCAAGTAACCAAGGGCTCTTGCCCCTTTCGTTCGGTGCCTCGCTAAGGCTCGGCATGCCCTCGCTCCGGTCCTGCTCCGTGGGCCCGCCGCCATCGGCCATCCATGGCCGGGGGCGGCTAACCCGGCATCCATGCCGGGTTGCCCACTACGCAGAACCTGCGCTCGGCCTCTCGAGGGGGCGCTCAGATCAAAAGCGGAAGGCGAGCTAACGCTCGGCCTGATGAGTGGTGGAAATCAAAAGCGTACGCGATTCCCTGTAGGAGCCGGCTTGCCGGCGAAAATCGTCTGGACAACGCGTTCATTCAGACAACCCGCGTTATCGTTGACGTCCATCGCCGGCAAGCCGGCTCCTACAAGGGAAATGCGTATGTGTTTAGGTAAATACGATCAACTGTAGGAGCCGGCTCCTACAGGGGAATGCGTACGCTCATTGAGACAGGTCGGCTGGCAGGCCGCCTCGTTTTTGCTTTGCTTTGCTTTGGCTTTTGATTTTGATCTGCCCCGTCGGGAGGCCGAGTGGAGGTTCTGCGCAGTGGGCAACCCGGCATGGATGCCGGGTTAGCCGCCCCCGGCCATGGATGGCCGATGGCGGCGGGCCCACGGAGCAGGACCGGAGCGAGCCACCGTACGTCAGGGGCGCGAGCGCTTGGTTACTTGGCGCTTCTCCAAGTGACTCGCCGTAAGGGCGAAACCAATAGCCGCCGTCACCACAGCAACGGATCTGCCCCCCATCCACCCCCTATGAAGCCGAACGCACCGAACCTTGCGACACACCAGTCGGCTGCAGCTTGAACACATAAAACAACACCGTCAGCAGCACCAAAAACGCCGGCCCCACATACAGCGCCACCCGAGTGTCCGGAAAGTACGCCATCAAACCAACCACCAACACCAAAAACGCCAGTGCCAGATACGAACTGACCGGGTACAACCACATCTTGTATTTCAACCCGGCCCGTTCGCTGGCGCTCAGACCTTTGCGAAACTTGAGCTGAGCCAGCAGGATCATCACCCAAGTCCAGATCGCGCCGAAAGTAGCAATGGCCGTCACCCAGACGAAAACCTTTTCAGGCACCAGGTAATTGAGCAGCACCCCCAGCAACAAGGCGAAAATCGACAGCAGCAGCGCACGACGCGGCACCCCGTTGTTCGACGTCTTGGCAAAACCGGCCGGAGCCTGACCATTCTGCGCCAGGCTGTAGAGCATGCGCCCCGTGCTGAAAATGCCGCCATTGCAGGACGACAGTGCAGCGGTGATCACCACGAAGTTGATGATGCCAGCGGCAGTCTTGATACCCAGACGCTCAAAGGTCATCACGAACGGACTGCCCTGGGTGCCGATTTCATTCCACGGGTAGATCGACAGAATCACAAACAGCGCGCCGACGTAGAACAGCAGAATCCGCCAGAACACCGAGCCGATCGCGTTGGGAATGGTCTTCTGAGGGTTCTTCGCTTCACCGGCGGTCAGGCCGATCATCTCGACGCCGAGGTAGGCGAACATCACCATTTGCAGGGACATCAACACGCCTTGCACGCCGTTCGGCATGAAGCCGCCATGAGCCCAGAGATTGGAAATCCCCAACGCCACGCCGTCGTTGCCGAAACCGAACGCGATCACGCCGACGCCGCCGATCACCATCGCAATGATGGTGACGATCTTGATCAGGGCGAACCAGAATTCGAATTCACCGAAGGCTTTTACTGCGATCAAGTTGATCGAGCCCATGCTGACCAATGCGGCGAGTGCCCAGATCCAGCGCGGGACCTCGGGAAACCAGACGCCCATGTACACCGCCACTGCGGTGATTTCCGCGACACAGGTCACTAGCCACAGGAACCAATAGTTCCAGCCCGTCAGGAACCCCGCCAACGGGCCAAGGTAGTCTTGGGCATAACGGCTGAAGGAGCCGGCGACCGGGTTGTGCACAGCCATTTCGCCGAGGGCGCGCATGATCACCAGGATCGCCAGACCGCCGATGATGTAGGACAGCATGATGGCTGGGCCAGCCATTTCGATGGCCTTGGCCGAACCGAGAAACAGACCGACGCCGATACAGGCACCGAGTGCCATCAAGCGAATATGCCGTTCGCCGAGTTCGCGTTTAAGCGGGCCGCCCTGAGCGGTCTCGCCGTGGGGCAGGTGATTGCCGACTGGCATAGGGGTACAACCTCGTCTTGTTATTGGATATGACCACCGAGTGTCGAAGCGCTGACCGATAAGCCATTGCTTGCCTGAAACCGGACCTGCTTCGTGGGCAGAACCGTCCTGCAGGGCAAAACCCTCCAAGATCAGCGGGACGTGCAGTCTAAAAACCTTCTTGCAGGATATTTCACTCTACAACCCACAATATTCAGCGAGAACTCTCGGTAAAAGCGCGGTTTTTGGAGGTGCATTACCTGACTTTTTGTAGGAATTTTTACCGCTAAAGCGGCGCGGAGTATTGCACAGCATTGGTGCATCGTCATGCCCCTACCTAGGCAGCATTTACGTAGCGATGGCTCTAGTACGGCCCTCCTGTAGGAGCTGGCTTGCTGGCGATGGCGTCCATGAAACCGCCATCGCCAGCAAGCTGGCTCCTACGGATCGGGGCGCTGTCCAAAATATCGGGCTCACCTCCCCCCTGTAGGAGCCAGCTTGCTGGCGATGGCGTCCATGAAACCGCCATCGCCGGCAAGCCGGCTCCTACGGATCGGGGCGCTGTCCAAAATATCGGGCTCACCTCCCCCCTGTAGGAGCCGGCTTGCTGGCGATGGCGCCCATGAAATCGCCATCGCCAGCAAGCTGGCTCCTACAGATCGGGGGCGCGGTCCAAAATATCGGGCTCACCTCCCCCCTGTAGGAGCCGGCTTGCCGGCGATGGCGTCCGTGAAATCGCCATCGCCAACAAGCCAGCCCCCTGCAAAGAGAACATTCGCTCACGCCCCGTCAGGGTGAATATTCGATATCCGGGTGTTCACAATTTTTTCACCGGCAGCATCCACCGTCTAAGCTTCAAACAAGTCCGATCAATCTGCGTGAATGGATCAGTCGACTATGGGCGCGTTATGGCAAACCGATACGAGTAAAACTGTGGTCCCGACTGAACGTGTGGATGAAGCGCCTATCCCCGAAAAACCCCGTCGTAGTCGTACCAAACACGGGTGGAAGGCGTTTTGGTTACTGGTGTTGATTATCCTGATTGCTCTGGGGTTGGCCGCTGCCAGGGAAATGCGTACCTCGAAGTTCCAATCCCGGGAAGCCAGCAAATATGCCGCTACCCTGAGTTACGAACTGAAGCCAGGCCCAAGCGACTCCATTCGCTATCCAGGGGCCGGCCCTTTTGACTTGCGTCTGGGCTACAGCTCTCTAGGTGAATTCCTGCCGCGCCTGATCAAGCGCGACTACGTCGTTGCGGCACAGACCCGCTTTTCCCAACCGTTGATGGACTACACCGACAAAGGCTTTTTCGTGCCCTATGCGGAAAAGATCCAGGCAGGATTGTCGATCACCGATTGCCATGCGGCACCGCTGTATCAGTACAAATACCCGCAGCAGCTCTACTCAAGCTTTGACGCGATTCCGCCGGTGGTGGTCAGCAGTTTGCTGTTCATCGAAAACCGCTTCCTGCTCGACCCTCGTCAGCCCCGGGCCAACCCCGCCGTGGATTGGCCACGCTTCGGCATGGCGGCGTGGTCGCAGGTCGCCAAAATGCTGCACATGCCTGGCCAATCGGCGGGCGGCAGTACCCTCGCGACGCAACTCGAGAAGTATCGACACTCGCCCGACGGCTTGACCGTGTCCGGCGGGGAAAAAATCCGCCAGATGATTTCCGCCAGCGTGCGCGCCTATCAGGCCGGGCCGGAAACGCTTGCGGCGCGCCAGAACGTGGTGCGTGATTACCTCAACAGCGTGCCCCTGTCCGCCGTGCCCGGCCACGGGGAAGTACACGGCATGGCCGAAGGTTTGCGTGTCTGGTACGGCGCCGACTTCAACAAGGCCAACGAACGGCTGGCCAGTACCGACACCGATCCAAAGGCCATGGCGGAAAAAGGCCTGGCCCTGCGTGAGATGCTCTCATTGATGATTGCCCAGCGCCGCCCTTCCCACTACCTGACCAAGGGCCGCGATGAGCTGGCCGACCTCACCGACAGCCACATTCGCCTGTTGGCGCAAAACTTTGTGATCGACGCACCATTCGCCGCCGCCGCATTGGCCAGCAAAGTGACCTATCGCGACTGGCAGACCCAGCCGACCATTCAACCGATCGAAACCAACAAAGGCATCAGCGTGGCGCGCAGTCGCCTGGGCGGGTTGCTCAATCGTCCGCTGTACGACCTCGACCGCCTGGATCTCTCGGCCACCAGCACCCTGCAAGGCGAACTGCAAACCCAGGTCACCGAGTACCTCAAGCACTTGGCCGACCCGGCGTTTGCAACGCAGATCGGTTTGATGGGCGAACGCCTGCTCACGCCCACCAGCACCACGCAAGTGCGCTACAGCTTCACGCTGTTCGAACTGACCCCGGACGGTTCGCGGGTGCGCGTGCAGACCGACAGCACCGACCAGCCATTCGATATCAACGAAGGCAGCAAACTGGAATTGGGCTCCACCGCGAAAATGCGGGTACTGACGACTTATCTGCAAATCATTGCCGAGCTGCACGACAAGTACGCCGAAATGACCGTCCCGGAACTGAAGAAAGTCGACGTCCCGGATCAGGACCGCCTGAGCCGCTGGGCCGTCGATTACCTGATCGAGAACAAGGACCACAACCTGTCGGCCATGCTCAGCGCCGCGCTGGACCGCAAATACTCGGCCAGCCCCGGCGAAGCCTTTTTTACCGGCGGCGGGTTGCATACCTTCGTCAACTTCCGCAAGGAAGACAACGGTCGCATACCGACCTTGCGCGATGCCCTGCGCGAATCGATCAACCTGCCGTTCATTCGGCTGATGCGCGATCTGGTGCGCTACACCACCTACTCCGGCCCGAACAACAGCGCTGCTCTGCTCGGGGACGACCGCGATCCTCGGCGCCAGGAATACCTCGCCGAGTTCGCCGACCGCGAGGGCACTTCGTTCCTGCTGAAGTTCTGGAAGCGCTACAAAAACAAGGACACCCAGGCACGGCTCGAAACCTTCCTCGACAGCATGCGCCCGACCCCGATTCGCATGGCTGCGGTGCATCGCTACCTGTTGCCGCAAGCCAGTCAGGAAAGCTTCAACACCTTCGTGCGCTCGCACCTCTCAGGCGCCAAGCTCACCGAGAAACTCACGGACGAACGCCTGCAACGGCTTTACGAAAATTACAGTCCCGGCATCTACGATTTGCCGGACCAGGGCTTCATCGCCAAGGTCCACCCGCTGGAATTGTGGCTGATCGGTTATTTGTTGAATCATCCTGACGCCAAGTGGAGCGAAATCGTCAAGGCCAGCCAGTTCGAACGCCAGGAAGTCTATAGCTGGCTATTCAAAAGCAAACATAAGGGTGCCCGTGATGGCCGCATCCGCACCATGCTGGAGATCGAGGCGTTCCTCGACATTCACGCGCGCTGGCAGAAAGTCGGCTATCCGTTCGATCACCTGGTGCCCTCGCTGGCCACTGCCATCGGCAGTTCCGGCGACCGACCTGCCGCGTTGGCGGAGCTGATCGGCACCATCCTCAACGACGGCGTGCGCATGCCGACACTGCGTATCGACAGCCTGCATTTCGCGGCGAATACGCCCTATGAAACCAAGCTGATCAACGACCCGGATGTCGGTAAACGGGTGATGCCGTCCGAAGTGGCCACGGCCATGCGCGAGGCCTTGTCGCACGTGGTGGACGCGGGTACGGCCAAACGTGTTTCCGGCAGTTTCATCACCCCCGATGGCAAGCCGCTGGCCATGGGCGGCAAGACCGGGACCGGTGACAACCGCATCGAAGCCATTGGTTCCGGTGGGCGAATCTTGAGTTCGAAGTCGATCAACCGCACGGCCACCTTTGTGTTTTACATCGGTGATAGCCACTTCGGTACGTTGACCGCATTCGTACCCGGACGCACGGCCGAAGCCTTCAAGTTCACCTCGGCCTTACCGGTGCAAGTGCTCAAGGGCATGGCACCGATTCTCACGCCGTATCTGCAACCGGGCACACATACGCAATGCCTGCCCGTGGAGGTCGCACGACGCTGAAAAACGATGGCGGTAAATAACTATTTTCGGCATTGAAAATTCCAATGCTTTGCCGGGAAGAACGCTTTCCAAGCAGCGGGAATTCAGACTTTTACTTTGAACCTCGGGCGTTAGGCTGGTCACTCCACTTAATGCTCAAGGTTTATTGAAAGCATGACTGACTTACACGGACGTATATCAGCGTTACCGTCACCCGTGGCCAACGACAATAAAGGTCACCATTACGCGTTCATCAAGAACCGTACCCACCCCGTTTTCAAAGACGCTTCAGTGCGACGGGTTCATGAACTGAGCCGCACACAAACGGCGTCAGGGCGATGGATACAGAGCGCCAGAGATTTCGACCACACGCCGATACAAGAAGCCAATCTTGAACTCTGGTCCACGCAGAATGCAGTCGACCGGTTCATGGATGAAGTGCAGGACGTTTACACGTTCGCCGAACCGTTACTCACCGATGCACTGCAAAAAAAATTCAACGTCGATGTCGATGTCACCCGCACGTTCCTGCATCTGTACTTACCCAAAGCACGCCCGTGGTATGTCTTCGACGTCTCCGGCGGTGTTGTTACCCGAACCGTCTCATTGCTGGACGCCGCCCTGCACAACTTCGCGCGTCACGAAACCTGCGAACCGGACTCGGACTTCATCAGCCAACCCGATGCGCGCGGGCACTTCGACGTCCTGCCGATCAAACGCAAAATGTCCATTGCCCAATTCCAGAACCTCTGCCGAGAACTGGACATCGGCGCGCGCTACACGAAATACCTCGAAGAACAGTTGCTGCCCAGTGACGGCCTCGCCCAAGGTTTTTTGAAGTTAAAAATCGTCGAGAGCGAGAAAGCCGCGTTCAAAGCCGCCGTTCAATTGGCTGTTTTGAAGGGCGACATCGACGCCGAGGCCAGTGACCTGATCCTGAGCATGCTCGATGGCCAGCGCAACCTCACCCGCAAAGGCCGGGTGATGCAATTCGCCGAACTGTCGATTCTCGACAGCCAACTGAGCGGAATCGTGTTGATCACAGCCAGGCCGGAACAACACATCCGTGAGGTGACGCCGGTGATTGTTTACGTCCCGCAGGACCCAGAACACCCGCTGAAAGAGTACCCCTCGACCGTCGCGTTCATGAATGAACTGACGCGCCAGCTGCGCGACAACAACGTGGTTTCATCCACCGGCATGACCTACCAACAGTATTTCAGCCGGTTCGTCGATCAATCGGAGCGCGGGCATTTTTTCGGCGGGCTACAACAACGGTTGTTCGAGGTGAAATGGCATCAGAAAGCGCCGCTGGACCAGGGACCGAGCTGGCGGGAAGTACCGGTCGACAACCCCAATCTGCATTTCAAAGCCGCACCGATCCCCGGCGAACTCTGGGAATACCTCTTTCAGCAGAAGCTCAACAAGGTGCTGAACGACGCCCGGCACATTGCCGTGTCCACCGCCGATAGCAATAGCAATGCCCGATGGGCCTGGTGGGACAACTTCAAGAAAATAGTCTCGGACATCTTCAACGTCGCGCTGATGGTCATCACGCCGTTCGTTCCGGGGCTGGGTGAATTGATGATGGTCTACACGGCGTATCAGATGGCCAGTGACGTCATCGAAGGCATCGTCGATATGACCATGGGGCTGTGGACCGAAGCTGCCGAACACGTCATCGGCGTGGTGACCGACGTCATTCAGTTGGTGGCGTTCGCCGCCGGGGTGAAGATTGGCAACGTTGCGCGCCTGAAGCTTTCGCCGCTGATCGAAGGCATGAAACCGGTGAGTCTGCCCAATGGCGAGCCAAGACTGTGGCATCCCGATCTCAAGCCTTATGAGAGGCCGGATGTAAAACTACCCGCTGAAGCCAAACCTGACGCACTGGGACTTCATGCCCACGAAGGCCAGGACATTTTGCCGCTGGATGACAAACACTACGCCGTGCAAAAGGCCCCACAAACCGGCAACTACCGCGTCCAGCATCCGCACCGCGACAACGCCTATTTACCCGAGTTGAAACATAACGGCCAGGGCGCCTGGACCCACGAAGCCGAAAACCCGCGAGCGTGGCAGCGCCCGACGTTGATGCGTCGCCTCGGCCATTCCGTGGACGGTTTCAGCGACGCAGAACTGGACAATGTGCGCATCGCCAGCGGCACCGACGACGCTGCGCTGCGCCGGATGTACGTCGACAACACAGCCCCGCCACCGCTACTGGAAGACAGCCTCACACGCTTGAAAATCCAGCACCAGACCCGCGAGGCCATTGAACGGATTCGAACCGGTCAACCTCTGGACCCTGCCTCCTGGTGGTTTGAACCCCTGGCGACTTACCTGGACGGCTGGCCTGTGGATAAGGCCCTGAAGGTTTACGAAGACGCCGACATGACGGGACGCTTTCGCCAGTACGGCAATCCCGAGGCGAGCGAGGCGCAGACGCTGTCCACCAGCCAGTCGCAGCTCATGAGCGAGCAGTTTGCGCCGAGGCTTGTCGAGTTCCTCGGCGAAGAAGAGCTGCAAGCGATGCTCGGTCGGTCAACCGCCAAAAGTGAACAGGTGCAAGCCCTGCGCAATCGACTGGCGGACGAAGCCAATCGACTGAACGCAGACATCGTCAATCAGCTTTACCAAGGTGCAGAAGCGTCCGACGCCCCACAGGTCCGACTCATTCGCCAGACATTCCCCGAGCTGCCGACCCGCGCGGCACAGACGCTGCTGAACAGTTCCGACGTGGCCGACCTCATGCGCATGAATCAGGAGCAACGCCTGCCGTTGAACCTCAAGAGCCGCGCCCGTGAAGCCGCCTTCGAAGCCCGGACCAACCATGCGTACGAGGGTTTTCATGACGGCGCGCAGTGGGTGGCGCAAACCGAAAGCCTGGTGCTGAATGCACTGAGGATTCATACCGACACCTTCGCGCAACTGCGTATCGAGGTGCGTGAAGGCAACGATGCCGGGCCACTGCGCGGCAGCGTGGGGGCACGTGACGCGGCGACGGTGCGGGTGCTGGTCAAGGATGAGGCCAACCGGTTCGAAGTCTGGGACGCCGACAACCACAAGCTGCACGACGCCGCTGATTTTTTCGAAGCCGTGCTCACGGCGTTGCCGAAAAACAAACAGGCGCAGTTGGGCTATCGGCCAGGCCAGGGGGCGTTTTTCAAGCAATGGGTCATGGCCAAGACCGAGACCCCGGCCGAACGCCGCACCGCGCTCGCCGCACCACCGATCCGCCCGATGGCGAACCACGAAGACCTGATGCTGTTGCGTGGTCCCGGTTTCTCCACAACCGCCGCCACGCTCACCGACCGGGTGCAGGATTTGTACCCGCACTTCAACGAACGAGAGGTCGACACCTTCGTTCGATCCCTGGGTTCGCAAGAGCAAGGGCATCAGACACTGACGAGGCTTGACCGAGAGCGGTATGACCTGCGCAAGTTGCTCAACCGGTGGCAATATCAGCAACCCGATACGTGGGGGGTCGACCGACAGGGGTTCGTGCGCGGTGGCGGGCTGCACATTGCCGAGCGGCTCATCGATTGTTTCTCAAGAAAACCCACCGTGTTCGGTGAGCGCAGCACCATGGTCGACGGCGGTTATGCGCTGGACCTGTCGGTAGAGTTCGATGTGCCCGACCTCGAGCGCTGGTGGAAGGAACTGCCGCCGGATATCAAACACTACGTCGATCAGATCAGCACGCTGAATCTGGACCGCTCGAACGTCTCCGAAAACGCCTCTGGCCTGTTGGGCGACTTCCCTCATCTGCGGCAACTGAGCGCCCGCAGTTGCGGGTTGACGCGACTCCCCGCCACCATCGGCAAGATGCATTACCTGCGGACGTTGCGGCTGATGAACAATGACATCACGTTGACCCAGTCGTCCGTCGAGCAATTGCGAAACCTGACCCACCTGGAAACGATCAGGCTCGATGACAATAAGCAACTGGGCATGCTTCCGAACGTCGGGCGCATGCCCAAACTGAGAATCCTGAGTTTGAGCAACACAGGGGCAACCACCTGGCCTGATAGCCTGTTCGGGCCCTTCAGCAAACGTCGACCGCGGGGCTTCTTTCTGGATTTGCAGGAGAACCCGATCAGCGTCATTCCAACTGTCGTGCCTGGCTCGGAGGAGGCCTTCCTCGTGGCGCGGACCCGCTTGTTTCCAAAGAGTCTTTCGCAGGAAAACCTGATCACGTTCAAAGCCTATCGACGTTCGGTCGGCTTCGCACCCGACCAGATCTATGCCGAGGCTGCTGCTGACGCGATGCACCAGTGGCCGACGAAGGATGACTCTGTGTGGTGGAGTGCCGAGGTCGGGGGGCTGGGCACTTTCCGCGAGGACGCCTGGCACGATTTGATGACCGAACCTGGCTCCGAAGATTTTTTTGCCTTGATCGAGAAACAGACACGCTCCGCCGATTACCGGGCCGGCGGTGAATTGCGCCAACAACTGAGCAGTCGAGTCTGGCGCATGGTCGAAGCCATTGATGTGGACACTCCTTTGCGCAACGAACTGTTCGAAATGGCCAAGGCGCCCACCACCTGCGCCGATGCCGGGGCGCAGGTGTTCAACCACATGGGCATCAAGGTGCTCGCCTCCGAAGCCTATGCCTTGTCGACGTCCAATGCCGTCCTTGAAAACAGACTGGTGACCCTGGCAAAAGGCGCCGCTCGCCTCGCACGCGTGGATGACATTGCCCGTGCCGATTTTGGCGGCCGTGAAGGCACTCCCGATGAGGTGGAGGTTTACCTCGCCTACGAAACCGGCCTGGCTCAACGCCTCGGTTTGCCGTGGCAATCGGAGTCGATGCTGCATCGTCCCTTGGCCGGCGTGAGCGCCAAAACCCTCGACACCGCCTTCGATACGGTGATGGCGATGGAGGCCGGTGACGGGTTGATCAACGACATGCTCGAACAGCCGTTCTGGGAGAAATACTTGCGTGACACTTACCCGAACGAGTTCAGGCGCAATACCCGGCTGTACGAAACCCAAAGCGACTTGCTGGATGAGTTGCGCGATGCCCAGCACGCCTGGGCCCGCTCCAAAGGCCAGCAGATTGCGCAACGACGGGCACTCAAACAACGTCTGCAAGACCTCGCCCGGCGACTGGGTGTCGATGACAGAGTGGTGCTCACCGATGAAGACATGAGCGATGAGGTCTACGGCCGATTGCTTCACGACATGGGCTACGAAGAAAAAGAGCTGAGCAGAAAGCTGACCCGCGCAGCATTGCAAAAAGCCGCAGAGCAATAATCGGGCAACCCTGATGCATCGGGTAATGCATCAGGGTTCAACCCTTAACCCACTTCCGAATCCCAGATGACGGTGACAAGGCCGGAGTAGGATCGGGCGACACCGGGTTTGAGCATTTCGCCGACTTCGTCTTGGGCAATCTCGAAGTGCAACGCTCCCGGCTTGCGATCGACATAAAAGCGTGGCTGGAACAACTCGGTGCCACTGCCGTCGCGCCGCAACGGCCGGCGATTGACCGGTTGCGCGGCGGCATCCACCAGGCCACTGGGCAGGGTCACGCTGACATCGAGCGGCACGACATGGCCTGAAACCGGGTCGCGCACCGAACAACGGTTGCCATCCAGGCTGTACTGGCAATCGAGGTTCATCTTGAAACGGCTCGACGAAGACACATTGAACGTCTGATCCCGGAACAGCCGTGTGGGCTTGCGTCCCTGCGTCAGCCAGGCCTGCCAGCCGCCCTGCGGGACCAGTTCGACGCGATTGCCACCGGGGGGAATCTCCACTTTGAGCGCATGTTCGACGCTTAGAGTGAAATTAAGGCTTATCAAATCGTCATCAGGCAACATGATATCGCCCATATCAAAATCGCCAAGAGGACCCACGACGTAATTCAAAATGCCCTTGTAAGTCCCCGACGACATCTGCAAGGGATTAGGCGTCGCTAGCTCGTATGAAAAGCTCATATTTTCATAGGCAAAACCATAGTCTTGCGTTATCGGCAACTGGGCTTGCTTCGAACAAACACCTCCATCCGCCGGGATCCTCCAGAAAAAAGCGAAATAATTGGCGTTGCCGTAGCTCGTTCCGCCCCTGACACACGGTGGCGACGGATACCCCCAGTGAGCGATCCAGGTGCTGGCGTGAAGAGGTGTCTTGATCGTATAGGCCGCCCCGATTCCGCTGAATCGCATTCTGACCGTCGCAGACTCACCCGTTTCATCATGAATGACCGTCGTGTCCTTCCATGAGGACGGAAGCCGAAACATAGGCCCCTGGCGTTCTTCGTGCAAAGCCTGAATGGGAGCGATAGCCCTGAACCGGATCGGCACCCCAATACTGAATACTCCCGGCGCACAGTACGTTGGGTGCTCCTTGCAATGACCGCCTTGCGGTGTGGTGTTCTGGAAAGCGTTGCGCATGGGGTTCGCCGGATCAGGTCGAAACACGGCACTCATTTCCAGGGTGACTGCGAAAGCCGAACCCGTAGCCCCAAAAACCACGCTCACCAGGACAAGCAAGATTAACGATCGCAACCGTTTGGATGACTTCATCATTACAAACTCCACCGCCCTATTAGCACCACGCCAGCACTTTCCCGGCATAAACAAACGAAAACATCTGCTGCGACAAAATCAAACATCTATGCCCCCGGCAACACTGCGTTGAAAAGCAAATTGACGCTGCCGAAATAACTGCCCGGTTTATAAACCCCATCGACAGGCGGCACCGGCGCGATCTCCAGCAACACACGTTTACCCGGCGCGGCCTCGCTCATCGACACCACCTCGCTACTCTCCAGCTCACTCAATAACTTGCCGTTGAACAGCACACGCAAACCAATGTCATGGGCCGGCGTCCCGTTGGACAGGTAAGGCCGGCCCTCAAGCCTGGCTTCGATGGAGCCGGCTTCATTCTTCACATCGAAATACTTGCGCAAGCCGCCCAAGGTCGAGGTCGCCAGATTCCACGGCAATTGCTGTTCGCGATGAATCCAGCCTGAGTCTGCGGGAATGACATAGAACGCCTGGCTCGGAATCGTCACGAACACGTCGAAGTGGTGCACTTCGCGGGCGGCAAACGCTGAATGGCAGGCCATTGCGGACACCATCAGAACCATCAGTTTTTTGAACATGGTCATCAGCCCTTCACATCGAGCTTCTTGCTGCTCTCGCCTTCAACCAGTGTGAAGCGGTATTCGCGACCGGCCTGTTTCTCGAACTGAAAACTGCGGCCCGCGAGGATGTGATGCTTGGTGGTCGGCATACAGTCCTGCTCGTTCTTGACTGCGCAATCCTTGAACTCATCGATCACCACCACGGTGTTGCCGTCGTTGCGGATGCGGTAATCCTTCGCGCCGTTCTCGATCACGCTGGCGTAACGCGCGTCCTTGGGCCGGACGAAAAACACCGCGCCATACCCGGCCAGCACCGTAACCCCGGCGGAGAGGGTTTTCTTGTATTCCTCACGCTCTTCACCGGAGACCGCGAACTCGTCTTCTTTCTCCGGCACCACCGGCACGAAACGCACGCGGAAATAACGCTCGCGGTCACGCTCGCCCATGTACAGCAACCGCGTGCCTTGCATGCCACTGGCAGGCACAATCAGCCGCGCCGGGCTGGCCATCAAGCCGTCCCGGGCGCTGCCGTCGGCACTGGATTTGAGCGGTACTTCCTGCGACTTTCCGTCAGCGTCGTAAAGGATTTCCAGGATGTTGACCTTGACGAAAGCGGTGCTGTCGCCGCCATTGAAGACGCGCTTCAAATAGGTACTTTTATCGCCGTCCAGGTAATCGTAAACCGTGCCGATATTGATGCTCGGCCCGGCGTGTGCCGTCTGCGTGAACAAACAAAAACCAATCAGTGCCAACCGACGTTTCATCGTCATTTACCTCGTAGATAAACTGCGTATTGCCGGGCATCAGCCTGCCGTCGGCGTCTCTGTCGTTGCGTCCGCCAACGTATCCGGCGTGCAACGCAGGTCGCCGATCATCAGCACATTGTTTTCCGTGCGGCCACGGCTCGGGTCGAGCCGGAACTGGCACAGCAACTGGTTGCCGTGGCGCACTTCCAGGGTCGGTGAACCGGCGTTCATTTCCATGGAGAAGAAGCCGTCCACTTCACTGACCCCGCGACTGGCGTGGTTGATGATGTGGTGGCCCTTGAGCGGGCTGCCCTGGTAGTCCACCAGGCGACCGAGCACGGTGAGGGTTCTCATCACGCGAACCTGGCGATACTCGACGCCGCCCTTGTTCAGGTGATAGCTGGAACGGGCCGGCTGGATGGTCGCGGCCGGCACGTGATTGCCCTCGAAATCGAAACTGACCGAACTGCTTTTGTAGGCAGTGATCGGCACGAAATTGCGCCCCGGTCTGAGCACCGCGCTGCCACCGCTCAAATCGTCGGCACGCAGGGCAATGTCGTCGATGTCCGATTCGACATCGATGATCATGCCCGCACCGTTGCGGTGGTACTGGCTGGTCACGACCATTTTTTGCCCGCCGACGGCGACGGTGCTGTCGAGGTTCAAGCCACCGGTGAAGTCGTTGTTGAATGAGGAGCGCTGGATAAAACCGTCAGCGTTGACCCGCTCCGATTGCATCGTCGCCATCGCGTTCATGCCGATGCCATAGGTGTCGGTGATGGCCGTGGCGGAAACGCTTTGCAGCAGGTGATCCTGCAAGTCTTTGCGGTAGGTGACCGAGGCATTGTTATCGCGTCCGCCGTCGCGATCGGTGCGGGTGCCGATGCTGCCGGAGATCTGTTCGCCCGGCCCGCCCAGGGCGATGTTGACGCTCAGGTCGACGCCACGGTTGCGGTCATTGCCCGAGCTGAAACTGCCCGGCCTGTCGAACAGCGACAAGCGCCAGTTGGCGTCGCTGCCGAACAATCGGCCGCGCTGGCTCCAGCCCAGATCCACGCCGACGCCTTCGGTGTTGCCCTCGCTGTGGGACACCCTGGCATTGACCGAGCTTTTGCTGGTGAGCCGATGGTTCAGCGACAACGACGAGTTGCTGGTCTGGCCGATAAACACGTTGCGCTGTCGTACTCGCGTGCCATCCGGCAGCGTGTCGTAGAGCCGGGTGGTGTCGAGCCAGCTGCGGTTGTGGCTGGCGACGATGCTGCCGCTGCCATAGGAGTAAAGCCCCTGCACGTCGAGGCCGGTGCCATAGTCCTCGGTCTTGTAGACGTTGGCATAGACGCTGGCATTGTTGACGACCGCCCAATCGACCGAGGTGCCATATTGCAGGCTGTCACGCACCTGTCGACCCGACAGGCCGAGGATGACACGCGGGTGCAGCAGAAAGTTGAAGGCGGCACCGGCCGTCATGTCGCCGTCGTTCTGATCGTCCCAGTTGCTGAGAAATTTGGATTCACGCCCGGCGAACAGGTTGTAGCGCCATTGCTCGTCGTGGTTGCGCCAGTTGTTCGGTTTGTAGACCAGCTCCTGGGTACTGGAGGTGATCTGGCCGTCTTCGATCAGGCGCACTTCCACTTCATAGATGCCTCCGGGTAACGGCCGCGTGTCGAGGGTTTGCAGGCCTGCGGGCATCGCCTGCGTATTGATCAGCAAACCGTCGCGGTAGATCTCCACCGAGCCCTGGCGATTGGCGGTGACGTAGATCGGGTAGACCGCCGGTGTCGGCTGGTTGATGGCCAGGCTGTCGGAGCTGCCGTACATCAAACCCAGCGCCGTGTCGGGACTCGCGCCGAAGGAGCGCGGTTGGCGAGTCAGCCCTTCGGAGGTCGGGGTGAAATAACCCAGGCGTACAAAGTTGCCTTCCAGTTCACGCTGGGTATAGAGCTCATGCACGGCGTGATAGGTCTGGTTATCCACACCGCCCAGTCGCGACAGTTGCAGGTTCACCGCTTGAGTCCAGTTACCCAGGCTGCTGCTGGCTTCAAGACCATAGCGCCCGCCCAGGTCCTGGTTTTGCCCGCCGTTGAGGTTCAACTGGTTGCGCACGATCAACCCGGTGCTGCCGCCTTCGGGCTGGTTGTAATAACGCTGGACCTGATCGTCGCGCTCGGCGTTTTCCGTGAGGATCGACACCAGCGAGTTTTCCAGGCTGTAGTGCACGGCCAATAGCGACTTGGGGCATTTCGCCTCGCAGTTGCCCAGCGCCACGCCTTGTTTCAAATAGCTAGACCAGGTGTCGCGTTCACTGGCTTTGATCGTGCTGTCGCTGACATCGGTAAAGTCAACGAGGGTGATGCGGTCGTCGCGGGTTAACACGACCATCGCCTCCCCCAGAAATTGTTGATCAAGTTCCACGCGCACCGCCAACGGTACATCGAAGAAATGCTCTTCGAACTCGCTCGGCAAACCCTTGGCCTGCGCCAGCAAACTTCGAGGTGTATGGCCGTTATCCGCTGGCGCGGCCAGGGCAGTTGCGCAAAAACACAAGGCAAGCGCCGTCGCGATGGGAGTCATCGGGAACATGAAAGAAATACTCTGTGGATAAAGACGGTGAAACCCGATCGACAGGGATTACGGCCCTATCGATCGGTGCGCGTTATCAAGCAAGAACTTGCTGACAGAACGCTGTCATTCAGATGCGCGGAATGGCATCAAACATGACGACGGGATTGGCGGTGTAAACACCCACCTGATTGTTGCCCGGCTTGTCGGCCGTAATCACCAGGTCTGCGCGCATGCCACCGTTGGACTCGGTATCGCCGACCACTTCCTGCGAATCGGCAGTCAGTACGGTGCCGTTGAAGGTGTAGGTCAGCGGAATGTTCAAGGTCGCATTACCGTTGAACAGCGGCGTCGGGCCACCGACGACGTAAGCGCCCACCGAGCCGTTGGTGTGCTGGATATCGTAGGTGCCACGGACCTCCGACAGGGTGCCGGCGCCAATTTGGTATTGCATTCTTTCGTCTTTACCGAAGTCCAGGTCCACGGGTTGAGCGTGAAACACTTTGCTCGGGATTTCCGCAGTGATGTTGATGGAGGTGCGCGACTCATCCGCAGCGAACGCCATCGAAGCACTCAGGGCCAGGAGGGTCATCGGAACGGCGATTGCAAACTTCTTGAACATTGTTTAGTACCTGTCTTTTTCAAAGGATTGGTCCGTGGAAAGCGTGAATCGTCCCTATCGCCGGTTTAAATGGTGGCAATTTGGCTCAACTTTCGACGGAGAGAATGATCGGCCAATTACCTGAGAAAGTAAGTACGTAACTTCCGAAGAACTTGTAGTAACAACCGCCCACGAGCAAGTAGAAAAAATCTATAAAATCAATAATTAAACCGTTCACCCGACAGAAACATACTACAAACAGTTTTAACGAAAAAAGCACACAGCCAAACTAAATACAGTCTCTGTAAGATAAAGACTACTTAGGCTTAATTATTAATAATCACTCTCTGTTAGTTACACATAATTAGATTAATAACTCTAAAACAGCAAGCCACAAAAAGGCTTTTTCCCATCCCGCACTGAAATCCGCCACGACGTCCTTCGGCGACGACCGTTGGTCCTGTTCGCTTGCCTTCTCGATAAGATATATCTTAAGTTGTATCTAAACACGACAAAGAGAAGGAAAAATGAGAGACCATCATTCCCCCCACCGCGAACACGGTGACGGCCGCGACGGCTTCGAGAAACGTCCCGGCCGCGAACGCGGCGGTCGCGGCCCACGGGTGTTTGCCCCCGGCGATCTGAAATTGTTGCTGCTGGCGCTTATCGCCGAACAGCCCTGCCATGGCTACGACTTGATCCGCCAGATCGAAGGCATGTTCGACGGCGCCTACAGTCCCAGCCCCGGCGTGATCTACCCGACCCTGACCTTTCTGGAAGAAAGCGAAATGATCCAGGGCGATGCCGAAGGCGGAAAAAAACGTTACAGCGTGACCGACGCCGGTCGTCTGTCTTTAAGTGAGCAAGCGGTTGCACTGGACGGCGTGCGGATGCGCATCGATGTCAGCAAGCGCTCATTGCGCGGCCATGACCGTCCGCCCGAGATCCACGAAGCGGTGCATAACCTGCGTCATGCGTTGCAACTGCACCACGGTCGCTGGAGCGCGGAAGAAATCATCCGGGTCGCCGCCCTGCTCAACAACACCGCCAAAGCCATCGTTGACGGCCCCTTGGTTCAACCCGCTCAGGAGAAAGCTGAATGACTGAAGTGATCGAGCACACCATTCACCGCGTCATGCATGAAATCAAACGCCGCCGCCTGCAAGTGTTGCGCGTGGTTGACCTGACCCCGCGCATGCGCCGGATTACCCTGGGTGGGCCTGAGCTGGCAGGTTTCATCAGCCTCGGCACCGATGACCACGTCAAACTGCTGTTCCCGCAGAACGCGGCAGAACAAGCGGCGCTGGAGACCCTGGTGCTCGGTGCCGGCAAGGACAACGGCCCGATGCCGGCGATGCGCGACTACACGCCGCGTCGCTACGACCTCGACACGCTGGAACTGGACATCGACTTTGTGTTGCACGGCGACGGCCCTGCTTCGACCTGGGCGGAACAAGCCAAACCGGGGCAATTCCTGCACATTGGCGGGCCACGGGGATCGATGATCGTGCCGGACATGTTCGACAGCTATTTGCTGATCGGTGACGAGACGGCAATCCCTGCGATTGCGCGGCGCCTGGAGGGTTTGGCGGCCAATCGCCAGGCACTGGTGATCATTGAAGTGGAGAACGGCGCGGAACAGCAAAAGCTCGAAAGCCCGGCGCAGGTCAATGTGATCTGGGTGTTGCGCGAAGGTGGCAAGAACAACTTGCTGACCACCGTGAAACAGCTGCAAGTGCCCAGCGGCAATCTATATGCGTGGGTGGCGACCGAGACCAAAGTGTCGCGGCAGATTCGGCGGGTGCTGCTGGACGAGCACGGGCTGAACGAGCAGTTCGTCAAAGCCGTCGGCTATTGGCGCCTGGACGACACCGACGAGGAATAAACACAGACCTTGTAGGAGCCGGCTTGCCGGCGATGAGGCCCTTGAATCCTGTATCGATCTCGAGGCCGCCATCGCCGGCAAGCCGGCTCCTACAGGTCCGTGTGACTCAGCCGCCACCGATCCAGCGCGATCAGCACCAAGGCAATCAGCACAAACCCCGCCAACAATCCGCCTGCATTCGCAAACACCTGTGGATAACCCAGCTTGTCGACATCAATGAACGGATAGGGATAAACCGCCAGTAGATGCCCGCGCAGCAGCGCATACGCGAAGTACAGCAACGGGTAAATCACCCACAGCGCAATGTGCCGCAGGCGCAGGGTGCCTTTGGGCACACACAGCCACCACCAGGCCAGGAACAGCAACGGCATGACGTCGTGCAGCAGCTCATCGGCCAGCCATTGCCAGCCTTCGGGATGCCACAGATGGCGCAACAGAATGTTGTAGGCAAGGCCGACCACGGCGATGCTCACGGCAATCGCGCCGCTCACCCCCGGCTGCAAAAACCAGCGTCGCGCAGCCGACTCGCGGGACGTCAGCGCGCAGGTCAGCACGGTCGCCACCAGCGTGTTGCTGAGCACGGTGAAGTAGCTGAAAAAACTCACCAGCCCGCCCAGCAGACTGGCGCCCAGCGTCCAGCGCGAATAGAAAATCAGGTACAGCTGAATGCTCAATCCCGCCCAGCCGAGGACAGCAGCCACGGCCACAAAACGACGGCGCACGGCAGGTTGCATGATCATGTTCAGAGCGGTCGCTTGGTACGCATCAACTTGACGTACAAGCGTTCGACCTTCTCCCGCGCCCACGGAGTCTTGCGCAGGAAGGTCAGGCTCGACTTGATGCTCGGATCACTCTTGAAGCAGCGGATATCGATGCGCTCGGCCAGCCCCGACCATTCGTAATGTTCAACCAGCGCGTTGAGGATTTGCTCCAGTGTCACGCCATGCAGCGGGTTGTTGTTCTGTTCGGTCATGCCGGGCCTTCGAGCGATAGATGAATTGGAAGCCGCGCACCTTAGCCGAGGGCCGCCTTGGGGGAAAGGCGTCTGTGCGCTATCTGTTGAATGTAGGCGAAACGGGACAAAACACTTGAACGTGATCACGCAATCCCTTGTAGGAGCTGGCTTGCCAGCGATGGGGCCATTGAATCTTGCATAGAACGTTAGACCGCCATCGCCGGCAAGCCGGCTCCTACAGGTTGCGGTGGTGTGCTGACTGTTACCGAATCAACAAAAATTCATCTCGGCAAAAGGCCTTTCTCTATTTGTAACAGAACATTATCCTTACGCCCGAACCTGCTGAAACGCTTCCGCTAGCCGCTTCGCCCCTCACTCCCCAGAAAAAGATCAAGAATTTCTCCTCTATGCCTTTTGTTCAATTTTTGCGAGACAGCGCTGTCTGCACGCCTGTTTCCCAGCGAAAAGTCCTCAACCTGATCAGCGGATTCACCGCGCTGGGCCTCGCCACCTGCGCTCAGGCCGCCCCGGCCTTCGATAGCGAATCGCCGTGGATGCTCGGCGACTGGAACGGCACGCGCACCGAACTTTCGGAAAAAGGCTACGACTTCAAAGTCGATTACACCGGTGAAATGGGCAGCAATCTGCACGGCGGCTACGACCACGATCGCACCGCGCGCTACAGCGATCAGTTCGGCCTCGGCACGCATCTCGATCTGCAGAAGATCCTCGGTTGGGACGACGCGGAATTTCAACTGACCATCACCGAACGTAACGGCAACAACATCAGCAACGACCGGATCAATGATCCACGGGTCGGCGGTTTCACTTCAGCGCAAGAAGTCTGGGGTCGCGGGCAAACCTGGCGCCTGACGCAGATGTGGTATCAGCAGAAATTCTTCGATCAGAAACTCGACATCAAGGTCGGCCGTTTCGGCGAAGGCGAGGATTTCAACAGTTTCCCCTGCGACTTCCAGAACCTGGCGTTCTGCGGCTCCCAGGTCGGTAACTGGGTCGGGGGCATCTGGTACAACTGGCCGGTCAGCCAGTGGGCGATGCGGGTCAAGTACCACCTGACGCCAGAGCTGTACGCGCAGGTCGGCGCGTATGAGCAGAACCCGTCGAACCTCGATCGCGGCAATGGTTTCAAGCTCAGCGGCAGCGGCACCCAAGGCGCAATTTTGCCGGTGGAGCTGGTGTGGACGCCGAAACTCAACGGCCTGCCGGGTGAATACCGTGCCGGTTATTACTACAGCAACGCCAACGCCACCGATGCCTACAAGGACAGCAATGGCCAGCCCGCCGCCCTGAGTGGCGAAGCCTACCGCAGCGCGTCGAGCAAGCACGGCGTCTGGCTGGGTGTGCAGCAGCAGATCACCAGCCGCGCCAGCGACAATTCCCGTGGCCTGAGCGTGTTCGCCAACGGCACGATGCACGACAAGAAGACCAACGCCATCGACAACTATGTCCAGGTGGGCGTCGTCTACAAAGGCTTGTTCGATGCGCGCGCCAAGGACGACATCGGTTTTGCCCTCGCCCGTGTTCACGTCAACCCGGCCTACCGCAAGAACGCCGAGGCGAGCAATCAGGCCCACGCGGTCTCCGACTTCGACGATCCGTCCTTCCTGCCGCCGCAGGACACCGAATACAGCGCCGAACTCTATTACGGCGTGCACGTCACCAACTGGCTGACCGTGCGCCCAAACCTGCAATACATCCGCCACCCCGGTGGCGTGGACAAGGTCGATGACGCACTGATTGGCGGGATCAAGATCCAGTCGCAGTTCTAACAAACACCGCAAACCCTTGTAGGAGCCGGCTTGCCGGCGATGGCGGTGTATCAGCCAAACAGATGTCGACTGACACACCGCTATCGCCGGCAAGCCGGCTCCTACAGGGACCGCATCAACCGAACTTCTTTATATGAACCCTGCCCGCGCCAGATCGTCATCTACAGTGAACTTGCGCGGGACTACTTGAAACGTCACGGAGAACCACACTATGAGCACTGATGGTGCTTTGAGTCGAAGCCGTCTATTGCCGACCCTGCTCGGCATTCTGCTTCTGCTAATGGGCCTGGCCATGCTGGCTGGGGGGATCAAGCTGAGCATGCTCGGCGGCTCGCTGTATTACCTGCTGGCCGGTATCGGCCTGGCGCTGACCGGCGTGTTGCTGATCCTTGCCCGCCGCGCAGCCTTGGGCCTGTACGCGCTGGTGCTGTTCGCCAGCACCGTTTGGGCCTTGTGGGAAGTCGGCCTCGACTGGTGGCAACTGGTGCCGCGTCTGGCAATGTTGTTCGCGCTGGGTATCGTCATGCTGCTGCCGTGGTTCCGTCGTCCGCTGCTGCGCGAAGGCGCTGCACCGAAAGGCACCGGCGCACTGAGCGTGGCCGTGGTGCTCGCAGGCTTGGCCGCACTGGCCAGCCAATTCACCAACCCCGGTGAAATCAAAGGCCAACTGGACCGCGACAGCGTTCCGGGTATGACCAACACCGCCCCGGCCATGCCCGACGGTGACTGGAACTCCTACGGCCGCAGCGCTCACGGTGACCGTTACTCGCCGCTGGCGCAGATCACCCCGCAGAACGTCAACAAGCTCGTTCCGGCCTGGACCTACCGCACCGGCGACCTGCCGGGGCCGAACGATCCGGGTGAAACCACCGCTGAAAACACCCCGCTGAAAGCCAACGGCATGCTCTATGTGTGTACGCCGCACAGCCAGGTGATCGCGCTGGACCCGGACACCGGCAAGGAAATCTGGCGTTTCGATCCGAAGCTCTCCACGCAAAACGCGGCGAACTTCAAGGGTTGGGCGCACATGACCTGCCGTGGCGTGACGTATCACGATGACGCGGCTTACGCCTCCGAGCAGAGCCCGACCGGCAGCGCCAGCGCGCCTGTCGCCAGCGTCTGCCCACGCCGTATCTTCCTGCCGACCGCCGACACCCGCCTGATCGCCCTGAACGCCGACACCGGCAAGATGTGCGAAGACTTCGGCGACAAAGGCCAGGTCGACCTGCGCGCCAACATCGGTGGTTTCACCGCCGGCGGCTACTACTCCACTTCGCCTCCAGCGGTCACCAAGGACCTGGTGGTGATTGGCGGCCACGTCACCGACAACGTCTCCACCGACGAGCCGAGCGGCGTGATCCGCGCGTTCGACGTGCACACCGGCAAACTGGTGTGGAACTGGGACAGCGGCAACCCGGACGACACCACGCCGATTGCCGAAGGCAAGGTCTACACCCGCAACTCGCCGAACATGTGGTCGATGTTCGCCGTCGACGAAAAACTCGGCATGCTGTACCTGCCGATGGGCAACCAGACGCCGGACCAGTTCGGTGGCGCTCGCACCCCGGAATCGGAACTGCACGCCGCCGGCCTGACCGCCCTCGACATCGGCACCGGCAAAGTGCGCTGGCACTTCCAGTTCACCCACCATGACCTGTGGGACATGGACGTCGGTGGCCAGCCAACCCTGATGGACCTGAAAACCGCAGACGGCGTGAAGCCGGCGGTACTCGCGTCCACCAAGCAAGGCAGCATTTACGTACTGGATCGCAGCACCGGCCAGGCGATTGTGCCGATCAACGAAGTGCCAGTTCCGCAAGGCGCTGTCGAAGGTGATCACACCTCGCCGACCCAACCGAAATCCGACCTCAACCTCATGCCACCGCCGCTGCAAGAGCGCGACATGTGGGGCGTGACGCCGTTCGACCAACTGATCTGCCGGATCGACTTCAAATCCATGCGCTACGACGGCCCGTTCACCCCGCCGTCGCTGCAGGGTTCGATCGTGTATCCAGGCAACTTCGGCGTGTTCGACTGGGGCGGCATCTCGGTTGACCCGGTGCGTCAGATCGCTTTCGTGAACCCGAGCTACATGGCGTTCAAATCGAAACTGATCCCGGCCGCCGAAATCGCAGCCCAAGGCCCGCGTAAAAGCGAAACCGAAGGCGTGCAGCCCAACAAAGGCGCGCCGTACGGCGTAGTCCTCGAAGCATTGCTGTCGCCAATGGGCCTGCCGTGCCAGGCGCCGGCATGGGGTTATGTAGCGGCGGTTGACCTGACCACCGCCAAAGTCCTGTGGAAACACAAGAACGGCACCGTGCGCGACAGCTCGCCGGTTCCGATCCCGCTGAGCATGGGCGTGCCTAGCCTGGGCGGCACCTTCACCACCGCCGGTGGCGTTGGCTTCCTGAGCGGCACCCTCGACCAGTACCTGCGTGCCTACGACGTGAAAAACGGCAAGCAACTGTGGGAAGGTCGCCTGCCTGCGGGCGCGCAAACCACACCGATGACCTACACCGGCAAGGACGGCAAGCAATACGTGCTCGTCGTGGCGGGCGGTCACGGGTCGCTGGGCACCAAGCAAGGTGACTATGTGATTGCGTACAAACTGTCCGAGTAAGTTTTAGCGGCGGTTAAAGCAAAGGCGACTCCCGCGAAGGGGGTCGCCTTTTTTTGTGATCCCTTGTAGGAGCCGGCTTGCCGGCGATGGCGGTTCAACATTCAACGTTGATGTTGGCTGACAGGACGCTATCGCTGGCAAGCCAGCTCCTACAGGGTTTGCGTGTTGATCTATAAATTTGTGGGCAACAAAAAACCCGCCGTAGCGGGTTTTTCATTACAGCGGTCAGCGGATCAGAAATCCTCCAGCCGCCACACTTCATAAGCCGGTGTCTCGTAGGGATGGCTCTGTTTCAAAGCCGCCACCACCGAACGGATCAACTCATCCGCCACCACCAGCTCAACTTTCCACTCCTCAACCTGTTCGACCTGCCCTGCTTCGCCAATGAATGGCTGACTGCCCTCCATTGGACGAAACTGACCCAGGCCCAACACCTGCCATGCGCAGTGCTCGTAAGCACCGATCCGCCCGCCACCGGCAGCGAACACAGCGCTTTTGACCACTTCGACATGACTGGTCGGAACAAAGAAGCTGAGCTTGTACACGGCGCTTAGTTCACCCACACGCGAGCGTTACGGAACATACGCATCCATGGCGCGTCTTCGTTCCAGTCTTCCGAACGCCACGAGTTCTGCACGGCGCGGAACACACGTTCCGGGTGCGGCATCATGATCGTCACGCGACCGTCGCGGCTGGTCAAACCGGTGATCCCGCGCGGCGAGCCGTTCGGGTTGGCCGGGTACTTCTCGGTGACCTTGCCATGGTTGTCGACGAAACGCATCGCCACGCAACCCGACAGATCAGCTTCCAGCAACGCTTCTTCACTGGAGAACTCGGCATGACCTTCGCCGTGTGCGATGGCGATCGGCATACGCGAACCGGCCATGCCTTGCAGGAAGATCGAGTTCGACTCCTGGACCTGAACCATCGCCACACGGGCTTCGAACTGCTCGGAACGGTTACGCACGAAGTGCGGCCAGAACTCGCTGCCCGGGATCAGCTCGTGCAGGTTGGACATCATCTGGCAACCGTTGCACACGCCAAGGGTGAAGCTGTCGCTACGTTCGAAGAAACCCTGGAACGCATCGCGGGCGCGGCTGTTGAACAGCGCGGACTTGGCCCAGCCTTCACCGGCGCCCAGTACGTCGCCGTAGGAGAAGCCGCCGCAAGCGACCATGCCCTTGAAGTCGTTCAGGTCGACACGGCCGGCCAGAATGTCGCTCATGTGCACGTCGATTGCGTTGAAACCGGCGCGGTCAAACGCGGCCGCCATTTCCACCTGACCGTTGACGCCCTGCTCACGCAGCACGGCAACCTGTGGGCGGATGTTTTTCTTGATGTAAGGCGCGGCGACGTCCTGGTTGACGTCGTAGCTCAGCTTGACGCTCAGGCCCGGGTTGTCTTCTTCCAGCAGCACGTCGAACTCTTGCTCGGCGCAGTCGGCGTTATCACGCAGACGCTGGATCTGGTAGCTGGTTTCAGCCCATGTACGCTGCAGCAGACGACGCTGACCTTCGAACACGGTTTCGCCGTTGAAGGTGATGCTGATCTCGCCGTTGTTCATCGGCTGACCGATCACCGACACGCACTCGCCCAGACCGGCAGCGCTGAACTGCGCGAGGATGTCCGGAGTCGCGTCCTGGCGAACCTGGATCACGGCGCCCAGTTCTTCGTTGAACAGGATCGCTGCGATGTCGGCGGAGGTTTCCGCCAGACCGTCGAGGTTCAGGCTCAGGCCGCAGTGACCGGCGAAGGCCATTTCCACGGCGCTGGTCAGCAGACCACCGTCGGAACGGTCGTGGTAGGCCAGCAGGTGACCATCGGCGTTGAGGCCCTGGATCACCGCGAAGAAGGCTTTCAGGTCTTCGGCATCATCGACGTCCGGCGCTTGCGAGCCGAGCTTGCCGTGAACCTGGGCCAGGATCGAGGCGCCCATGCGGTTCTGGCCACGGCCCAGATCGATCAGGATCAGGTCGGTGGTGCCCTTGTCCATGCGCAGTTCCGGGGTCAGGGTCTGACGGATGTCAGCCACTGGCGCGAAACCGGTCACGATCAGGGACATTGGCGAGGTGACGGTCTTGTCTTCGCCGTTGTCGTTCCAGCGCGTGGCCATGGACATGGAGTCCTTGCCCACCGGAATGGTGATGCCCAGCTCAGGGCACAGCTCCATGCCGACCGCTTTCACGGTGTCGTACAGACGCGCGTCTTCACCCGGGTGACCGGCTGCGGACATCCAGTTCGCCGACAGCTTGATGTCGGAGATCTTGTTGATGCGCGAAGCGGCGATGTTGGTCAGGGTTTCGCCGATGGCCATGCGGCCCGACGCCGGAGCGTCCAGCAGAGCCAGCGGAGTACGCTCGCCCATGGCCATGGCTTCACCGGTGTAGACGTCGAAGCTGGTGGCGGTGACGGCAACGTCGGCCACCGGAACCTGCCACGGGCCGACCATTTGGTCACGGGCCACGAGGCCGGTGATGGTGCGGTCGCCGATGGTGATCAGGAAGCTTTTGCTCGCCACGGCCGGGTGATGCAGAACGCGTTCGACGCAGTCTGCAATCTCAAGGGTCGACGGATCGAAATCGTCGCCCAGCTCGTTTTCACGAACGGCCGAACGGTGCATGCGCGGGGCTTTGCCCAGCAGCACTTCCAGTGGCATGTCCACCGGGCTGTTGCCGAAGTGGCTGTCGGTGACGGTCAGTTGCGGCTCGGCAGTGGCTTCGCCGACCACGGCGAACGGGCAACGCTCGCGCTCGCAGATCGCCTGGAAGCGTTCGAAGTCAGCCGGGCCGACGGCCAGAACGTAGCGTTCCTGGGATTCGTTACTCCAGATTTCGTGCGGGGCCATGCCCGGCTCGTCGTTTGGAATGTTGCGCAGTTCGAAACGGCCACCACGGTTGCCGTCGTTAACCAGCTCCGGGAAGGCGTTGGACAGACCGCCCGCACCCACGTCGTGGATGAAGCTGATCGGGTTCTTGTCACCCAGTTGCCAGCAACGGTCGATGACTTCCTGGCAGCGACGTTCCATCTCAGGGTTTTCGCGCTGAACCGAAGCGAAGTCCAGGTCAGCCGAGCTGGTGCCGGTGGCCATGGAGGAAGCAGCGCCGCCGCCCAGACCGATCAGCATCGCCGGGCCGCCGAGCACGATCAGCTTGGAGCCGACGGTGATCTCGCCTTTCTGTACGTGTTCGGCACGAATGTTACCCATGCCGCCAGCCAGCATGATCGGCTTGTGGTAACCGCGAACTTCGTCGCCACGCGGGGTGGTGATCGACTGTTCGAAGGTACGGAAATAACCGGTCAGGGCCGGACGACCGAATTCGTTGTTGAACGCGGCGCCACCCAGTGGGCCTTCGATCATGATGTCCAGCGCGGTGACGATGCGCTCAGGCTTGCCGTACGGCACTTCCCACGGCTGTTCGAAGCCAGGGATCTGCAGGTTCGATACGGTGAAACCGGTCAGGCCGGCCTTTGGCTTGGCGCCACGACCGGTAGCGCCTTCGTCGCGGATCTCGCCACCGGAACCGGTGGACGCACCCGGGAACGGGGCAATCGCGGTCGGGTGGTTGTGCGTTTCGACTTTCATCAAAATGTGCACCGGCTCCTGTACCGCGCCGTACTGGCGGGTTTCAGGGTCCGGGAAGAAACGGCCGGCGACATTACCGACGATCACCGAAGCGTTGTCCTTATAAGCGGACAGAACGCCTTTGCTGTGCATCTGGTAAGTGTTCTTGATCATGCCGAACAGGCTTTTTTCCTGGCTCTGACCGTCGATGTCCCAACTGGCGTTGAAGATCTTGTGACGGCAGTGCTCGGAGTTCGCCTGGGCGAACATCATCAGTTCGATGTCGTGCGGGTTGCGCTTCAAACCAACGAAGGCGTTGACCAGGTAGTCGATCTCGTCTTCGGCCAGGGCCAGGCCCAGCTCGGTGTTGGCTTTTTCCAGCGCGACGCGGCCGCCACCCAACACGTCGATCGCGGTCAGCGGTTTCGGCTCGGCGTGGCTGAACAGGCCGGCGGCCTGTTCAAGGTTGGCGAGGACGATCTGGGTCATGCGGTCATGCAGAACATCGGAGATCAGCTGCGCTTCGGCGTCGCTGAACTGGCCGGCGACGTAGAACGCGATACCGCGCTCCAGGCGCTGGATCTTGCTCAGGCCGCAGTTGCGAGCGATGTCGCTGGCCTTGCTGGACCACGGCGAGATGGTGCCGAAACGCGGCAACACCAGGAACAGGCGACCGGTCGGTTCTTGAACCGGTACGCTTGGACCGTACTTCAGAAGGCGCGCGAGCACCTGCTGTTCGTCGCCGGTCAGGACGCCGGTAACTTCGGCGAAGTGAGCGAATTCAGCATACAAGCCGCTGACAGCCGAAACCTTCTGGCTCAGTTGCTCAAGGAGTTTGCTGTGGCGAAAGGCAGAAAGGGCAGGAGCGCCGCGCAGGATCAACATCTTCGGGACAGCCTCGGGAAGGGGTGTGCTTTGAGGCCGTGCATTCTAGCCTAAACCGCCCGCGACATCACCCGAAACGGTACGGGCGGCGTCACCCGGACGTCGGGCCGGGTATCCGGGGCCGAAACAGCGGTCGGCCAGGTGTTATTTTTTGTGTCACAAAAAGCCACTCGAGCCCATTCCTGCGGGCTCCAGAGCGGTTTTTCGCTCTCTAGCAGACAAGGCCTTCGCTGTCGAGATATGGCGCTCGTGGTCCTTTGCGTATACTGCGCAGATGTTTTCCCCAACGGCTTTGCGTCCGCGGTACGCCAAATGGCTGATCGCAACCGGACTCTTCCTGATGCTCAGTGGCTGTGTTGATAAACCCAACACGCTGGAGCGCGTAAAGGAGGATGGCGTGCTGCGGGTGGTTACCCGAAACAGCCCCGCCACCTACTTTCAGGATCGCAACGGTGAAACCGGCTTCGAATACGAGCTGGTGAAGCGCTTCGCCGACGATCTGGGGGTCGAACTCAAGATCGAAACCGCCGACAACCTTGACGACCTGTACAGCCAGGTGGGCAAGCCCAACGGTCCGGTGATCGCTGCGGCCGGCCTGGTCAGCAGCGAAGCGCGCAAACAGCAGGTGCGGTTTTCCCACTCTTATCTGGAAGTCACCCCGCAGATCATCTATCGCAACGGCCAGTCGCGGCCGACCGATGCAAAGGATCTGGTGGGCAAGAAGATCATGGTGCTCAAGGGCAGCACCCACGCCGGGCAACTGGCAGAGCTGAAGCAGAAGTTTCCCGGCATTGAATACGAAGAGTCCGACGCGGTTGAAGTCGTCGACCTGCTGCGCATGGTCGATGAAGGCCAGATTGACCTGACCCTGGTCGACTCCAACGAAGTGGCGATGAACCAGGTCTACTTCACCAATATCCGGGTCGCCTTCGACCTCGGTGACGCCAGCGACCAGAGCTGGGCCGTCGCCGCCGGCGACGACAACAGCCTGCTCAACGAGATCAACGCCTACCTCGACAAGGTGAAGAAGAACGGCACGCTGCAACGCCTGAAGGACCGCTATTACGGGCACGTCGACGTACTCGGTTACATGGGCGCCACCACCTTCGCCCAGCATCTGCAGCAACGACTGCCCAAGTACGAGCAACACTTCAAGACCTACGCCAAGAAAGAGAAAGTCGACTGGCGCCTGCTGGCAGCGGTCGGTTATCAGGAATCCCTGTGGCAAGCGGCCGTCACGTCGAAGACTGGCGTGCGTGGCCTGATGATGCTGACCCAGAACACCGCGCAAGCCATGGGCGTGTCCAATCGCCTCGATCCGAAGCAAAGCATCATGGGCGGCGCCAAGTACCTGGCCTACATGAAGGAACAGCTGGATGAGTCGATCCAGGAACCGGACCGCACCTGGTTTGCGCTGGCGGCCTACAACGTCGGCAGCGGTCACCTGGATGACGCGCGCAAACTGGCGGCCAAGGAAGGGCTGAACCCGGACAAGTGGCTGGACGTGAAGAAAATCCTGCCGCGCCTGTCCGAGAAGAAGTGGTACAGCAAAACCCGTTACGGCTACGCCCGCGGCGGCGAGCCGGTGCATTTCGTGGCGAACATCCGTCGCTACTACGACATCCTGACCTGGGTGACGCAGCCGCAGCTGGAAGGTAATCAGGTGGCCGAAGGCAATCTGCATGTGCCGGGGGTCGACAAGACCAAGCCGAGCCAGGAAACCCCGCAGCTTTAGATTTGTGTGATGTTTGAGGACGCTATCGCCGGCAAGCCGGCTCCTACAAGACCGTGTCGTTGCGCAAATTATGTGTACAACACGATCCTGTAGGAGCTGGCTTGCCGGCGATAGCAGCGCCGCGGTCTTAGCCTTTTAGCGCTGCGGCCAGGATCAATGCCTTCATCTCGGCAACAGCCGACTTGAACCCGACAAACAACGCATGCGCCACCAGCGCATGGCCGATGTTCAGTTCGTTGATGCCCTTGATCGCTGCGACCGCTTCGACGTTGTGATAGTGCAAACCGTGACCGGCGTTGACGATCAAACCCTGCGCCAGACCAAATGCCACGCCATCAGCCACGCGCTTGAGCTCTTCAGCCACGTCCGTCGGTGTCTCGGCATCGGCATAACGACCGGTGTGCAATTCAATCGCCGGAGCACCGACACGACGGGACGCTTCGATCTGCCGCTCGTCCGCATCGATGAACAGCGACACTTCGCAACCGATCTTCGCCAGGCGATCCACTGCTGCCTTGATCCGCGCTTCCTGCCCCGCTACGTCCAGACCGCCCTCGGTGGTCAGTTCCTGGCGGGTTTCCGGCACCAGGCAAATGTGCGCCGGGCGGATGCGCTCGGCGAACGCCATCATTTCTTCGGTGACGCCCATTTCGAAGTTCATGCGGGTTTGCAGCACATCCTTGAGCACCAGCACGTCACGTTCCTGAATGTGCCGACGGTCTTCGCGAAGGTGCACGGTGATGCCGTCAGCGCCCGCCTCTTCCGCGTCCAGTGCGGCCTTGACCGGATCGGGATAGCGAGTGCCCCGGGCCTGGCGCAGGGTGGCAACGTGGTCGATGTTCACGCCAAGAAGAATGCGATTGCTGGTGGTCACGGAAGCGCTCCTGAATTTAAAGATTCGGCGCACAGCATACACGGGGAGATAGGGTCTGTTGACGCTTGGTGGTGGTCGTGACGGGCGCCCACTTGGCGCAGGGCTGCGTTGCTCGGAACTTATTTGGAACAACCAAACAACGTTCCTCGCGCCTTGCCCTGCACCAAGTGGTCATCCCGTCACGACCACCACCAAACGTCAACAGACCCTATGGCTTGCGAAACAGCTCGCGACTGACCAGGGGACGACCGCCCAGGTGAACGGCCAATGCCTGGCGCATCAAACGCTTGGCGGCGGACAACGCGCCGGGGGCCGACCAGTCGGCGTCGGCCATGGCCAGCAACTCGGTGCCGTTGAACAGACCGGGTTGCAGCAGGTAGACCCGCTCCAGGCCGGCATCCACCTGTAGACGATAGAGGCCGTCCGGCGCGACGGGTTCGCCGTGGATGTCGGTGTTCAGCGCGAAGCCGTAACCGAGATCGTCGAGCAATCGCCATTCGAAGGAACGCAGCAGCGGCTCCAGCGGTCGGCCTTCGGCCAGCGCAAGCAAAGTCGCGGCGTAGTGATCGAAGACAGCGGGATGGGGATCTTCTGATGGCAACAGGCGAATCAGTAGCTCATTGAGGTAAAGCCCGCTGAACAGCGCCTCACCGATGAGCCATGTCGACGTACCGGCACTTTCCATGCGCCCGACATTCTTCAGTTCGCCCCGCCCCCGGAACTCGACTTCCAGCGGCACGAACGGCCGCGCCAACGTCCCGGCCTTGCCCCGCGCACTGCGCAACACCGCCCGCAGCCGACCTTGCGGCGTGAGGAAATCCACCAATGCGCTGTTTTCGCGGTAGGCGCGGGAGTGGAGGACGTAGGCGGGTTGGCCGATGGGCTGGGACATGGAGCTCTCAATGACGGATCGCGATTTTACTAACACCCCAAAACCACTGTGGGAGCGAGCCTGCTCGCGATGAGGGACTGACATTCAACAACATTGTTGACTGACAGACCGCTATCGCGAGCAGGCTCGCTCCCACAGTTTTATCACCTGGGCTCAGGTTTACAGGTCGCCGTAACCCAGCGAACGCAATGCGCGCTCATCGTCGGACCAGCCGCCTTTCACTTTGACCCAGAGGTTGAGCATGATCTTGGAGTCGAACAGCAGCTCCATGTCCTTGCGCGCCTCGGTGCCGATGCGCTTGATGCGCTCGCCCTTGTCGCCAATGATGATTTTCTTCTGGCCGTCACGTTCGACGAGGATCAACGCATGAATGTGCAGGGTTTTCCCCTGCTGCTTGAACTCTTCGATTTCCACGGTGATCTGGTATGGCAGCTCGGCGCCCAGCTGACGCATGATTTTCTCACGCACCAGCTCAGCGGCGAGGAAGCGACTGCTGCGGTCGGTGATCTGGTCTTCCGGGAAGAAGTGATCGTTTTCCGGCAGGTGCTCGGCGATCACTCGCTCCAGCGTGTCGAGGTTATGCCCGTGCTGGGCCGAGATCGGCATGATCTGCGCGTTCGGCAGCTGTTCCTGCAACCAGGTCAGGTGCGGCATCAGCTCGGCTTTGTCTTCGATGCGATCGGTCTTGTTCAGCGCCACGATCAGCGGGCCGGTCACGTACTGGACACGCTCGAGCACCATCTGGTCTTCGTCGGTCCACTTGGTGCGATCCACCACGAAGATCACCACGTCGACGTCTTTCAACGCCGCCGAAGCGGTCTTGTTCATGTAGCGGTTCAAGGCCTTTTCGCCGCCCTTGTGCATGCCCGGGGTGTCGACGTAGATCGCCTGGACGGCGCCTTCGGTCTTGATGCCCAGCATGTTGTGGCGGGTGGTCTGAGGCTTGCGCGAAGTGATCGCCAGCTTCTGGCCGAGGATGTGGTTCAGCAGCGTGGACTTGCCCACGTTGGGACGGCCGACGATGGCAACATAGCCACAGCGTGTTGCGGTTGAATCAGTCATTGCCATTCTCCACACCCAGGGCTATCAGTGCTGCGGCGGCCGCTACCTGTTCGGCAATACGACGACTCACACCCTGACCTCGGCTTTTTTCATTCAGTAAGGTGATTTCGCATTCGACGAAGAACGTCCGGCAATGCGGCTCACCCTGGATATCCACCACTTCGTAACGCGGCAGCTCACAACCACGGGACTGCAGGAACTCCTGCAGGCGGGTTTTTGGATCTTTGTTGGTGTCGACCAGTGTCAGGCCTTCGAACTCGCCGGCCAGCCAGGCCAGCACGCGCTCGCGTGCCACGTCCATGCCGGCGTCCAGGTAGATCGCACCGATCAGCGCTTCCAGGGCATCGGCCAGAATCGACTCGCGACGGAAACCGCCGCTTTTCAACTCGCCGGAACCCAGACGCAAGTAATCGCCCAGATCGAAACCGCGGGCCAGTACAGCCAGAGTCTCACCTTTCACCAGACGTGCGCGCAAACGCGACAACTGGCCTTCGCGGGCCAGCGGGAAGCGATCGAACAGCGCCTCGCCAGCGACGAAGTTGAGGATGGCATCACCGAGGAATTCCAGGCGTTCGTTGTTGCGCCCGGCAAAGCTGCGGTGAGTCAGGGCCAGGACCATCAGTTCCTGATCCTTGAAGGTGTAGCCGAGCTGACGCTCTAGACGGCTTAAGGAGACGCTCACGGTTTACCCACGCTGAGTTCGTGGCTGGATTCCACCGCCATCGCCGTGGTGCGGCGCAGGCTTGGGACAATTAACGCTGTGTTCAAAAATTACGTCCTGAATATCATTGTTTTCATGCGTCTGGCGCCGATTGTGGCAGTTCCAGAAATGCATTCGGCGCTGTGTTCAACAGCGCCGTGTGTGATTACTTGATCAGGCCAACCCGCGAGAAATTCGGCAGGTGACTGAGTTTGGGTTCCGGCCAGCTCATCCAGACTGCGAAGGCCTTGCCGACGATATTCTTGTCGGGAACCATGCCCAGCAGATCCTTGGGAATAGTCGGATCATCCCAGTAACGACTGTCGTTCGAGTTGTCGCGGTTGTCGCCCATCATGAAGTAGTGCCCGGCAGGCACGGTCCACGTATGGTCAGGCGATGCGCGATAACGGCTCATTTCCTTGCGGATCAAGTGCTCGGCGGCGCCGAGTTTTTCCTTGTAGAGCTCGGCGCTGCCCAGCGTGCCCGGCTCGGAGCCGACCAGTTGCTCGGCAATCGACTCGCCGTTGACGAACAGGCGCTTGTCAGCGGTGTAGCGAACCTGGTCACCCGGCAGGCCGACCACACGCTTGATGTAGTTGACGTTCGGATCACTCGGGTAACGGAACACCATCACATCGCCGCGCTGCGGATCACCGACATCGATGACTTTCTTGTCGATCACCGGCAGGCGGATCCCGTAGGAAAACTTGCTCACCAGAATGAAGTCGCCGACATCCAGCGTCGGTTTCATCGAGCCGGAAGGAATCTGGAACGGCTCCACCAGGAACGAACGCAGGACCAGCACGATGAACAACACCGGGAAGAACGACTTGCCGTATTCGACCAGCAGCGGCTCTTTGTTCAGCTTCTCGACCACCACCACATCCGGCTGGCTGACGCTGCCCTGATAGGAGGCGATGGCGGCACGCCGACGCGGCGCCAGGAAAACCAGATCAAGCAACGCCAACAGGCCGCAGACGAACACGGCGATGACCAGCAACAGCGGGAAATTTAGTGACATAGGACCTAACTATCCAACCTGAGCACTGCAAGGAAGGCTTCTTGTGGAATTTCCACGTTGCCGACTTGCTTCATGCGTTTCTTACCGGCCTTTTGCTTTTCCAGCAGCTTTTTCTTACGGCTGACGTCACCACCGTAGCATTTGGCCAATACGTTCTTTCTGAGTGCCTTGACGGTTGTCCGCGCCACAATCTGACCGCCAATGGCGGCCTGGATTGCCACGTCGAACATCTGCCGTGGAATCAGTTCTTTCATCTTCTCGGTCAACTGGCGACCTTTGTAGTTCGCATTGTCACGGTGCACGATCAGCGCCAGGGCGTCGACTTTGTCACCGTTGATCAACACATCCAGTTTCACCAGATTAGCCGATTGATAACGATCGAAATGGTAATCCAGCGAAGCATAGCCACGGCTGGTGGATTTCAGACGGTCGAAGAAGTCCAGGACCACTTCGTTCATCGGTAAATCGTAGGTCACCTGAACCTGAGTACCGAGGAACAGCATGTCGTGCTGCACGCCACGCTTCTCGATGCACAGGGTAATAACGTTGCCCAGGTGTTCTTGCGGCACAAGAATGTTGGCCCGCACGATCGGCTCGCGCATGTCTTCGATCGTGGACAGGTCCGGAAGCTTCGACGGGTTATCGACGTAGATCGTTTCACCGGTTTTCAGCAACAGCTCGAAAATTACCGTCGGCGCCGTGGTGATCAGGTCCAGGTCGTACTCGCGCTCCAGGCGCTCCTGGATGATTTCCATGTGCAGCATGCCGAGGAAACCGCAACGGAAGCCAAAGCCCAGGGCGTCGGAGCTTTCCGGGGTGTACTGCAGCGACGAGTCGTTGAGCGTGAGCTTTTGCAGGGCTTCACGGAAATCTTCGAAGTCGTCGGAGCTGACCGGGAACAGACCGGCGTACACCTGCGGTTGAATGCGTTTGAAACCTGGCAGCACGTCAACGTCGGGGGTGGAGCTCAAGGTCAGGGTGTCACCCACTGGCGCACCGTGAATGTCCTTGATGCTCGCGATGATGAAGCCCACTTCACCGGCCTTCAGGTCGGCAGTAGGGGTGTGTTTCGGGTTGAATACACCGACGCTGTCCACGAGGTGGATCTTGCCGGTGGACTTGACCAGGATCTTGTCGCCCTTCTTCACACGACCGTGGCGCACGCGCACCAGGGACACAACGCCCAGGTAGTTGTCGAACCAGGAGTCGATGATCAACGCTTGCAGCGGATCGTCGTAGTTGCCGGTAGGCGCCGGAATGGTGGTGACCAGGCGCTCCAGCACTTCATCGACGCCCAGACCGGTCTTGGCACTGCAAGTGACCGCGTCGGTGGCATCGATGCCGATGATTTTTTCGATTTCTTCCTTGACGCGGTCCGGATCGGCCTGTGGCAGGTCGATCTTGTTCAGGACCGGCATGACTTCCAGGCCCTGCTCGATCGCCGTGTAGCAGTTGGCAACCGACTGCGCTTCAACGCCCTGACCGGCATCGACCACCAGCAAGGCACCTTCACAGGCCGCCAGCGACCGGCTGACTTCGTAGGTGAAGTCAACGTGGCCCGGGGTGTCAATGAAGTTCAGCTGGTACTTGATGCCATCGCGAGCGGTGTAATAGAGGGTGACGCTGTGGGCCTTGATGGTGATCCCGCGTTCACGTTCCAGGTCCATGGAGTCCAGCACCTGGGCTTCCATTTCGCGCTCGGCAAGGCCGCCGCACATCTGGATGAAGCGATCGGCCAGCGTCGACTTGCCATGGTCAATGTGGGCGATGATGGAGAAATTGCGGATATGACTCAAATCACTCACGGATCAACACTCAAAAAGGCTGCAGGCATGGCCCGCCGAAAAATAGCCGGGAATTGTACCTGATCCACGGCGCAAGCGTCACGTTCGCAGGTCAGACGGCACCTACAAAAAACGCCCCGGTCTTGCGACAGGGGCGTTTTTGAAGGCTTTTGTAGGAGCCGGCTTGCCGGCGATGGGGGCGCCGCGGCGGGCCTGGTGACCGCGGTAATGCCATCGCCGGCAAGCCGGCTCCTACATTTACATAGCGATCAACCGGCTCGGCGCAGGAGGTAGACACCCGCCAGGGCGCACACACCCGCCGGCACCAGCACCGCAAACAGCGGCGAGAACCCGAACACCAGGCTCGAAGGCCCCAGCAGGTCCTGGACGATGCGGAAGGTGAAGCCCACCAGCACGCCGGTGAATACCCGCTGACCGAGGGTAACCGAGCGCAGCGGACCGAAGATGAAGGAGATCGCCATCAGTACCAGGGCGGCAGTGACCAGCGGCTGCAACACCTTGACCCAAAATGCCAACCAGTAACGGCCATTGTTCAGCCCCTGATCCGCCAGGTAGTGGATGTAACTCCACAGGCCGGTGATCGACAGCGAATCCGGCGACATCACCACGGTGCTCAGCAGTTGCGGGCTCAGCGCCACGTTCCAGCGCTCGACCGGGGCCGTGACCACTTCGGTGCTCTTGTCATGGAACAGCGTGGTCGTGACATCGCTCAACTGCCAGTGATCCTGATCGAACTTCGCGCGCTTGGCGAAGCTCGAGGACAATATGTGCCGCTGATCGTCGAAGCGATAACGGGTCACGCCGTACAGCACGCCGTTGGGTTGTACCGAGTTGACGTGGATGAACTCCTCGCCCTGACGGTGCCACAGGCCATGCTTGGCGCTTTGCGCATCACCACTGCCTTGAGCCAGCGAGCGGTTGGCCTGCGCGGTGCTTTCGGTCGCCGGCGCGATGTACTCGCCAATCAACACGCCCACCACCATCAGGATCAGCATCGGCTTCATGACGGCCCAGACGATCCGGCCGATCGACACGCCCGCAGCGCGCATGATGGTCAGCTCGCTGTGGCTGGCCAGACTGCCGAGGCCGATCAGACAGCCGATCAGTGCTGCCATCGGCAACATGTCGTAAAGACGGCGCGGCGCGGTCAGCAGGACGTAACTCAGGACATCGACCAGGGTGTAGGTATCGCTGACTTCACCCATCTCGTCGATGAAAGCGAACAGCGTGGCCAGACCGAGAATAATCCCCAGTACCGCCAGGATCGCGATAAAGACGCTGCTACCGATGTAGCGATCGAGCTTAACCACGGGCCACCTCCAGCGCGCTGCGGCGACTCGCCCGCTTCAACTGCCAGGGTTCCCAATAGAGCAAGCCAAGGCCGATGGCCAGGAAGATTGCGTGAACCCACCACAAGCCCAGCGCGGGCGGGATCTTGCCCTTTTCGAGGGCGCCGCGAGCGGCAATCAGGATGCTCAGGTAAGCCATATAAAGAAGAATCGCCGGCAGCAGCTTGAGGAAACGGCCCTGGCGCGGATTGACCCGCGACAGCGGCACCGCCATCAGGGTCACGATGAAGACCAGCAAGGGCAAGGACAGGCGCCATTGCAACTCGGTGCGCGAACGCAGGTCATCACTGCCGAGCAACGAACTGGTGGGCATTGCATCACGGTCGGTGACTTCGTCGCTGACGTCCGGTTTAGGCAGCAACACGCCGTACTCTTCGTACTTGATCGCACGATAGTCGGCCTGCCCCGGGTTACCGTCGTAGCGATAACCGTTGTCGAGAATCAGGTAACGGTTACCGTCGGGGCGGATTTCCTGACGGCCCTTCTCGGCCACCAGCACGGAAATCCCGCGATCTTTCTTGTCCGACGAGACGTTCTTTTGCGAAATGAACACGCCGCCGAGGTGGATGCGGTCATCCGACAGGGTTTCGGTGTAGGTCACCCGGGTGCCGTCACGCAGGGCCTGGAAGCGGCCCGGCTCGAGGGTATCGAACTCGGTCAGCGCGTCTTGTTTGTTCAGCAGCAACTGAAACTGATTGGCCCCTTGTGGCGCCAGGCTCAGGCTCAACCATGCCACCACCAGTGCCACCAGGGTGGCCGGAAACAGGGTCATGGTGAACAGGCGCTGCTGGCTCATGCCCGTGGCGGAGAGCACGGTCATTTCACTTTCAAGGTACAGGCGACCGTAGGCCAGCAGGATCCCGAGGAACAGGCCCAGCGGCAGGATCAGTTGCAGAAAGCCTGGCAGGCGAAAGCCCATGATCAGGAACAACGAGCCCGGATCCAGAAGGCCAGCCGCCGCCTGGGCGAGGTATTTGATGAAGCGTCCGCTCATGATGATGACCAGCAGAACGGCACTGACGGCGCTCAAGGTCAACAGGACTTCGCGGGATAGGTAACGGAAGACGATCAAACCAGACACTCCAGGGTTGTCAGGCTAAGGCGGCCAAACAAGCAAACGTATCAGGCAGCCCGCAAGACAGAGCCGCCGAAAAAAGTTGGCGCATTATCCTGTGATTGGGTGCGCCTGTCACTGCGCAATGCGCCGCGACAGCACTGGCCTCAACGATAGCGCGCGATGCGGGATAACCCGCGGTGCTCTCTCTTTCTTCGCGAGCAGGCTCGCGCCCACAGATGCTAGCCGACCATTGTAGGAGCGAGCCTGCTCGCGATGGTCGTCAACGATAACGCGGGAAACCTGACACCCCGCGGCGGTCTCAGGTTTTTCGCGAGCAGGCTCGCTCCTACAGTGATCACGTAAACACTGAAGATCGTACAACCGAGGGTTGTCAGGCGCCGGTAGCGAGGTTCAAACTGCGGCCTTTGTCGCAAGCCGTGACTTGCGTCTTTCACTCTATAAATAAGCAGGCTCGAACGTCTGTCGTCGAGCAATTGCGTGTTGACCCATCATTCAGGGACCCGGACATGGAACTGGTTGTAAAAAGCGTTAACCCAGAAACGTTGAAAACCGCCACCCTGGTCGTCGCCGTCGGCGAAGGCCGCAAGCTCGGCGCCGTTGCCAAACAACTCGACGAACTGAGCGGCGGCGCCATCAGCGCTGTGCTCAAGCGTGGTGACCTGGCCGGCAAGGTTGGCCAGAGCCTGTTGCTGCACAGCCTGCCGAACCTGAAAGCCGAGCGCGTGCTGCTGGTCGGCGTGGGCAAGGACGAAGAACTGGGTGACCGCCCGTTCCGTAAAATCATCGCCGGCATCCTCAACACCCTTAAAGGTCTGGGCGGTAGCGATGCCGTGCTGGCGCTGGACGAAGTGATCGTCAAGGGTCGCGACAGCTATGGCAAAACCCGTCTGCTGGCCGAAACGCTGATGGACGGCGAATACACTTTTGATCAGTTCAAGAGCCAGAAAGCCGAGCCTCGCGCCCTGAAGAAAGTCACCCTGGTAACCATCAAGGCGGCCCAGGCTGAAGTCGAGCGCGCCGTGGCCCATGCCACCGCGATCGCCAACGGCATGGCGTTCACCCGCAACCTGGGCAACCTGCCGCCGAACATCTGCCACCCGACGTTCCTCGGCGAGCAAGCGAAAAACCTCGGTAAAGAATTCAAAAGCCTGAAAGTCGAAGTCCTTGATGAGAAGAAAATCAAGGAACTGGGCATGGGCTCGTTCTACGCCGTCGGCCAGGGCAGCGCCCAGCCGCCGCGCCTGATCGTCATGCAATACAACGGCGGCAAGAAATCCGAGAAGCCGTACGCCCTGGTCGGCAAAGGCATCACCTTCGACACCGGCGGCATCAGCCTGAAGCCGGGCGCCGGCATGGATGAAATGAAGTACGACATGGGCGGCGCCGCCAGCGTCTTCGGCACCCTGCGCGCCGTGCTCGAACTGAAACTGCCGATCAATCTGGTGTGCATCCTCGCCTGCGCCGAGAACATGCCGAGCGGCAACGCTTCGCGTCCGGGCGACATCGTCACCACCATGAGCGGCCAGACCGTGGAAATCCTCAACACCGACGCCGAAGGCCGTCTGGTGCTGTGCGATGCCCTGACCTACTCCGAGCGCTTCAAGCCACAAGCCGTGATCGACATCGCAACCCTGACCGGCGCTTGCGTCGTTGCATTGGGTGCGCACACCTCCGGCCTGCTGGGCAACAACGACGAACTGATCGGCCAACTGCTGAGCGCCGGCCAATCGGCTGACGACCGCGCCTGGCAACTGCCGTTGTTCGACGAGTATCAAGAGCAGCTGGACAGCCCGTTCGCTGACATCGCCAACATTGGCGGGCCGAAAGCCGGCACCATCACCGCTGCCTGCTTCCTGTCGCGCTTCACCAAGAACCTGAACTGGGCGCACCTGGACATCGCCGGCACTGCCTGGACCAGCGGCGGCAAGGACAAGGGCGCCACTGGCCGTCCGGTTCCATTGCTGACCCAGTACCTGCTGGACCGCGCCAAAGCCTGAACATCGCCCCACTGACCACTGTAGGAGCGAGCTTGCTCGCGAAAAACTCAAGATCGACGCGATTAACCTGGTTTCCCGCGTCATCGTTGACGACCTTCGCGAGCAAGCTCGCTCCTACAGATTCCGCGGAAGTTGATTCCAGGAACCTGCAATGACCAAAGTCGACTTCTATATCCTGCCCAGCGCCGATCCTTCGGCACGGCTGGATTTCGCTTGCAAGCTCACCGATAAAGCCTGGCGCATGGGCCATCGCATCTACCTGCATTGCAGCGATGCCGCTCAGCGTGACGATCTCGATGCACGCCTGTGGGCCTTCAAGGGCGAAAGCTTCGTGCCCCACGGCCCCGCCGAAAGCGAGCCGGACGGTTTGATTGTGCTGGGTCTTGGCGATGACTGCGGTCAACATCAGGATTTGCTGGTCAACCTCGACCTGAAAGTCCCGGCCTTTGCCAACAAATTCGCCCGGGTGGCGGAAGTGGTGGTGGAGGATCCGGCGATACGCACGGCTGCGCGGGAGAGTTTCCGTTTCTACCGCGAACAGGGCTATCCTCTGCAAGATCACCGTTTACAGCGACTCTGAGCATTCCGATGGACACTCCAAAACCGCTGCAAAAGTCCGCGCACCTGCTGGACGACCTTGAGTCGATCCGCCAATTGCTCGGCGATGACAACCTGCAACCACCGCTGCTGACCGACACGGTCGACGATGGAGAGCAGGAACAGATTCCGATGTTGTTCGACACGGTCAGCGCCAGTCAGCCCACCGTCGCACCGACGCCAGTCGCCGCTGCCGCGCAACCGGCACCCGCGGCCAAAGGTCCCGACGACCTGCTGCACCTGGACAGCGAACTGCGCGCCGCCGCGCAACTGATCATGCAAGACGTGATCGACGACTTCGCCCCGCACATCGAAACCGAAATCAAACGCCGCCTCAGCGCGCGCCTTGAGCGGTTGCTAAGCCAGTACAACGACTGAACCCAACACAACCCCCCTGTAGGAGCGAGCTTGCTCGCGATGGTCGTTAACGAAAACGCGTGCTTCCTGAATACATGCGGCGTTCTCTAGACCATCGCGAGCAAGCTCGCTCCTACAGGGGGTTTGTGCGTTTTTTGATACTGCGCCCTGTCCGCCCCCGCTCGCCCTGCGCCCCATGCCCCGCTATACTCGTCGGCTTTTCCTGAATTAATGCCAATAGGGTCCCGCCGCGCATGGATAAGACCTACCAGCCGCACGCCATTGAAACTTCCTGGTACAACACCTGGGAGTCTGAGAATTACTTCGCCCCGCAAGGCGCGGGCGAGTCCTACACCATCATGATCCCGCCGCCGAACGTCACCGGCAGCCTGCACATGGGTCACGGCTTCAACAACGCGATCATGGACGCCCTGATCCGTTTCCGCCGCATGCAGGGTCGCAACACCCTGTGGCAGCCGGGCACCGACCACGCCGGTATCGCCACGCAAATGCTGGTGGAACGCCAACTCGAAGCCCAGGGCCAGAATCGCCACGACCTGGGCCGTGAAAAATTCCTCGAGAAAGTCTGGGAATGGAAGGATCAGTCCGGCGGCAACATCAGCCGTCAGATCCGCCGTCTCGGCTCGTCCGTGGACTGGGGCCGCGAGCGCTTCACCATGGACGACGGTCTCTCGGAAGCGGTGAAAGAAGCGTTCGTGCGCCTGCACGAAGACGGCCTGATCTATCGCGGCAAGCGCTTGGTCAACTGGGACACCAAGTTGCACACGGCGATTTCCGACCTCGAAGTGGAAAACCACGACGAGAAAGGTTTCCTGTGGAACCTGAAATACCCGCTGGCCGACGGCGCCAAGACCGCTGAAGGCAATGATTACCTGATCGTCGCGACCACTCGCCCGGAAACCATGCTCGGCGACGCCGCCGTCGCGGTTAACCCGAACGATGAACGCTACAAAGCCCTGATCGGCAAATTTGTCGAGCTGCCGCTGGTCGGCCGCCGCATCCCGATCATCGCCGACGATTACTGCGACCCTGAATTCGGCACCGGTTGCGTGAAAATCACCCCGGCCCACGATTTCAACGACTACGAAGTCGGCAAGCGCCACAACCTGCCGCTGCTGAACATCTTCGACAAGAACGCTGCCGTACTGCCGGCCTGCCAGGTGTTCAACCTCGACGGCACGCTGAACGAAAGCATCGACGGCAAGATCCCGGCTGAATACGTCGGCCTCGACCGCTTCGAAGCGCGCAAACAAATCGTTGCTGCGTTCGACGCCGCCGACCTGTTGGTCAGCGTCAACGATCACGCACTGAAAGTGCCGAAAGGCGACCGCTCCGGCACCATCATTGAGCCGTGGCTGACCGACCAGTGGTACGTGTCCACCAAGCCATTGGCTGAACCGGCGATTGCCGCTGTTGAAGACGGCCGTATCCAGTTCGTGCCTAAACAGTACGAAAACATGTATTTCTCGTGGATGCGCGACATCCAGGATTGGTGCATCAGCCGTCAACTGTGGTGGGGCCACCGGATTCCGGCCTGGTACGACGAGTCGGGCAAAGTCTACGTCGGTCGCGACGAAGCCGAAGTGCGTGCCAAGCACAACCTCGGTCCGGACGTTGCGCTGCAACAGGACAACGACGTTCTCGACACCTGGTTCAGTTCGGGCCTGTGGACATTCTCGACGCTCGGCTGGCCTGAGCAGACCGAATTCCTGAAGAAATTCCACTCCACCGACGTGTTGGTGACTGGCTTCGACATCATTTTCTTCTGGGTTGCCCGGATGATCATGCTCACCATGCACCTGGTGAAAAACGAAGACGGCACGCCGCAGGTTCCGTTCAAGACCGTTTATGTTCACGGTCTGGTGCGTGATGGTCAGGGCCAGAAGATGTCCAAGTCCAAGGGCAACGTCCTGGACCCGCTGGACATCATCGACGGTATCGAGCTGGAAGACCTGGTGCAGAAACGCACCTCCGGCATGATGCAGCCGAAACTGGCGAAGAAGATCGAGAAGCAGACCCGCGACGAGTTCGCCGACGGCATCGCCAGCTACGGCACCGACGCCCTGCGCTTCACCTTCTGCTCGCTGGCGTCCACCGGTCGCGACATCAAGTTCGACATGGGCCGCGTCGAAGGCTATCGCAACTTCTGCAACAAGATCTGGAACGCCGCGCGCTACGTGCTGGACAAGGGCGAAGACTGCGGCCAGAACGGCGAAGCCTACGAACTGTCGCTGGCGGATCGCTGGATCATCTCGCAGCTGCAACGCACCGAAGCCGAAGTGACCCGTCAACTCGACCAGTTCCGCTTCGACCTCGCGGCACAAGCCTTGTACGAGTTCATCTGGAACCAGTATTGCGACTGGTACCTGGAACTGTCCAAGCCTGTGCTGTGGGACGAAAACGCACCGGTCGAGCGCCAGCGCGGCACCCGCCGCACGCTGGTGCGCGTACTGGAAGTCGCGTTGCGCCTGGCGCACCCGTTCATGCCGTTCATCACCGAAGAAATCTGGCAGCGCATCGCGCCGCTGGCCGGTATCGAAGGCAAGACGATCATGCTGCAACCTTGGCCAGTGGCCAATGAAGAGCGCATCGATCCGGCGGCCGAGAACGACATCGAATGGCTCAAGGAACTGATGCTCGGCACGCGCAACATCCGTGGCGAGATGAACATCGGCCCGGGCAAGCCGCTGAACATTTTCCTGAAAAACGTCAGCGCCGAAGATCAGCGTCGTCTCACCGAGAACGAAGCCCTGTTGAAGAAACTGGCGCGTCTCGAATCGATCACCGTGTTGGCTGCCGGCGAAGAAGCACCGCTGTCCGCCACCGCGCTGGTGGGTGAGATGGAAGTGCTGGTGCCGATGGCTGGCCTGATCGACAAGGACGCCGAACTGGCACGTCTGGACAAGGAAATCCTGCGTCTGCAGGGCGAAGTCCAGCGCGTGGGCGGCAAGCTGTCCAACGCCGGTTTCGTCGACAAGGCTCCGGCCGAAGTCATCGAGAAGGAACGCGCCAAACTGGCTGAAGCCGAACAGGCTTTGGGCAAACTGGCCGAGCAGCATGCGCGGATTGCCAGCCTGTAACGGCAAATCGCAATGAAAAAGGGAGGCCCAAGTGGCCTCCCTTTTTTTGTCAGCCACATTCTCCCAAACACCACAAATCCCCCTGTAGGAGCGAGCCTGCTCGCGATGGTGTGTCAGTCGACATAACTGTGGCTGACACACCATCGCGAGCAGGCT
>NZ_JAHBDB010000025.1:0-81347 GCF_019956105.1 Pseudomonas sp. BF-RE-25
GAGCGGCTTCAGATCAGAACGCTACCGACGTCTGCACATACACCGTCCGCGGTTCCCCGACGTACTTGCCCTTGTTGTTGTCATCGAACGAGCGTGTGAAGTACTGGTGGTTGAAGATGTTTTTCACCCCCACCGCCACATTCAAATCCGACAACTTCGGCCCGAAGTCATACGCCGCGCGGCTGCTGAACAGCATGTAGCCAGGAATCGTGCCCGTGCTGCCGTCGGCACTTTCTTTCGACGTATTGGCGTTGTCGGCAAACTGGTCGCTCTGATAGCTGCTGTCCAGGTTCAACTTCCACGCGCCTTCGGTGTAACCGACGCCCACGGTGCCCTTGTGTTTTGAGGAGAACGGCACACGATTGCCCTTGTTCGGCCCGTCTTCGCGGATGGTCGCGTCCACATAGGCATAAGTGGCGTAGACATCGAAACCGGCCAATGCCGGGCTCACATCATCGAGTGCGTAGTTGACGCTGGTTTCGATGCCCTGATGGCGAGTCTCGCCCCGGGCGATCACCGAATCGTTGGTCTGATTACTTTCGTACTGATTGTCGAAGTTGATCAGGAACGCGCCGATTTCCGCGCGTAACGCACCGTTGTCGTAGCGGGTGCCCAGTTCCCAGGTGCGCGCCTTTTCCGGTTTGACTTCGCCGCTGGTCACGCGATTTGGCATCTGGCTGTATTGCACGCTGCCGAACGAGCCTTCGGTGTTGGCGTACAAGTTCCAGCTGTCGCTCAGGTGATAGAGCACGTTCAGCGCCGGCAGGGCGGTGTTGTAGTCGCCCTTGTATTTCTCGTTCGTCAGGTTGTTGGTCTGTTGCGATTCGATCATTTCGTAGCGGATGCCCGGCGTCACTGTCCATTTGCCGATGTCGATCCGGTCATCGACGAAGAACGCGTTGGCCTCGGTGCCGCCGCGCGTATCGCGGTCGTTGCGGCTGTTGGTGGTCGGGTATTGGTTGCTGGCAATCGGCGTGCGATAGCGCAGTTCGTGGCCGGCCTCGTTGATGTAGCGATAGCCGACACCGACTTCATGGCTGGTCGGGCCGACATCAAAACCCTGGGCGAAGCGGGTTTCCAGACCACGTACCCAGTATTCGCGCGGTGACAGCGACAGGAACGTGCCCTGATCCAGATAGCCGCTGCGCAGGGTTTTGGTGAAGAAGGTGTTGGCGGTGAATTCGCGGCGATCTTCCTGGTAGCGATAGCCGAAGTTGAACATCGTCCGGCGACCCCAGAACTGATCTTTCGGGCGGGTCGACTGGTACGGGTCGGCATCATAATTGGCGACGTTCAGGCCACCGGGCATGTCGGCCTTGCCTTCGTAATACTGGGCCATGGCGTTGAAGCTGTTGGCGCCGTCGAGCTGGTATTTGCCTTTGAGAATCAGGTCGTCGATCTCGGTGTCGCTGTGTTCACGCCAGTCGCCACCGCGTGTGCCGGAATACAACAACGCGCCGCCCAGGCCATTGTCGCCAGTGCCGCCGGCCAGCAGGTTGCCGGTGGTCTTGAAACCGTCGTGGCTGGAGGAGGGGCTGGTTTCGGTCTGGAAACCGCCTTTCACTGTGGGCTCATCGGGAATCGCGCGGGTCACGAAGTTGACCACGCCGCCGACGTTTTGCGGGCCGTAACGCACCGCGCCGCCGCCGCGCACCACGTCGACCGCGTCCATGTTGCCCATGCTGATCGGCGCGAACGACAACTGTGGCTGACCGTAAGGCGCGAAGGGCACCGGGATGCCATCCATCAACACCGTCGAGCGCGACGCCAGGCGCGGATTGAGACCACGAATCCCGAAGTTCAGCGCCATGTCATGGCTGCCGGTGCCGTTGTTGTCCGGCGCGTTGACGCCGGGGATGCGGTTGAGCACGTCCCTGGCCTGGGTTGCGCCCTGGCGTTCGAATTCCTCGCGGCGGATCACGTCACGCGCGCCGGGATGCTCGAAGACGTTGATTTGCTGCGCATCGCCGAGCCAGTCGCCGACCACTTTCGATGTGTCCAGCTCCAGCGCAGCATTGCCCACCGGTTGCAGGCTGAACGCATTGTTGCCTTCGGCGCGGGCCTGCAGGCCGGTGCCTTCGAGCAAGGCGTTCAAGCCCTGTTCGGCGGTGTAGTTGCCCTCCAGGCCACGACTCTGCACACCGCTGGTGACTTGCGAACCAAACGAAATCAACACGCCGGCTTCACGGCCGAACTGGTTGAGGGCGTTTTCCAGCGACGATGGCGCGATGTGGTACGGCTTGGCGTCGTCTGCGTGGACGAGTGGCAACGCGCCGAAGCTCAGGCTGGCGCCCAGCAAGAGTTGGCGCAAGGTGCGGGCCAGCGGGGTGAGGCGGGTGGGGTGCATGGAGGACGATCCTGAGAAGGTGGAATCAAGGTGGCTTTCCTTCTCTGTCACGCCAGATCTGAAAAACGGCTCACGTTTAACGAATATTTTTTATGACCCTGTAGGAGTGAGCCTGCTCGCGATAGCGGTGGATCAGTCAATACAAGTGTCTACAGATCCACCGCTATCGCGAGCAGGCTCACTCCTACAGGGGGTTGTGTTTCAGGCTTTGGCCTCGACGGTTACCCAATACCGCGTAAAGCGCTTCACCTTCACCGGCAAACTGATTTCCAGCAGATCCAGAATCCGCTCGCTGTCGTCCAGTGGATAAGTCCCGGATATCAACAAGTCCGCAACTTTCGCATCGCAGTTCAACTGCCCGCGACGATAGCGGCCAAGTTCCTCAAGGAAATCGCCAAGGCGCATGTGCGCAGCCACCAGCATGCCGTCGGCCCAGGCACCGCTGTTGGCATCCAGAGGCACGGTGTTGCCGATTCCGCGAGCATCAAAACTCAACTGCCGGGCGCTTTGCAGTACCCAGGGTGAACCGCCATCTGGCGTCAATTCAACACGGCCTTCAAACACCGCGACCTGGGTGCGATCCGCAAACTGCCGAACGTTCAGGCGCGCCCCTTCGGTTTTCAACAAGCCTTGTGCCGTGCGCACTTGAAACGCTTTGGACGCCGTCAGCAGCATCTCGCCTTCAAGCAAACGGATCAGCCGTTGCTGACCCTCGACCTGCACATCCGCCGAACTCGCGGTGTTGAGTTGCAATTGGCTGCCGTCTGCGAGCGCGATCTTGCGCCGCTGGCCAATGGGGCTGCGGTAGTCGGCCAGCAACGGTGGCAGCAGGTTGTGCTCGCGCATGCCCCAGGTGACGGCCGAACCGGCACCAAGAATCAGCAACAACTTCAGCGCCTGACGCCGGCTGCTGGACGTCGGTGCATTCAGGGCCGCATGCGCCAGCGGCGAAGACAAACCACGCAGGCGCTGGTTGACCCGCTGAATATGCTCCCACGCCCGTTGATGCTCGCTGTGCGCATCGAGCCATTGCTGCCAGGCGTTTTGCTGGCGCAGACTCAATGGTCCTTGCTGCATTTTCATCAACCACTGCACCGCCTGCTCGGCGACTTGCGGTGAAAAATCCGGGGTGCCGTTCATAGGGCGAAGTAGCAGCGCATCGCCGCTTTATTCAGGTGCCGCTTGACCGTGGCGATGGAAATTCCCAGCTCGGCGGCGATCTGTGGATACGTCAGGCCATCGACCTGGGCCAGCAGAAATGCGCGCTTGACCAGGCGCGGCAAACCGTCGAGCAACTGGTCCAGTTCCATCAGGGTTTGCAGGATGATCGCCCGTTCTTCTTCCGACGGCGCGACCCTTTCCGGCATCTGCGCCAAGGCATCGAGGTAGGCGCGCTCCAGATCCTGACGGCGGTAGTGGTTAAACAGCACGCGTTTGGCGAGGGTGGTGAGGAAGGCTCGCGGCTCGATGATCTGCGGCGTGTCTCGTGCGGTCAGCACCCGCATGAACGTGTCCTGGGCCAGATCCGCCGCGCTGTCCGGGCAGCCGAGCTTGCGCCGCAACCAACCGGTGAGCCAGTTGTGATGGGCGTGATAAAGGACTTCGACGGTGTGGGCTGGCTGCAACGGTAACTCCGAGCGCGGTTTAATGCGTTAGAGAACAAGAATTGTTCGCATTGTAGAGGCGCGAACCCGCTCCGGCAATCGGCGCTGATCGTATCTCTTTTGCGTATGAGAATATTTATCATTAATATTGCAGCCCTGGCCTCGTGATTTTCCCCTGGCCTCACCGGTTTCAAGGTCGAAACATGAAAGTAATCCCCGTGTCCTACCGATTGGCTGTCACCTCCCGGGTGCTGGCCGCCGTGCTGGGCGGCTACATCGTTGCGGCGCTGGCCAGTGTCAGCCTGACGCTGTTGGTACCCATGGCCCGCGCCGATGCCGTGGTGACCGGGATGATGACTTCGTTTCTGGCCTACCTCGGCGCGGTGATCTGGTGCTTCGCCTGCCGCAGCGCATGGCGGGCCTGGCTCGGGTTGATCGTGCCAAGCCTGGTGCTTGCGGCGATTTCGGGCCTCGCGTACTGGATGGGCCGCTCATGAAAGAGGGCTTTCGTCAGGCCATGGCCTGGTTGCACACCTGGGCCGGGTTGATCTTCGGCTGGTTGCTGTTTGCGATTTTCCTCACCGGCACACTCGCGTATTTCAAGGACGAGATCAGCCACTGGATGCAGCCGGAAATCCCTGCGCGTTCGGTGACCTCCGAAGCCAGCCTGACCGTGGCGCAAAACTACCTTCAGCAACACGCCGGCGGCGCCTCGCGCTGGCTCATCGACCTGCCCGATGCCCGCGAACCCGGCCTGTCGGTACGCTGGCAGCAAACCCCGGCCAAACGTGGCGAACGCGGCCAGTTCACAGAAAAACTCCTCGACCCGCAAACCGGCGCCGAAGTGCAGGGCCGGGCAACCACCGGCGGCGAGTTTTTCTACCGCTTCCACTTTCAGCTGCAAATGCCCTATCCGTGGGGCCGCTGGTTGTCGACCATCGCCGCCATGGTGATGTTCGTCGCGCTGATCAGCGGGATCATCACCCACAAGAAAATCTTCAAGGACTTCTTCACCTTCCGCCCGCGCAAGGGCCAGCGTTCCTGGCTCGACGGGCACAATGCGGTGGGTGTGCTGGTGCTGCCGTTTCACCTGATGATCACCTACAGCAGCCTGGTGATTTTCATGTCGATGGTGATGCCGGCGAGCATTCTTGCCGCGTACAACGGTGATGCGCGGGCGTTTTACGATGAGGTGTTCCCGGCTTCCACGGCACCGGAACGTGCGGACAAACCAGCGCAGTTGGCGCCGTTGGCACCGCTGCTGGAAAAGGCGCGCGAGCAGTGGTCGGGTGGGCGCGTCGGGCGGCTGACGGTGAACAATCCGGGCGATGCGAATGCCTCGGTGGTGCTCGTGCGTGACGGTGCCGACCGTGTAGTCCACGACTTCGGCAGCGCGGTGACCTTCAACGGCGTGACCGGGCAATTGCTCGGCACGACCCCGGAGCAATCGCTGCCGAGGGCGATTGCCGGCAGTTTCTATGGTTTGCACATGGGCCATTTCGCCGGCCCGGTGCTGCGCTGGTTGTACTTCATTTGCGGGTTGGCCGGCACGGCGATGATCGGCACCGGGCTGGTGATCTGGCTCGGCAAGCGTCAGCTCAAACACGCGAAAAGTGCGGTGATGCCGTTCGAACTGCGACTGGTGGAAGTGCTGAATATCGCCAGCATGTCCGGGTTGATGGTGGCGGTGGCGGCGTTCTTTTGGGCCAATCGGGTGTTGCCGGTCGACATGGCCGGACGTGCGGATTGGGAAGTGAACAGCTTCTTCATCGTCTGGGGTTTGAGTGTGCTGCATGCCATGGTCCGCCGGGGCCGCACGGCGTGGATCGAGCAATTGGCACTGGTGGCATTGCTGTTTGGCGCGATGCCGCTGCTGAACGCCATGACCACGCCGTATCATTTGGGCGTGACGTTGGCGCAGGGCGATTGGGCGATGGCCGGTTTCGATCTGACGTGCCTGGGCAGTGGTGTGTTTTTCGCCTGGGCTGCGTGGAAAATGCAGCGTTCGGGACAGGCCAGGATCGTCATCCGGCAGCGTGCACAACCGATCACCCTTGAGCGAGAGGCGAACTGAATGTTGCTGTCGCTGTTGCTCTGTTACGGCGGTTTCACCGCACTGTGTTTATCGATGGACCGGCATCATGCCGAACTGTTGGGCGGCAAGCCGACGACCCGTCGTCGCCGGTTATTGAAACTGGGTGGCTGGCTGTTGCTGGTCTTGTCTCTGTGGGCGGCGGTGTCTTCGACTGGCTGGGGACTTGGCCTGGTGGAATGGTGTGCGGTGTTGATGCTCAGCGCGTTGCTGCTGGTGCTGTTGATGCCGTATCGCCCGCGCCTGGCGCTGTCGATAGCTGCTTTGAGCCTGCTCGTCAGCCCCGTTGCCGCGTTTGCGCAGTACTGACCCGATGATGACTAGCCCTCCCGATTCCCATGACAACGAACCTCGCGGAGCACGTGCGCATTTCCTGCAAGTGTTCTTGTCCCAGCGTTCGCAGATGGAAGCGCTGGTGAACCGTCGCGTCGGCTGTCGGGCAACGGCGGCGGACCTGGTGCAGGATTTGTTTTTGCGCTTCTGGCGTCGGCCGCTGGTGCAGGTCGAAGAGCTCAGCACCTACCTGTTGCGTTGCGCGGGTAACATTGCCATCGACCACTTGCGCAGCGAAGGCACGCGGGTGCGGGTCACTGAAGGCTGGCAACCGGATCTACCGGACAGCCACGGCAGCGAGCCGCAAGCCGCGCTGGAGGCCGGCAACGATTTGCGCCATGTCGAAGCGGCGTTGCGTGCGTTGCCCGAGCGCACGCGGCAGATCTTTTTGCTCAATCGCATCCATGGCCGCAAATACGCCGAGATCGCCAAGGCCATGGGTTTGTCCCAAAGCGCCGTGGAAAAACATATGATGCGCGCCCTCGAAGCCTGCAAGGCCAGCCTGCGGGACCCCGAACCGCGCACGCCAGGGAAAGCACCGTGAATCACATCGAACGCGTCATCCCGACACCCGCTCAGGAACAGGCCGCTTTCGCCTGGCTGAGTCTGTTACATGACCAGCCGAGCAGCGGTGATCAGGCCACCTTCAGCCATTGGCTGCAGGCCGATCCCGCGCATGCCGAGGCCTATGCCCAGGCGCAAGTGGTGTGGGAATTGAGCGAAGGTCCGGCGCGGACGTTGGCCAACGAAGACGCGTTTGCCTTGCAGGGTTACCTCAATGCGATGAATCGCTCGCGGCGCAGCAGCGTTCGGCGCTGGTCCGGAGCGTTGGCAATGGCGGCGTGCCTGTTGTTGATGGTCAGCCTCGGTTCAGGCTGGCAGCCGATGCGCTGGGTGGATGATCTGGGTGCTGACTATGTGTCGGCACCGGGGGAAGTTCGCACCGTCACGTTGGCGGATCAATCCCAGGTCACGCTGGATGCCGACAGCGCCATCGCGGTGGATTTCAGTCGCGGTGAGCGTCACGTGCAGTTGCGTCGCGGCGCCGGATTTTTCAGCGTGACGCACACCGGCGAACCGTTTGTGGTTGAGGCTGAAAAGGGCCAGGCGCGGGTGCTGGGGACGCAGTTTGAAGTGAGTTTGCAACCACACGGCGCGCAAGTGACGGTGTTGTCCGGCCGGGTCGGCGTGACGGCGGACAAGCATGCCGAGCAGCAGGTTCTGACCGCCGGCCAGCAAGTGGCTTACGGCGACGGTACGGCGGAAAAACTGCATGCGGTGGACAGCGAAGCGCAGTTGGCGTGGCGTCAGGGCTGGCTCAATTACTACAAGGCGCCACTGGCCGACGTGGTGCAGGATTTGCGACGTTACTACCCGGGGCGGATTGTGCTGCTCAACGACGAGCTGGCGGCGCGGCGGGTCAGTGGCAGTTTTCCGAGCAAGGATCCGCAGGCGGTGTTGAGTTCGTTGCAGGGGGTGATGGGGTTTGAGCAGCATGCTGTGGGGCATTTGATTATTTTGCGTTGAGGCGTCCGGCCTCTTCGCGGGCAAGCCTCGCTCCTACAGGTTTCACGATCCCTGTAGGAGCGAGGCTTGCCCGCGAAGGCGTCAAATCAAACACCCCATCACTCAAATAAAAATATTTTCAAAATCTTGGTGAGGTAAACCCAAGCCCCATCCGTGTAGTGACTGAAACTGCGAGTCATTCGCATCCGTAGCGGTTCTACACAGGTCATGAGCAATGAAGTCCAGGGCAAAATCGGGTTCGGTCAAACAGTGGTTGGGTGCTTCGGCGCTGAGCATTTCGGCATTGGCATTGCTGCCATTGAGCGTGGCATTGGCCGCTGAAGCGGGCTCGACGCAGCAGCGCACGCAGTTCAGCTTCGCGATGGCCGCCAAACCGCTGCCCCAGGCCCTGAGCGACTTCAGCCGGATCACCGGCATCAGCGTGGTCTACACCGATGAAGCGCCGTACGGCATGACCGCGCCAGCGGTCAGCGGGCAGATGAGCGCCGAACAGGCGATCCAGCGTTTGCTCAGCGGTTCGGGTTTGACCTTCCGTCGTACCGATGCGCACACCATGGCGCTGGAACCGCAGCCCACCGAAGGCGCCTTGAACCTCGGCGCCACCACCATCACTTCGGTGATGGATCAATCCATGAGCTACCAGCCGCCGCCGACCAGTTCGGTGATGCGCTCCTCGGCCTTGCTCCAGGAAATCCCCCAGACCGTCAACGTCATCCCGGCCCAGGTCATTCGCGATCAGGCGCCGCGCAACCTCGATGATGCGCTGGCCAACGTGAGCGGCATCACCCAGGGCAACACGCTGGGCAGCACCCAGGATTCGGTGATGACCCGCGGCTTCGGCGACAACCGCAACGGCTCGATCATGCGCGACGGCATGCCGGTGGTGCAGGGCCGTGGCCTCAACGCCACAGTCGATCGGGTCGAAGTGCTCAAGGGCCCGGCTTCGTTGCTCTACGGCATCCAGGACCCGGGCGGCGTGGTCAACATGGTCAGCAAGAAACCTGAGCTGGAACAGTACAACGCGTTGACCGTGCGTGGCTCGACGTACGGCGACGGCAAAAACGGCAGCGGCGGCAGCTTCGACAGCACCGGCGCACTCGGTGATTCCGGGCTGGCCTACCGCATGGTGCTGGACCACGAAGACGAAGATTACTGGCGCAATTTCGGCACCCACCGCGAAACCCTGGTGGCGCCGTCCCTGGCCTGGTTCGGTGAAAGCACCAAGCTGTTGTTCGCCTACGAACACCGTGAATTCCTCACCCCGTTCGACCGTGGCACGCTGATCGACCCACGTGACAACCATCCGCTGGACATCTCCCGCGAGCGTCGCCTGGACGAGCCGTTCAACAACATGGAAGGGCGCTCGGACCTCTATCACTTCGAGGCCGACCACGAGCTCAACGACAACTGGAAAGCGCACTTTGGCTACAGCTGGAACCGTGAAACCTACGACGCCAGCCAAGTGCGCGTTACCGCCATCGACACCAAAAAAGGCACGCTGACCCGCAGCATGGACGGCACGCAAAACGCGATCAGCACCGACCGCTTCACCACGGCCAGCCTCGAAGGCAAAGTGAATGCGCTGGGCATGCAACATGACCTGGTGTTCGGCGTCGATGACGAGTACCGCAAGATCTACCGCGAAGACCTGATCCGCCAGAAAAGCCTGACCACCTTCAGCTACCTCAACCCGGTCTATGGCCGTGAAGTCGCCGGCACCACCGTCAGCCCGGCGGACAGCGCGCAGACCGATCTGCTGCGCAGCGATTCGCTGTTTCTGCAGGACTCGATCCACCTCACCGACCAGTGGATTCTGGTGGCCGGCGGCCGTTTCCAGGAGTACGACCAGTACGCCGGCAAAGGCGTGCCGTTCAAGGCCAACACCGACAGCAACGGCCAGAAATGGGTGCCGCGTGCCGGCCTTGTCTACAAGTACACCGACGCGTTGTCGTTCTACGGCAGCTACACCGAATCGTTCAAACCGAACTCGACCATCGCCCCGTTGAGCGGCAGCAGTACCGTGCTCGACGGCAGCATCGCGCCGGAAGAAGCCAAGTCCTGGGAAGTCGGCGCCAAGCTGGATATTCCGGGGCGTGTGACGGGTAACGTCGCCCTGTTCGACATCAAGAAACGCAACGTGCTGGTGGCCAACGCCGAAGGTCCGGTGACCCTTTACAGCGCCGCCGGCGAAGTGCGTTCCCGTGGGCTGGAAGTGGATCTGAGCGGTCAGCTCAGCGATCGCTGGAGCATGATCGGCAGCTATGCCTACACCGATGCCGAAGTCACCGAAGATCCGGACTACAAAGGCAAAAAACTGCAAAACGTGGCGAAGAACACCGGCTCGCTGTCGGCGGTCTATGACTTCGGCACCATTGTTGGTGGCGATCAATTGCGGGTCGGCGCGGGCGCGCGGTATGTCGGTGAGCGGGCGGGTAACGCGGTGAACGATTTTGATCTGCCGAGCTACACCGTGGCCGATGCATTCGCCACCTACGACACCAAGGTCGAGGGGCAGAAGGTCAAGTTCCAGCTCAACGTGAAAAACCTGTTTGACCGCACTTACTACACCTCGGCGGCGAGCCGGTTCTTTGTGTCGATGGGGGATTCGCGGCAGGTGTCGTTGTCCAGCACCTTGGAGTTCTGACGGTAGACCGCGTCATCGTTCATCGCCGGCAAGCCAGCTCCTACAGGAATCGTGTCGAGCCCAATTTTCGCGATCAACACACATCCCTGTAGGAGCGAGGCTTGCCCGCGAAGGCGGCTTCCGGGTCAGCGCAAAAACGCCTGCCGATACTCGCCAGGCGTCCCACCGAGAACCTGCCGAAACCGATTGGTGAAATGACTCGCACTGGCAAACCCGCACGCCAATGCAATCTCCCCCAACGGCTGCGATGTCGAACGCAACAACTCCCGCGCCCGGCTCAGCCGCCTTGCCAGCACATACTGATGCGGCGGCAAACCAAAGCTCTCTCGAAACATCCGCGCAAAGTGATACTCCGACAGCGCACACAACCCCGCCAACTGCCCGAGGCTGATGGCTTCGGCCAACTGATTGTCGATGAACTCGACCAGCTGTCGCCGCTGGTGCGCCGCCAATCCGCCCTTGAGCCGCAAGCCGTCGCGCATCCCGACCTGGCCGAGCAACACGTGGCTGAGCATTTCATGGGCCAGGCTGCTGGTCAGCAGGCGTTCGCCGGGTTCATCCCAGTTGAGCGTGAGCATCTGGCGAAAGCGCCGGGCTTGCTGCGGGTCGTCGAGAAAAGTCCCTTCGCGCAACTGCAATTCGCGAGGTTCGCGGTCCAGCAGCGTGACGCAACCGAGGGCGAATTGTTCAGGGCTGAAATACAGATGGGCCAGGCGAATGTCGCCATTGATCACCCAGCCTGACTGATGGTCGGCCGGCAGAATGCACAGTTTGTCCGGACCGCCCTTGGTGCCGGGCTGGTCGCGGCGAAAAGTGCCGGTGCCGCCCGCGATGTAACAGGACAAGGTGTGATGGCTCGGCGCTTCGTAGTCCTGGGCGTCGTGATGGTTGCTCCACAAGGCTGCAGCCATGCCGTCACCGAGCTCGGCGCTGTGCTCGAGGCGAGCATTGGGCGAGCGGTTGAGGGCTTGAAAGACTTGCAGTGATTCCAGTGCGGGCATGAGCGGTTCTCTCCAACGCTTTGCATCCTACTCCGTAGACGTTGGCCTGCCAGCCTCTGCGCCGACAAAAGCGCAAGTTTATGCAAGTGCGAAAAAGTTTGGCGCAGGACACTGGGCACCTATTGAGGAGCCTTCGCCATGAACCTTTCGCTGTATTTGCTGACCGTGCTGATCTGGGGCACCACCTGGATTGCCTTGAAATGGCAACTGGGCGTGGTGGCCATTCCGGCGTCGATCGTCTATCGCTTCGGCCTCGCCGCGCTGGTGCTGTTCGTGATGCTGTTGCTCAGCCGTAAGCTGCAAGTGATGAACCGTCGCGGGCACCTGATCTGCCTGGCGCAGGGCCTGTGCCTGTTTTGCATCAACTTCATGTGCTTCCTGACGGCCAGCCAATGGATCCCCAGTGGCCTGGTAGCCGTGGTGTTTTCCACTGCCACGCTGTGGAATGCCCTGAATGCGCGGGTGTTCTTCGGCCAGAGAATCGCCCGCAACGTCCTGTTGGGTGGCGCGCTCGGTTTGTTCGGGCTGGGTTTGCTGTTCTGGCCGGAGCTGGCCGGCCACACCGCCAGCCCGGAAACCTTGCTGGGCCTGGGCCTGGCCTTGTTGGGCACGCTGTGCTTCTCGGCGGGCAACATGCTGTCTAGCCTGCAACAGAAGGCCGGGCTCAAGCCGCTGACAACCAATGCCTGGGGCATGGCCTATGGCGCGGCGATGCTGTCGGTGTGGTGCCTGGTCAAAGGCATTCCGTTCGAGATGGAATGGAATGCGCGTTACATCGGCTCGCTCCTGTACCTGGTCATTCCGGGTTCGGTGATCGGCTTCACCGCCTACCTGACGCTGGTCGGGCGCATGGGCCCGGAGCGCGCAGCCTATTGCACGGTGCTGTTCCCGGTGGTGGCGCTCAATGTGTCGGCGTTTGCCGAAGGCTACCAATGGACCGCGCCGGCGCTGATGGGCCTGGTGTTGGTGATGCTGGGCAACGTGCTGGTGTTTCGCAAACCCAAGGCACCGATGGTGCAGGGGAGCGGCAAGCTGGCTTGAAGATGTTACGGATCGGGTGCGTGTGCACTCAGCGCTCGATCCGGATGGCCACATAGATCATTAACGGCATGATGAAATCAACGATATGTCGGGCCCAGTCTTTATAGTTCCACTGTTGTGATTCATCCATGTTGAACCATTCGACACCCACCACCTGAAAACACACGTAGTAGATAAATACGGCAATCAGTAAGCCAATCAGTGCATATTTCTTTGCCTCATGAAACTTTTTGGCGCTGGTGTTTATATTTTTGAATAGTTGGTAAGTACCCATCATGCAAAAAGCGGTGAAGAGGACTTCGAGTGTAATGATCAGCCAGTAAATCCTGTGATGGGCCATGGGTGAGTTAATGGCGCGATAACTGTACTTCTCGCCCTCGCGGGTGGTGTCCATGCTGAGGATGTGGGCGATGTATTCGTAGTTGGTAGGGTAGTCGGTGAAGTTGCTAAACAGTATTAAAAAACCAAAGAAGCTTATAAACAGCATCAGTGTGGCTTTGCTGATTCTAATTGTTTGATCGGTCGTCAAGTGGTTCAAGGTAATAGTTCTCCAGAACGGGTTCCCGTCAGGGCGGGTAAGTAATGAGAGTCTATAGCGAAGTGTATTTGTTGAGGGGTGGACTAAATTACAAGTTGTGTATTTGTTGTCTTGTAACGTGTGAGGCTTAGTTGTAAACGGGCAGGCGCTTTAATCGCCTGCCCGTTTTTTTTCAGCCTTTCCAGACTTGCGGGTTCACCAGGTCCTGCGGTCGTTCACCCAACAAGGCGCTGCGCAGGTTGGCCAAGGCGCGATTGGCCATCGCTTCACGGGTTTCATGGGTGGCGGAGCCGATGTGCGGCAAAGTCACTGCGTTTTTCAATTGGAACAGCGGCGATTCGGCCAGCGGTTCTTTCTCGTAGACATCCAGCCCGGCGCCACGGATCTGGTTGTTTTGCAGCGCTTCGATCAGCGCGGGCTCGTCCACCACCGGGCCGCGGGCGATGTTGATCAGAATCGCGTCCGACTTCATCAGCGCCAGTTCACGGCGGCTGATCAGGTGTTTGGTCTTTTCGCTGAGCGGCACTACCAGGCAAACGAAATCGGCTTCGGCCAGCAACTCATCGAGGCTACGGAACTGCGCACCGAGCTCTTGCTCAAGTGCAGTTTTGCGGCTGTTGCCACTGTAGATAATCGGCATGTTGAAACCGAGCCGACCGCGCCGGGCGATGGCAGCGCCGATGTTACCCATGCCGACGATGCCCAGGGTCTTGCCATAGACATCGGTGCCGAACAGCGGGGCGCCGACGGTGGCTTGCCATTGACCTGCCTTGGTCCAGGCATCGAGTTCGGCGACGCGGCGGGCGCTGCTCATGATCAGGGAGAAGGCCAGGTCGGCGGTGCTTTCGGTCAGCACATCCGGCGTGTTGGTCAGCATGATCCCGCGCTCGTTGAAATACACGACGTCGTAGTTGTCGTAACCCACCGAGACGCTGGACACCACCTCCAGGCTGCTCGCGTTCTCCAGTTGTGCGCGACCGAGCTTGCGACCCACGCCAATCAAACCGTGGGCATGGGGCAGGGCCTCGTTGAATTGGGCGTTGATGTCGCCTTTTTTCGGGTCAGGCACGATGACGTCGAAATCCTGCTGGAGGCGTTCGATCATGGCGGGAGTGACGCGGCTGAAAGCGAGGACGGTCTTTTTCATGGGAGGCGGGCTCGTCGGGCGTGGAGAATGCCAAGCACGCTAACATTCTTCCGCGCTTTTGTGCGAGTGCCCGGATGGTTCGGATGCACGCATTTCCCCCCTGTTGGATGGGTGATGCGCAAAAGGTACTTCGTACACGAATTTGTAGGAGCCGGCTTGCTGGCGATCCAGGCATCTCGGTCTGCCTGATGCACCGCGTCGCATGGATCGCCAGCAAGCCGGCTCCTACAGGTGATGGGTGATGCGCAAAGGGTGCTTCGTACTCGAACTTGTAGGAGCTGGCTTGCCGGCGATGGCGGTGGGTCAGGCACACCGTGTTGTAGCGATCGCCAGCAAGCCGGCTCCTACAGATTGCGGGTGACGGCCTAATCCTGCGGGTCGATGTTATCCAGCGCGCGGTTGACGGCCAGTTCACCGAGCATGATGACTTGTTGAATGCCTAGCAGGGTGTTGCGGTGGGGGCCGTCGAGAAATCCGGCGAGGTCGCTGGCCATGACGCTGGCCGAGGCGAGGGATTCGCTGGCGTGGACCAAGAGGGTTTCGGTGTTGATGTCGGGGACGACGGTGAATAGATGGCTTGGGGTGTGAGGCGGGATCAAGGCTTTCAGGGTGAATGAGTTTTGGGGGGAGGTGATATCCGCATCTGGCGGATTGGGTGAGGGCTTTTTCATGAGGGTGTCGCTCCATGCTGGGATTAAGGAGCTGCCAATTTCGTTTCCAGGCGAAAGGTGGCAGCTGTGCGCAGGCTGGAAAACCGGTCAATCCCACCAAAACCCGGCAGACCCGAAGGTCTCCCGCGCACAGCCGCCATAACATTGCGGGCAGAAAAAAGCGCCGCAGTATGACATGTGCAGAGGAGGGATTAATCAGGTTTCCAGGCCCGACCGCTGATTCGTCAGCGACTTCAGAGCCTATCCATTTAACGTCTTACCCGACAACCGACAGAACGCGTCAGAACCATCCTAGGACACCACGCTTTTTGTAGGAGCGAGCCTGCTCGCGAAAAACCTGAGAACACCGCGGGGTATCTGGATCACAGCGTTATCGTTCACGACCATCGCGAGCAGGCTCGCTCCTACAGTAATTGGTGGTCAGTTTGCCAATCGCGCCCCACCCAGGCTCCCGCTCAACTCATACGCCGCCAGTTCCGCCTGATGCGCCGCCAATATCTCCGGCAACGACCCGCGCAAATACTCGACCCAGGTTTTGATCTTCGCATCCAGATACTGCCGCGATGGATAGATCGCATACAGATTCAGTTCCTGCGAGCGGTAGTTCGGCATCACCCGCACCAGCGTGCCGTTGCGCAAGCCTTCGATCGCCGCATACACCGGCAACACGCCGACGCCCATGCCGCTGATGATCGCGGTTTTCATCGCATCGGCGGAGTTCACCAGAAACGGCGAGCTGTTGATGGTGACCATTTCCTGGCCTTCCGGGCCGTCGAAATTCCATTTTTCCAACGGAATCACAGGGCTCACCAGGCGCAGGCACGCATGGTTCAGCAAATCGCTGGGCTTGTGTGCGCAGCCGTTGGCTTTCACGTAGGCCGGGGAGGCGCAAACGATGCTGTAGGTGATGCCCAGGCGCTGGGAGACGAAGCCCGAGTCCGGTAGTTCGCTGGCAAGGACGATGGACACGTCGTAACCCTCGTCGAGCAAGTCCGGCACACGGTTGGCCATGGTCAGGTCGAAGGTCACGTCGGGATGGGTCTTGCGGTAGCGGGCGATGGCGTCGATCACGAAGTGCTGACCGATGCCGGTCATGGTGTGCACCTTGAGTTGCCCGGCCGGGCGCGCGTGGGCATCGCTGGCCTCGGCTTCGGCCTCTTCGACGTAAGCCAGGATCTGCTCGCAGCGCAACAGATAACGCTTGCCGGCCTCGGTCAGGGCGATGCGACGAGTGGTGCGGTTGAGCAGGCGGGTTTGCAGGTGGGCTTCCAGGTTGGAGACCGCGCGCGAGACGTTGGCCGTGGTGGTGTCGAGTTGCACGGCGGCGGCGGTGAAGCTGCCGGCCTCGGCCACGTAGCTGAAGGCGCGCATGTTTTGCAAAGTGTCCATGGGGTGCTCTCGGGTGCGATGGCAAATTGTGACACGAAGTTTCAGAGTCTGAGACCCCGACCAAGGGATTATCGCGTTAACGGTAACAAAGATTCACAGGAATCCCAGCTTATCGCCATCAAACCCGCCCCCTAGAATTACCCGGACTTGTAGGAGCCGGCTTGCCGGCGATGGCATCACCGCGGTCTGTCAGATAGACCGCGACGATGCCATCGCCGGCAAGCCGGCTCCTACAACCGCCTCTCATTCAGGAATTTTCAGCAGTGCCGCGTCGCATCAGCAGAGCGCTTCAGACGCTCAGTGTTTTGGCTTTAACCCTGGCAATCAGCGGCTGCATCGGAACCGCAGGTATTGCCCCGCAGGGCAAGGCACTGGAGGCCAATTCACTGGCCACCGACGACGCCATCCAGAGCGCCGCGCAGGACGCTCACTGGCCCACCGCACAATGGTGGCAGGCGTATGGCGACCCGCAACTGAACCGCTGGATCGACCTCGCTCTGCAAGGCAGCCCGACCATGGCCATGGCGGCGGCGCGGGTGCGTCAGGCCAAATCCATGGCGGGCATCGCCGAGTCTGCCGAGTCGCTGCAGATCAATGGCGGGTCCACCCTCAAGCGCCACAACTGGCCCACCGATCAGTTCTACGGGCCGGGCGAGCTGGCCAACGCGACGACGTGGGACAACAACGCCGCGCTGGGCTTCAGCTACGCCCTCGACCTCTGGGGCCGTGAAAGCAACGCCACCGAGCGCGCCGTCGACATGGCGCACATGAGCGCCGCCGAAGCGCGTCTGGCCCAGCTCGAACTGCAGAACAACATCGTTCGCGCCTACATCGAACTGTCGCTGCATTACGCGCAACGGGACATCGTCGCCGCGACCCTGCAACAACAGCAGCAAATTCTCGACCTCGCGCAGAAACGCCTGAGCGGCGGCATCGGCACCCACTTCGAAGTCAGTCAGGCTGAAACGCCGCTGCCGGAAACCCACCGCCAGCTCGATGCGCTGGACGAAGAAATCGCCCTCAGCCGCAACCAGCTTGCCGCACTCGCAGGCAAAGGCCCGGGCGACGGTGCACAGTTACAGCGACCGACGTTGGCATTGGGCACAGCGCTGAATCTGCCATCGTCGCTGCCGGCGCAATTGCTCGGCCAGCGTCCCGACGTGGTCGCCAGCCGCTGGCAAGTGGCGGCTCAGGCGCGGGGCATCGATGTGGCTCACGCGGGTTTTTACCCCAACGTCGATCTGGTCGGCAGCCTCGGCTACATGGCCACCGGCGGTGGTGCGCTGGAGTTTTTGACCGGCAAGAAACTCAACTACAGCGTCGGCCCGGCGATCACGTTGCCGATCTTCGACGGTGGCCGGTTGCGCGCCGAGTTGGGGGAAGCCTCGGCCGGTTATGACATCGCCGTGGCCAAGTACAACCAGACGCTGGTCAATGCGCTGAAAAACATCTCCGACCAGTTGATCCGCCGCGAATCCATGGACAAGCAGCAAACCTTCGCCGCCGAATCCGTGGCCACCGCGCAGAAGACTTACGACATCGCGATGATCGCTTATCAACGCGGGCTCACCGATTACCTCAACGTGCTCAATGCCCAGACCTTGCTGTTCAAACAGCAGCAGGTTCAGCAACAGGTTCAGGCCGCGCGGCTGAGTGCTCACGCCGAATTGGTGACGGCGCTCGGTGGTGGACTTGGTGCGGGTAATGACGTGCCGAATGCTGAGAAAACCCAGCCCCCGAAAACCCCGGTTCTTTTGCGTTGAACACAAAACCTGTAGGAGTGAGCCTGCTCGCGATGAGGGAGTGTCAGCCAATGATGATGTCGCCTGACACACCGCTATCGCGAGCAGGCTCGCTCCCACAGGTTCTGTGTGTTAACCGAATCTCACTGAGCAGGATTTCATGACTCCCTTGCCCGCACCGCTGCGCTGGCTGTATTCCCTTGAATGGCGCCGTGGTTTCTTTGACTGGGCACGCAGCGACGGCGTGACCTGGGTCTACATTTTCAAGGTGTTGTTCGCCGCGTTCCTGACCCTGTGGCTGGCCATGCGTCTGGAATTGCCGCAACCGCGCACGGCGATGATCACCGTGTTCATTGTCATGCAGCCGCAAAGCGGCCAGGTGTTCGCCAAGAGTTTTTATCGTTTCCTTGGCACGCTGACCGGGTCGGCGGTGATGGTCGCGCTGATTGCCTTGTTCGCACAGAACACCGAGTTGTTCCTCGGTTCGCTGGCGATCTGGGTCGGCATCTGCTCGGCCGGTGCGGCGCGTTCTCGCAACTTCCGCGCCTACGGTTTTGTGCTGGCCGGGTACACCGCCGCGATGGTCGGCTTGCCGGCCCTGGCGCACCCGGAGGGCGCGTTCATGGCAGCGGTTTGGCGCGTGCTGGAAATCTCGTTGGGGATTCTCTGCGCCACGCTGGTCAGCGCAGCCATCCTGCCGCAAACCGCCAGCGCGGCGATGCGCAACGCCTTGTATCAGCGCTTTGTTGTGTTCGCCTTGTTTGTCACCGATGGCTTGCGCGGTCGCAGCAAACGGGACGCTTTTGAAGCGAGCAACGTGCGCTTCATCGCCGAGGCGGTCGGCCTGGAAGGGCTGCGCAGCGTCACCGTGTTCGAAGACCCGCACATGCGTCGGCGCAACGGTCGGCTCAGTCGCTTGAACAGCGAGTTCATGGGCATCACCACCCGGTTCAATGCCCTGCACCAACTGCTCGAACGCTTGCGCAGCAGTGACGCCGATCATGTGGTCGCGGCAATCAAGCCGGGCTTGCAGGACCTCGCGGAAGTGCTCGACGGTTTCAGTGGTCGCGCGTTGACCAGCCCTGACGCCGCACGTTTGGTGATTGCGCTGAGTGCCTACAAGGAAGCGCTGCCGGCGCGTGTCCGCAGCCTGCGCGCGACGTTTCAGGAGAGCGAGCCAAGCGACGCCGAGCAGCTCGATTTCCATACCGCGTATGAGTTGCTCTATCGCTTCGTCGACGACCTGCACGGTTATGCACAGACCCACGCGTCCCTGGCTGATCACAGTCATGAACGGGAGCAGTGGGACGAGCCTTTCACCCCACAAACCAACTGGATGGCGTCCGCCGCTTCGGGGATTCGCGCGGCGTTTATTCTGGTGGTGTTGGGCAGTTATTGGGTCGCCACCGCGTGGCCGAGCGGGGCGATGATGACCCTGATTGCCGCCGCCACCGTGGGCCTTTCGGCGGCAACGCCGAACCCGAAACGCATGGCATTCCAGATGGCCTGCGGCACATTCCTGGGTGCGCTGATCGGCTTCGTCGAGATGTTTTTCATCTTCCCGTGGATCGATGGTTTTCCGTTGCTGTGCGTGATGCTCGCGCCGGTGATCGTGCTCGGTTCGTTCCTGACCTCGCGCCCGCAATACGCCGGTGTCGGCCTCGGTTTGCTGATCTTTTTCAGCACCGGTTCGGTGCCGGACAACCTCACCATCTACAACCCTTACACCTTCATCAACGACTACATCGCCATGGTGCTCGGCATGCTGGTATGCGCCGCTGCGGGGGCGATCATCCTGCCGCCGAACAGTCGCTGGTTATGGCGCCGGTTGGAGCAGGACCTGCGCGGGCAAGTGGTGTATGCGATCAGCGGCAAACTGAAGGGCCTGGCGTCGAGTTTCGAAAGCCGCACGCGGGACTTGCTGCACCAGGCTTATGGCCTCGCCGCCGGTCAGCCGCAGGTGCAACGGGACTTGCTGCGCTGGATGTTCGTGGTGCTGGAAGTCGGTCACGCGATCATCGAGTTGCGCAAGGAACAGGCGATTTTGCCGGTGCACCCGGCGTACGCCGAATCGCAGCCGTGGCGCCAGGCCATCCGTGTGATGGGCCGTTCGCTGGTGCGGCTGTTTCTGCAACCGGGCCAGAGCAATCTGCAGCGCTGCCTGATCGCGGTCGATCATGCGATCAGCCGCGTGCAAGCCACCGACGAGCCCTTCGCGCCGCACTTCGACACCTCGGCGTTGCGCCGGGTGAAGAGCTACCTGCATTTCATCCGCACCTCATTACTCGACCCGCAATCACCGCTTGCCGCCTACGCAATGACCACGCCCCAAGGACTTGAACATGCCTCGTGAAATCGCCTTCCACGGCGTGTACATGCCAACCATGACGCTGATGTTTTTCATCGCCGCGGTGCTGGCCTGGGCGCTGGACCGGTTCCTGTCCGGGTTCGATCTGTACCGTTTTTTCTGGCACCCGGCGCTGCTGCGCCTGAGTTTGTTTACCTGTCTGTTTGGTGCTTTGGCGCTGACTGTCTACCACTGACTCTCTATCTCTGAAGAAGGCTCTGATGAAAAAGCTTTTCAGCCTGCTCGCCACTCTGCTGGTGCTGGCCCTCGCGCTATGGATTGGCCGAACCCTGTGGGTGCATTACATGAACACGCCGTGGACCCGCGACGGCCGGGTGCGCGCCGACATCATCAACGTCGCCGCCGACGTCACCGGTGAAGTGGTGGAAGTGCCGGTGCGCGACAACCAACAGGTGAAGAAGGGCGATCTGCTGATGCGCATCGACCCCGAGCACTACCGCATCGCGGTCAAACAGGCGCAGGCACTGGTGGCTTCACGCAAGTCGACGTGGGAGATGCGCAAGGTCAACGCCCATCGCCGCGCCGACATGGATGCCTTGGTGATCTCTAGGGAAAACCGCGACGACGCCAGCAATATCGCAGACTCGGCCCTCGCCGATTACCAGCACGCGCAAGCGCAACTGGAAGCCGCCGAACTGAACCTCAAACGCACCGAAGTGCGCGCGGCGGTGGACGGTTACGTGACCAACCTCAACGTGCATCCCGGCGACTACGCACGCATCGGCGAAGCGAAAATGGCCGTGGTCGATATGAACTCGTTCTGGGTCTATGGCTTCTTCGAAGAAACCAAACTGCCGCACGTGCGAGTGGGCGATAAGGCCGACATGCAGCTGATGAGCGGCGAAGTGCTCAAGGGGCATGTGGAGAGTATTTCTCGCGGGATCTACGACCGCGATAACCCGGAAAGCCGTGAGCTGATTGCGGACGTGAACCCGACGTTCAACTGGGTGCGCCTGGCACAGCGAGTGCCGGTGCGGATTCACATTGATGAAGTGCCGGAAGGGGTGTTGTTGGCGGCGGGGATTACGTGCACGGTGGTCGTTAACTAACTTTTAGACCGAGTCGCGCCCATCGCGAGCAGGCTCACTCCCACAGTAGATTGGCGGTGTTGCACGAATCAGCGTTCGAACGCGGTCAATGTGGGAGTGAGCCTGCTCGCGATGCAGGCGCCTCGGTCTTACAGTTCACTCCTTGCAAAACGTCTCATGCAAATGCCGCCAAACCACCTTGCCACCGGCCTGCTTCTCAAACACCACCGTCGAACGCCGGTCCGTCTGCTGGCCGGTCGCATCGGTCTGCTGCTCGCGATAACTCACGGTCGCACCGTTGTCGGACAGCGCAATGCCACGCAACTCGCTGAGCTCAATCCTGAACCCGAGCTTCTTCCCGCCCGCCATCCGGAACAACTCGCCAAGCGCGTCGAAATCCAGCACCCGGCCCAACGGCGAGACCATGGAAAACTGCGGTGAAAAACGGGCGAGCAATTGTTCAAGTTCGGTGGCGTTTCGTTCTTCGGCCAGCCATTGCTCGATGGCGACGTGGGCCTGGATCACTTCGTCGAAGTATTCGGTGTAGTCGGTCATTTTACTTCCTGAAGATTTTGCAGAGGCTGTTCTGACGCTTTCGCGGGCAAGCCTCGCTCCTACAAGGCTCGCGCAATACCTGTAGGAGCGAGGCTTGCCCGCGAAGAACGATAACTCGGTCTCAAAGCTGCCCGCGCAACCCGAACCGCTTCATCAACCCCGACTCCAGCAACCCTTTGGGCAGCAACCCCGCCAACAACGGCAACGCCCGGCTGCCATTGCCCAAGCGAATCAGTCGCGGCGGTTTGTCCTGCTGCACCGCCTTGAGCAAACCGACGGCAAACTCACTGGCCGGCGTCGGGTTGTCCTGGGACGCCTTGGCCCGCGCACGAATGCCTTCGCGCAGCGGAAACCACGGTGACTGTTCGCTGATCAACTGTTCCGCCTCGGCCCCGGCATTCTTGGCAAAACTGGACGCAATGGCGCCCGGTTGCACCTCCATCACCCGCACGCCAAACGGTGCGAGTTCCATGCGCAGTGCATCGCTCAAGGCATGCACTGCGGCTTTCGAGGCGCAGTAAGCACCGGCAAATGGCGTGACCAGAACCCCGGAAACGCTGCCGATGTTTACCACTATCCCTTTGGCCCGGCGCAGCACCGGGAAGAGCGCGCGTGTCACACCGACAATCGCAAACACATTGGTTTCAAACTGCCGCTGCATGGCCGGCACACCACCGTCGAGCAGCGGCCCCATGGCGCCATAACCGGCGTTGTTGATCAGCACATCGAGGCCGCCATGTTGCTGGTTGATCTGCCCGGCCAACGCTTCAAGTGCCACGCCATCGTTGACGTCCAGTTGCACGGCGGTGAAACCGGCCGCCGTCAACGCGGCGACGTCTTCAGCCTTGCGGGCGCTGGCCCAGACTTTATAACCGGCACCTTTAAAGGCATCCGCCAGAGCGCGGCCAATGCCGCTGGAACAACCGGTAATCAACGCAACGGGCATGGCGCGGTCCTTGTGCAAAGGGAAGAGTGGGGATCAGTCGGAGAAACTACCCTGCAAACGCTCGGCGCGAAACTCCAGGGTTTGCGGGCGATAACCGGGACGCAGCGGCACGATGCCCAAGCCTGCGGCAGCCGCCAGGGAAACCGGCAAGGCTTGGGTGGGGTAGCGCTGCAACAGGCCAGCCAAGTAATGATCAGCAGGACTCCGTTAAACATGAAGCGAAATCTCGGGGGAGAGACGGTTATCGTACCTAAGCTGAGGTGAGATTAGCCATGGGCGAATATGTGATTGTTTTTGCCGGTTCGGCGAGCTTAATGAAAATACTAAATCCGTTAGGAGTGGAAAAAACATTAGTCATGATTAAGCGGAGAATTAATGAAGGCTATAAGCGTGCTTGTTGGTGTTCAGGGTAAGTGGTCTATGTCAACTAGCAGTTCTGATAGGTTGACGTTTCGTTTGGGGGGGTTAAATCTGGTGGTGTCACATGTGCCGAATAATCACACGCTTTCTCAAACGAAATACAAGTGAGGTGAATCATGGGTGTTGATGAACTAATTTTTCGGGGTGGCTCTGAAGGCTATCAAACATCGGCTATCGATCCTGGCAAGAGTATTGTGGCGGGTGCAGTAGTGCCTTTTCATGCGTTTTTTTCCAATTACGACGGGGCAGTATCCTGGTATGTTTATTCGTATGATGATGAACCTGCCGGGCACATTACACCGGATGGTGTGTATACGGCTCCGCTTGCTGGCGAAGCGTTAAGAGTTACTTTGCTCGCCAGAACCGATGATAAGCGTGAAGTTGCGACAGTGGTTACTATCGAGCCGAGATAACGAGCGTAAGCGTCTTTTAATCCTCGGCGATAGCGGATGTAGTCTGTGGTCGCCGAGGGTTATCTTTATTCTAAAAAGTAATCGCTGCGCGTTGGTTTTTTACGCGAAAACCATTGTTTCGAACTGGCGCTGCATCGCTGGCACACCACCGTCGAGCAACGGTCTCATGGCGCCATAACCGGCGTTGTTGATCAGCACATCGAGGTCGCCATGTTGCTGGTTGATCCGTTCGTTCAATTGTTCAAGCGCACACCGCCATTGGTGTTCAGTTGCACGGCGGTGATACCGGCAGCGGTCAATAGCGCCACGACTCAAGCCTTGCGCGCACTGGACCAGGCTTCGTATCCGGCCTGTTTGAACACATCGGCCAAGGCGCGGCCAATGCCGCCGGAACAACCGGTAATCAACGCAACGCTTGTGTAGAAGAGACAAGGGTAATCAGTCGGAGAAACTACCCTGCAAACGTTCGGCGCGAAACTCCAGGGTTTGCGGGCGATAACCGGGACGCAGCGGCGGCATGGGCAGGCAATCTTCCCAGTTCGCCCCGGCTTGCAGTTCGCCTGGGCCGCGATAACGCGGCGCGGCGTATTGATTGTCGGCGAGGTTGACCGTATCGCCCGGCGCGTAGGCAGCAACGCGCCAGCGCAGTTCGGTCAGCGGCACGTCGTTGCCGTTGTTCATCTTCAATAGCAAAGGGCGATCCGCCGGGCAGTGCTCCGGCGCGTAAGTGATGCGCAACTCAAGGCGCGCCAATTGCTTGACCTCGCGATTGTCCAGCCAGACCACCCAAGTGGCCACCAGCCCCAGTCCGATGGCGGCCGCGACTGAAACCGGCAGCGCCTTGGCGGGATATCGCAGCAGCAGGATGAGCCAGGTGATGACCAGCAGGACGCCGATGAACATGACGCGAAACCTCGGAGGAGAGAAGGTCATCCTACCTAAGCGTGGGAGGGGTTGGCGATGGGCTTTATTTCTGCGGTGAATTAACGGGCCTCATCGCGGGCAAGCCCGCTCCCACAATTGAAATGCATTCCCCTGTGTGAGCGAGCCTGCTCGCGATAAGGCCGGTCGAGGCGACACAAAACCCAGGCAAAAACCGCCCCAACCTGCGGCGGACAGGTCATGCAAAGGGCTTGGCAGAGGTTTCTTGTTTTACTTACTCAATCACTGCGCGGTGGCATTACAGCAATACGCCGCTTGTGAACGAGTTGCAGTGGTGGGGAGGATTTTTAAAACACTCGATACATTGGCCTCAGGGGGGCGCAGTATAAGTTGTTGGTTTGTATTGAGTTTTTACGTCATTTATAGCGCTATTTAGATCTGACTTGGCTGTTTGTCAACTAACAGTTCTGCTAGTTGACCAATTGAGTGTTGAGCTTGTTAATGATCGTGGACGAAGTGATGTGTATGTGAATTGTAATGGTTTAATAGGAGGTGTTTATGGAAAGCGTAGCTGGAAGTAATACAGAAATTTCCGAAAGTGACAGTTTGTTGTTCATTGGGTCTTTCCCCCAGATCGTTCATCCAGGAGGGAAAATAGATTTTACAGCATTGGGTAGTTTAGTTTCTGAGACTGATGTCACTTGGTCGTTGGAGTCAATCACGGGTCCGGTTCGTGGTGAGATTGGAGCGGATGGAGTTTATAGAGCGCCTATAGATGTGCCTGTTGGAGCATATTTTTATGTTGTTGCTAAGTCTAAAGATAGCAGTAGGTCCACTGCAGTTCACGTGCAGCTGACTGCAGGAGATGCAACTACTCATCCTGAGAATGTGCCCGATTTTACAGATTTCCTAGCGGTAGATTCACATACCTATATTAATGCTGGTGGGACGATGGGGTTTAATGTTGTAGGTAAGAATGGCGGATCAACTCCTATGCGCTGGTCCGTACATTATATTGGCGGACCGTCAAAACCAGATGATATTGGCAGTGTTAATGGTCATGGGATTTATCGAGCACCATCGGTTGTTGGTTTTGATATGGTGGTGGCAGTTGTAGGTGCACCTCTCTTTGGTGGTGGAGCACCTACGGGTGGGGTGGTAAGAGTTAAGCCTACTATGTAATGAACATCTGAACTGGCATGAAAAAAGCCCCCGACCAACCCGCTGCGGATGGGGACGCAGCGGACTGGACGGGGGCTTCTCGTTTTACTGAACGCTTACTGCGCGATGGTTTTCACCGAAACACCGCGCTCGATCGGCGTAGACCGACCATAGATATCTTCAAACCGCTCGATATCGTCCTCACCCAGATAGCTGCCCGATTGCACTTCAATAATCTCAAGTGGAATCTTGCCCGGGTTGCGCAAACGGTGAACCGAAGCGATCGGAATGTAGGTCGACTGGTTCTCGCACAGCAGGAACACGTTCTCGTCGCAGGTCACTTCAGCGGTGCCGCTGACCACGATCCAGTGTTCGGCGCGGTGGTGGTGCATTTGCAGTGACAGGCACGCGCCCGGTTTGACCGAGATGTGCTTGACCTGGAAGCGACCGCCCATGTCGACCGAGTCGTAGGAACCCCACGGACGATAGACTTCGCAGTGGTTCTGGGTTTCGGTGCGGCCCTGTTCGTTGAGGGTGTTGACCATCTGTTTCACGCCTTGGACCTTGTCCTTGTGGGCGATCATCATGGCGTCCTTTGTTTCGACGACCACGATGTTTTCCAGGCCGATCACCGACACCAGTTTGCCATTGCCGTGGATCATGCAGTTTTTGCTGTCCTGAATGACCACATCGCCTTTGGTGACGTTGCCGTTGGCGTCTTTCTCGTTTACTTCCCACAGCGACGACCAGCAACCGACATCGCTCCAGCCGGCAGTCAGCGGTACGACGCAGGCGCGCTGGGTTTTTTCCATGACCGAGTAATCGATGGAATTGTCCGGACAGCAGGCGAAGGTGGCTTCGTCGATGGTGACGGTGTCGGCGTCCTGTTGGCTGCGTTCCAGGGTCAGCAGGCAGGTGTCGTAGATGTCCGGATCGTGCTTTTTCAGCTCTTCCAGGAAGCGGCTGGCGCGGAACAGGAACATGCCGCTGTTCCAGAAGTAACCGCCAGACTGGACGAACTCGGTGGCGCGTTTCACGTCCGGTTTTTCAACGAAGTGCGAGACGCGGCTGACGCCTTCCGGCAGCAGCGAGTCGTTGGTCGACTTGATGTAGCCGTAGCCGGTTTCCGGTTTGGTGGCCGGGACGCCGAACAGCACCATTTCGCCGTTTTCGGCGGCGACGGTGGCCAGGGCCAGGGCGCGTTGCAGGGCTTTCTGGTCTTCCAGTACGTGGTCCGCCGGCAGCACCAGCATCAGCTCGTCACGACCTTCGTTGACCAGCATCATCGCGGTCAGGGCCACGGCCGGCGCGGTGTTGCGGCCGAACGGCTCCATCAGGATGCGCTGGGTTTCCAGCTTACGGTTGCTCAATTGCTCGTTGACGATGAAGCGGTGGTCTTTGTTGCAGACCACGATCGGGGTGTCCATGCCTTCGAACACCAGGCGTTCCAGAGTTTGCTGGAACAGCGTGTGTTCGCCGGTCAGGGCCAGGAATTGTTTAGGAAACTGCTTACGGGAAAGCGGCCAAAGACGTGAGCCACTACCACCTGACAAGATCACCGGAATCATGTTGTTACTCCTTGAAAATCGTATGGGTCAGAGCTACTGCGTTCTGTCGTTTCACTCTTGTTTTTGTTTCGTGTCCCGACTGACACCTCGGTCCCTTGTAGGAGCATGGCTTGCCAGCGAAGGCGGTCTCGAGGGCCTCTTCGCCGGCAAGCCGTGCTCCTACAGGGCACGGGTCAACCGGGCAAATGTATTAGCGCGTCGAAACCGGGCGTTTTACCCAGACTGGCGACAGGCTGCTGCCGTTGCCGGTGACGTACAGCACCGCCGCTTCACCGCGTTCCAGGGCAACCGGTTTCACGTCGCCCACTTTTGTGGCGCCATCGTATAGCGCCAGGCTGACTTTGACCGGGTTGATTTCACGCTCGCCACGGCCCTTGGCGGCCACGGACGGGACCACTTCGGTCTTGCCGTCGGCGGTTTTCAGGGTCAGGGCCTTGTCGCTCAGGTTCTGTACGCGAACCAGGGATTTCTGCTTGTTCTTGAACGGCGGCTCTTCGATCAGTTGCGGCGCGCCGCTGGCGTTGTTGACCAGGGTGTAATAGTGATCGCCGGCCAGTTTCACCGGCAGGGTCTGGCTGCCGACCTTGGCGCTGTAGTCGCCGCCCGGCATGAAGCTGAAGTCAGTACTGGACAGCGGCGCAACGTCGCTCAGGCTGGTGCTGCCGACGGTGGCGCTGACTTCAGCGTTGCCGGCGTTATAGACCCGTACGAAGCTCGAACCTTTAGGCGCGGTCGGACCGTAGAGGGCCGAGTCACCGGCGGCGAAGGCGTTCATGGACAGCACGCTGAAGGTTGCGGCCAGAGCAAAGGTCTTGGCGAGACGGCGAGGAGTAGTAGTGAAAGTCATGGTGTACCTCTCTTTCAGTTTTGCGCCCGGTCGGGCGTCTCGGATTTAGTGTTTACGGCTACGTTTTGTTGGCGAGCGCCGGCTTCTTTGAGCGCTGCGACCCACTGCGGGTCGGCGTCGCCGATTTCGTTGTTTACAGGCAGATAACGTTCAGGAAACTCCCAGATCAGCACCTGTGGCGGGCTGTTCTTGAAGGCATCGCTTTTCAGGTAGCTGAGCATCGGCAGAATCGGGCCGTGGCCGTCTTCGGCGTAATTGACCACGTCGCTGTTCAGCGCCTCTTTCAGCGCGCCGACGAAGTTCCAGTTCGGGTTGGCGCTGTAGCTGGTGCCGATCAGGGCCACCGGCACTTCGGTATTGGCGAACAGCGCGTCATCACCGCCAGCCTGATCGTCGGCCACCACGGTGTTGCGCTTCTGCAACGGCTCGGTCGCCGGCATCAGGTTTTCGAACAGTGGGTCGAGCGGCAGGAACAAACGCAGGTCACCCTTGTGGGTCACTTTCTCTGCCGGCTCGGTGACGAAGCGTTGAGGCTCGCCGCTGAGCGGGGTTTTCTCGGCGATGGTCTTGGCCAGGGTCTGGGCGGCGATTTGCGCGCCTTCCGGGGTCCAGTGGGTGTCGGTGCGCAGGAACACTTGCTGACCGTCGAGCTTGGCCTTCAGCAGGGGGCCGTACAGGTCGGGTGCGAGGATCTTGTTGGCCGCCAGACGAGCGTGGAAGTCCTCATAAAGATTGGCGTGAATGCTCGAAGGCTTCACTTCGCCCAGGTGTTCCGGATACAGGCGAGTCTTGGCCGGCACGATCGCCATCACCAGTTTCACGCCTTTCTCTTTCAATTCCTGGCGCACGCCTTCGACCAGCGCGTAGTTGCCTTGCAGGTTCAACTCTTCGTTGACGATCGGGTTGAATTCTTCGTCGCTGTACAACCACTGATCGCGACCGAGCACGACGCCCGGACGACCTTCGTTGAACAGTTTGAAATCCAGCGCGGCCCAGAGGTTGGTGCCCAGGCGCTTGATCGGGAACTCGTCGTCGTAGTGCGTTTCGACAGCCTTGGCCCAGCGGCCATTGAGCACTGTCGCATCGGCGTTGGTGCTGAAGCCGAAGAAGCTGCGCGTCGACCACAGGCCCAGGACCAGCAGGGTCACCAGGAACAGGGCGATGTAGAAGATGCGTAATGAGCGGGTCATGGTCAGATCCCTCAGAACTGGAAGTAAAGGAACGGCGAGAAGCTTTGCGCCGAGAGTTTGAAAATCGAGGCAATGAACAGCACCAGTACCAGCGTGCGCATCACGTAACGCGACCAGTCCGCGGTCCAGTAAGCCGGCTGCACGGTGGCTTCAACGCCAACGGTGTAGCCCGGTTGGTGGATGCTGGCCGGGTTGTCGCCCGGTACGGCTTTGATCATTCCTGGTGTCGCACCGGCAGGGCCATCGGCCTCGACGTTGACCGCAGGTTTGGTCTTGACCGGTGGCTGGTTGCTGTAGAAATCACGAATGCCGAAGAACGCCAGGGTTGCGTACGCCACCACCAGAGTCGCCACTTGCAGACCGGTGAGGTTGGCCTCGTTGAGTTCCGACAGCGACCACTCGCCGAAGCTGAACATCGCGCCGTACATGCGGCCTGCGACGTGCAGGTTTTCGGCGCGGAAGATCACCCAGCCCATCACTACCAGCAGGAAGGTCAGCGCCCAGCGGATCGGGTTGATGCTGCGCGGCGAAGTGTTCAGGCCCAGGGCCTTTTCAATCGCCAGCCACATTCCGTGCCACGCACCCCACACGATGTAGGTGATGTTCGCGCCGTGCCACAGACCACCGAGCAGCATGGTCAGGAACAGGTTGCGATAGGTCATCAGCGTGCCTTTACGGTTACCGCCCAGCGTGATGTACAGGTAGTCACGCAGCCAGGTGGACAGGCTGATGTGCCAGCGACGCCAGAACTCGGTGATCGACTGGCTGATGTACGGCTGCTTGAAGTTTTCCATGAAGCGGAAACCCATCATCAAGCCCAGGCCGATGGCCATGTCGCTGTAACCGGAGAAGTCGAAATACAACTGCGCGGTGTACGCCAGCGCGCCAAGCCAGGCATCGCCCGTGGTCGGGTTCTGCAAGGCGAAGCAATGGTCGGCCACCACCGCGAGGGTATCGGCGATGAAGACCTTCTTGATGAAACCCTGCATGAACCGCGTGCAGCCCTCGGAGAACTTGTCGAGGGTGTGGGTGCGGTTGTTGAACTGGTCGGCCAGGTCGCGGAAACGCAACACCGGGCCGGCAATCAAGTGCGGGAAGATCGCCACGAACGCCGCAAAGTCGATCAGGTTGCGCGTTGCCGGGGTGTCACCACGGTAGACGTCGATGATGTAGCTGATGGACTCGAAGATGTAGAACGAGATCCCGATCGGCAACAGCACGTGGGTCAGGATGAACGGCGACAGACCTACCGACGTCATCATCGCGTTGATGCTGTCGACACCGAAGTTGGCGTACTTGAAGTAGCCGAGAATGCACAGGTCGACGGCCACGCCGAGCAGCAGCCAGCGCTGGGCCGGTTTGGTCCGAACGCCTGCGGCGCCGACTTTGAGGCCGATCCAGTAGTTCCACAGCGTGACGGCGGCGAACAACGCCAGGAAGTCCACGCGCCACCAGGCATAGAACACATAGCTGGCGATCAGCAGCAGCAGGTTGCGATAGCGTATTCCGCTCAAGTAGTACATGCCGAGAAAGATCGGCAGGAACAAAAACAGGAACACGTTGGATGAAAATACCATCCCGGTCTCTCCATGTTTAACCAACAGTCAAGGGCCGCAGCCCCCCCAAACCCCCCCACCAAAAACCTGGGGAGATGCATTGCATTCAAACCACCGCGAACCTTGTAGGAGCGAGGCTTGCCCGCGAAGGCGGTGTGTCAGTCGACATCATTGGTGAATGTCCGACCGTCTTCGCGGGCAAGCCTCGCTCCTACAAGGGTTATGCGTTAAGAACCTTTGCCTTTTTCGTTCGCCGGGTCGTAGACCTTGGTCAGGTCACCCCCGAGGCGGAAGGTCTTGAACGGTTGCATCTCGTGCTTTTTCTCAAGCACATCCGGCGAGCAGGTGTAGAGCGTGCAGAACGGTTCGAGCCAGGCGAATTTCGAGTCGACCTTGAGGTCGGTCATGTCCTGTTCCTTGCCGTTCTTGTTCTCGAAGATGTCGGGGTCATTAACCCCGGCGAGAACTCGATCACCCAAACGTTTCAACGCGCCGTTGTTTTCCTGACGCAGATCCACACCGTTGACCTGAGCGAAACTGGCGATCATCGCCAACGGCGGCAGGGCGTAGTTGTGATAGGCGAGGGCGCGTTGCTGGCGCTTGAGTTCGTTGGGCAAGAAGCCTTGGGCGTCGACCTGATTGGCGCCGACCTTGTATTCCTTCACGGCCCAGTCGAACAGGTCGCGGCGGTTGGTGGCGACGGACGTTGCCATCACCGACCACGCGGCCCAGTACGAGTGGTTGTTGGTTTGTTCCAGCGGCAGGTTGTCCCAATCGCTGACCACCTGATCGGCCATTTTGCTGAACCAGGCTTCAATCAACTGCGACTCTTGCTGATGGTTCGCCAACGGGTGCGAGTCGGAGAATTTCAGGCGGATGTACGAAGACGCCATGCTGCCCAACGCCCATTTGCGCATCGATTTGCCGGTGTGGTTGAAGTCTTTGGACATCAACGCATCGGCCTTGGCCCAGGCGGTCAACCAGTTCAGCGTGCATTCAAGCTGTTCCGGGCGACCGTCACGCATGAACTGCATCACGCGCTTGCTGGTGCCGCGCTCGATCTTGGTGATGTCGGCGGTGGTGTCGCGGAAGGCTTTTTCCGATACCTCGTTCAGGGTCGAACGGGCCTTGTCGGAACCTTCGTATTTGCTGCGAAATTGCAGCGCGCCGGTGTACGGCGTCGGCATCGCGTCACAGCCTTCTTTGCTGTCGCCGGTTTTGACTTTTTCAATCGGCGCGAAGTAACCCTGTGGCGGACGCAGCGGCGCGGCGGCCTGGGTGGCGCCAGCGAACATCGCCAGCGTCAGCAGGGAGGGCGCGAGTAGTTTTTTCAAAGTTCGGGTTTGCATGATTGCCTCATTGCCCGACCGAAGCAGTACGCTGCTCGGCACTCGGGAACACGTTGCGTTTGCAGATTTTCGCTTCGACTTTCTGCTGCGCGGCACCTGCTTCAGGACCCTGGATTTCGACGGCCAGCAGATTCTGCGAGGCCCAGTCTTCGTCCGTGCGCAACTCAAAGGCGAAACGCCCGTCGGTGTCGGAGGTTTCCGGTTTTTCGATCTTTATGTCCTCGTGGCGACCGTTCATGTACCAGAGGGTGGCTTGCAGGGTTTTCACCGACGGATCGGCGAAACGGATGTCGACCTGGTGACTGCTGTTTTGCAGGTTCAGGTTCTTGCTGTTGACCATCAATTCGTTCTTGCCCGGTTTCAACGTGGTGCTGCCGGACATCTGTGCATCCTTGCCTTCGCAACCGTTGTCCAGCAGCGCCATCATCTGGCGGTAGATGGTTTCCTGGTCGAGGCGATAGAGCGGCGAAAATTCCCAGATCAGAATCTTCGGCGGCTTGGTCTGGAACTCTTCGCTGCCCAGGTACTGCAGCATCGAACCTTCCAGGCCACCGCCGGGGAACGCCACGTTGAGGATGTCGGCGCCGATGGCCTCTTCGAGGAAACCGGCGAAGTTGTAGTTCTTGCCACTGTGGCTGGTGCCGACCAAGGTGATTTCCGGGTTGCCGGAATCACTGAACAGATCGCCATCCGCTGCTTCGCCTTTTGGCTCGGTAGTGAATTGATCCATGTACTGGATCGCGTAGCTGGTGCCACAGAGTTGACCGGCCATGTTGTGCAACGTTCCGGTCTTGCCCATGCGACCCGACTTGTGGCTCTCGAATTCACGCTTGGGAATGCCGGCAAACTCAGGCAGTTGCTTGATTTTCTCGCCGACGATTTTTGCCGTGCGCTGGGCGCCATACGGCGTCCAGTGCTGGTCGCCACGGAAGTAGAAGTCGTGGGCGGGCAGGGTATCGGGCAGCGACTCGTTGGTCAGCGGCGACAGGTCCGGCACCACGTAACCCATGGCGGCAAAGCGGCCGAGCATGGTCTTGTAGTTCCTCAGCGCCTTGTCGAAATCGAACCTGGCCTTGTCTTCCGGATTGAGCTTGTTGCGGTTCACCAGGCCACGAGTGGGTTGGTAAACAATCACCAGCTCCACGCCTTTGCTCTTGAACGCATCGTGCAGTTCTTTCATGCGTTTGTAGCCGGCGGGGGTGGTGTCGAATTCGGTGCGCAAGTCTTCTTGCGTACGGAACAACCAGTCACCCTGAGCCTGCACCAGCGTGGTGAAGTTCTGCTGGTAACGCGTGGTGTAGTTCTTCGCGTCGTGGGCTTCGGGGCACAGGTTGCAGCACGGTTCGGCGCTGAATGTCGGCGCTTTGGCTTCATCTGCACGAACGCCGCCGCTGGCCGCGAGAATGCCGGCGGTCAGGGCCGACAAGCTGAGTAATTTGATCAAGTGTGGGTGCATAAAATTATCCTCAGTCCCGCATTTCGGTCTGGCGTTCGACAGGGTCGATCAGCACGGCTTTCTGCTGGCGTACCAGCAGGTCGAGAATTTCATCCTGACGCTCGCCGAGAATCCCGCTGAAGCTGATGCCGCTGGATTTGGTCGGGGCAAGCATGGACACGCGATACAGCTCGACGCTCAGCGGCGAGTCGATGGACAGCGGGCCACTGCCGTTGCCGGCCAGTTCACCGCCGACAACGATCAGCGACACCTGGGCGTCGAACGGGTCGAGCTTGATGTCCCGGTCGGTGTCGCTCAGGTCCTTGATGTGGCCGTAGACGCCGGTCAGGCCGTTGGCCATGGACAGGTTTTCATACAGGCGAATGTTCACGCTGTTACGAATGCGGATGCCGTGGCGACGGTTGCTGATCACCTTGTTCGCCCACAGCAGGTTGTCAGCACTCTCGTAGAGGGTGATGCCGTCGGTGTGGTTCTTGTAGATCTCGTTGTAGGCGATGATGTTGTTGACGCTGTTCCGGTCGATCACCAGGCCCGACAACTTGTTGTCGTAGCTGCGGTTGTTGAAGATGAAGCTGTCGTTGACCTCACGGGAAATAATGATCCCGTGCTTCTTCTTGGTCCCGTAAACGGTGTTGTCGGCGATGATCAGACCGTGTGAACGGTCATGCGGGTCGATGCCGTAGACGATGTTGTCTTTGTAGGTGTTGCCCTTGACCACGAAGTCGCGGGTTTCGTAGCAGTAGAAGCCGTACCACATGTCCGAGAACTCGGAACCGATGATCCAGCCGGTCGGTTCAGGACGCTTGAGCACCTTGGCCATGTTCGGCGTGTACTGGGAAATACTCACGCCATACGACTTACTGTTGGCGTAGCCGAAACTGGCCATTTTGCTGTTGGCGATGTACGTCTGGGTGCCGCCCCAGGCCAGCAGGAACGGACGGAATTCCTTCGGCGACTTGAACGTCGCCGGGCCGTTGTCCTTCTCGCGCCAGCCAGTGATTTTGGTGTCGCGCACAAACAGCTGGCCGTCGTTGACCAGGAATGAACCGGCCTCTTGGGACAGGCGCAATTCCTGGGTCTGCTTGTCGATTTCGAGGATGCCTTTCTCACCGACCACAATCGGCAACTTCGCCAGGAAAACGCCGGGCGAGGTTTCGCTGAAGTACTGCTTGGGCAGCTTCGTCGCCAGGTCCTTGAGGTTCATGTAGCCGTCGTCGATGAAGATCGCCTGCGGGATACCGTGCTGACGCACCACCCATTCGGCCATCTTGTTGTCGCCGCCGATGAAGTCCTTCAGCGCGTTCTCTTGCATCATCCGACGCACGCTGATTTTGCCGGCCTTGGTGCGCACGATTTTCGCGGCGATGGCGTCGGCGGTGTAGCCGGCGGTGTCTGGCAGCGTCGGCTTTTCCAGTTCCAGCGGCGCGGTCGGGGCGCTGCTGACGGTGTAGGTCTTGGCCTGTTGCAGTTCCTTGGCCATGGTTACCGGCTTGGTCGGTTCCACGTTGGCGAAGGCGGCCGAGCTTGCCAGCAGCATCGCGCCGGCCAGCAAGGTCAACGAGCCTCTCTTCGGACTGTTCATGTCAGGAACTCCCTTAGCGGTTCGCATCAGAAGCGCCAGATCACGTCGATGAACGCGCGGTGCATGTACGAGTCGACTTCTTTGCCATAGGCATCGCCCGGCTTGAACACGCCGCCACGCAAGCGCACCAGGGCCGACGGTTCGTCGATCGACTGGCTCAGCGCGGCAGGCAACAGGCCTTGCTTGAAGTACTTGGTGACCACAAGGTCCATTTCCTGGCCGAGGTCTTTGTTGCCATCTTCCAGCGGCAGGGACGTGCTGGAGAGAATCGCGCCGGTTGGATCGGTGTCGTTCTCGACGGCGTTGATGCCGTTGCTGCCGACCGGCTTGTTGCCGTCAACGCGCCAGAATTTGTGGTAGATCACGCTGGCGTCGTACTCGTCGTTGAGCATCCACGAACCGAACAACGTAGCGGTTTGCATGTTGTTCATTTCGCCGCGGAACGCTTCGCCGAAACGGTGAACCCGCGAGCGCGTACCGGTGTAGTTCGAGCGGTTGCTTTCCAGGCCGTTCTGTTCGTAATCGGCACTGGCGCGGGCATAGGCTGCACCGACTTGCCATTGCGGATCGAGGCGCAGGCGCACGCCGATATCGGTGGCCCAGCCGTTGAGGTCTTCACCGCGCTTGGCTTCCGTCGGGCGGGAGCCGTCGGCGTTGAGCTGATTCACCGTGTCGGTGTCGCCGCTCATGCCGGTGACGCTGCCCCAGTAATTGACGGTGTTGGTGTTGCGGTAGTTGTAGGCGTCGCTGTCAGCGGTGAGGCCGAGCCAGCTGATGTCGCCGTTCTGTTTCTTGTCCAGCGAGTCGCCGGGCACGCCCGGCTCCGGGTAGTCGAGCTTGCCGTCGTCGTGAGTGTGATGACCGCGAATGCCGACCCAGTTGCCCGGTGTCCATTGATACGCCGTGTCGGCGTAAACGTGCAGGCGATCCTTGTCTTTCGGCGCCAACTCTTTGAGGTCGGTGCGGTATTCGCTGAAGCGTTCGGCGACGCCGACGTTGGCGCGCAACAGCGTGGTGTCGAAGGTCCAGTTCAGGGCTTCGATGTTGGTGTCGCGCCATTGGCCGTCGTCGTTGCGCAGGCGTTGACGACCGAGTTTCAACTGCTCGCCCGGATACGGCGTCAGGCCGCTGTAGCCGACCCAGAATTCGCGCATGGCCAGGTAGTTTTTCTTGGTCTTGCGATCACCGTTGTCGGTGGTCTGGGTGCCGTCGCTGTCGGACTGCTGCAAGGTGTCGGTTTCGATGATGTCGGTGGACGTTACGGCCTGACCCATGGCGTAGGCGCTCCACGCGCCGCTTTCGCCGTAGACCCAGGGACGCAGGTCGAGACCGACGCCATTGACGTCGCCGCCGCTGGCAGTGCCGAGGTCACGGTCGTCTTCGGACTGGCCGGTGATTTTTACGTCCAGACCGAAATTTTTGGTTTCGGTGATTGCCGCCAGGGTCGGGCAAGACCAGATCAGCGCAAACGTCAGACCGATGCCGGCCTTCATGAATGGATTCAACTTCATAGGGATTCCTCGCCGTCTTCTTCTTGCAGGGCATGCAGTTCCAGCGTGTTCTGGCTCAAGGCACCACGAACGGCCTGTTCTTGTTTCAACAGGCGTTGGGCCTCGGCCAGCTGGGCAGGCGGCAGTTGGGCTTCGAGAGTTTGCGCAAGCTCGGTGGCCTGCGGAGTGTTCTGGGCCTTGGCCAATTGGCTGAAGACATAAGCGTTAAGCGGGTCGGGCTTGGTGCCCTTGCCTTGGGAAAACAGTTGGGCGATGGCGAAGTCGGCGCTGTTCTGGCCGTTGCGTGCAGCGGTCAGCAAGTGGTCCAGTGCCTTCTGCGAATAGACCTTGCCCAGGTAACCGCGACGGTAGATCTGGCCGAGGTAGTAATCGGCGGCGACTTCTTTGCCGACGGCTTTCTGGAAATGTGCTTCGGCGACTTTCGCGTCCGCCGGCACCCATTTGCCTTCGTAGTAGAGCTTGCCGAGCAACAGTTCGGCGCGTGGCTGGTCAGCGGCGCGGCCGTTGTCCAGGTACTTCATCATCGTGTCGACGTCGCCGAGTTCCGGGAAGTCGTAGAGCAATTGCGCCAGGCTGACCCACGAAGCGGGGTAGGCGGGGGCGATGTCTTCGAGCAGCGCCTGAGCGGTTTTTTCGTCGGTCTTGCCCAGGCTTGCATCACCAAGCACACGAGCGACGCTGTCCACGCGCTGAGCGGAAACGGTGCCACGGGTATGTGCCGCTTGCATCTGTTTGATCAGCTCGGCTTGCTGTTCCGGTTTGCCTTGTTTCTGGTAAACCGTGGCCAGCTCGACGTAGCAGATGTCGGTGGTGTTCAACGCCGCTTTGCAGATCGTTGCGACTTCGTCCAGGTGCTGGTCGTAAGTGCCTTGGGTGCGATAGAGCAGCACCTGGGCCAGGCCGGCTTCCGGTTTGCCTTCGGCGCGCCATTGGCTGATCTGCTGTTGCGCGTTGACGTTGGGGAAACTGTGCGGGTATTGCAGGTACAGCATCGCCAGCGGGATCAGCGTGTTGCCTTCGCCATTGGCCGAAGCCTTTTTCAACAGGGCTTCAGCTTCGTGCTGTTCGGCTTCGGTGGAGCCGGGTTTGGCCACCAGCAAGCGACCCAGGCGAGCCTGCGCTCGCGGCGAAACGTCGGCCGCCGCGCGGTAAGTCGCCTCGGCCTGTTTGAGCTGCGTCGGGTCGCGGCTGTCGACCTGGATATCGGCGAGGCCTACTTGAGCCTCGCTGTAGCCCAGGTCGGCCAGTTGCTTGTAGTTCTGCTGAGCCAGCGCGGTGTCGCCGCGCTTGAGCGCTTCATTGGCCAGACGCTGATCCGGCAGACCGGCGCAACCGGCCAGGCTGACGGCCAATGCCAAGGCACACACTGTTCCAATGTGGGAGCCAGCCTGCTGGCGATTCAGGCAGCGCGGTGCATCAGTTGAACCGCGTTGATCCCATCGCGAGCAGGCTCGCTCCCACAGGGTCTGCGGTGTGTTCAAGGTAGGAGTCGTCACAGGCATGTCCTCGACTTAAAGACCGGAAGCCATGGCTTTATCGATCAGCCAGTTCAGGTTCGGGCCACGGTCGCTGTTCACTTCAACCGGGCGACCGGCGAACTTGCTGTCCAGCGGTTCGTCCGGCTGGATCAGCACGCGGATGTCGGACGACAGGTCGGCGCTTTTCAGGCTGGTGCTGCTGACGATCTTGCCGGTGCGGGTCTTGTCTTCGCCGGCAATCTGGAAGTTGACGTTGGTACCTGGGCGCACGTCGCTGAACTGGCGATAGGAGAAGCGCGCTTCAACGTTGGCTTCGCTGTTACGCGGCACCAGTTGGAAGATCACGTCGCCCTTGCTGGCGTACTGACCGTCGGCGACCAATTGCTGGGCCACGGTGCAATCGCATGGCGAGGTCAGGGTGCCGGTCATTTGCTTGCCGAACAGTTCTTCAACCTTGGCCGGTTGCAGTTGATTGTCGTCAAGATGGCCTTTGAGCACGTCGAGCATGCTGGTGCTGAACGTCGCCAGTGGCGCGCCTTTGGCGGCAACGCCATCGGCCTTGATCAGGCTTTGCACGGTGCCGTCACGGGGCATGGTGATGCTCATGCCCGGCACGCTGACCAGACCGGCCTGCGCGTGGCTGACGAAGTACATGCCGTACACCGATTTGAAAATGAAACCGAACGCCGCCAGACCGACGAGGAAAATCCCCAGGCTGAAGGTCACGGCGCGCAGGCGACCGAACGCGGTCATGCCGTGGCCGCCATCCTTGACCTTGCGCGCTTTGGTGAAGTTGTCGCGCTGCAGGGTCGCCAGCACTTCACCCATGCTGACGATGTCGCCGGCCAGGTGCGAAGTGATCAGGTGGCGCAGGGTCGAGATGTCTTGCGGTTCCAGGTTCTGGAACTGGCAACCGGCACGGCCGGTCTGGCGGTCGAAGGAGCGCACTTGCATCTCTACGTCCATGGCCAGGCCGAGGTTATCGATGACGAACTGCAGGCGAGCCTTGTGCACATCGCCGACCTTCAACGGCAGCTGACCGGCGTTGAACGCCAGGCCGCCGGCGGAGAGGTCGAGGACCCGGGCTTCAACCGGCGTGCGGTCCGGGCCGAAGAAACGCAGCTTGGCCGGAATTTTCACTCGGGCGTGTTGGCGCTGGGCTTCGGATTCATGCACTACATTGGCGTTGACGGCGGTATTCATAGGGGCGATTTCCTGGTTAATTCAATAAGGGGGCGGTCAGACCATCATCAGCAGCACGGCGACAAAAATGCTGCCGGCGGAGAAGGTCATGGTCCGAGACGACCAGGTGTTGAACCAACGTTGAAAGCTGGCGAGATCACGGGTCAGGGAAGTGGGCTGGCGAGTCCAGGACTGTTGGTCGAGGCGGAAGAACACGTAGATTTTCACCAGCGCGCCGACGATCTGGTTGTAATAGAGAATCGCCGGGTAAGCCGGGCCGATCCGGTGACCGGAGCAGGACAGCAGCAGGGTCAGGATCAGGCGGGTGATGCCGATCCACAGCAGGTAAACGAGGATGAACGCGGTGCCGTACTTGAACGACGCGATGAGCGCGACGGTCAGGCCCAGCAAGGACGTCCACATCGATACACGCTGATCGAACAGCACCACCGAGGTGAACAGGCCGAGGCGCTTCATCCCCAGGCCCAGGGCGCGGGAGTTCTGGCGCAGGTTGTTGCCGTACCAGCGGAACATCAGTTTGCGGCTGGCCTTGATGAAGCTTTTTTCCGGCGGGTGTTCCACGGTGTGGATCGCCGCGTCGGGCACGTAGAACGTGTCGTAACCCAGGCGCATCAGGCTGAACCAGCTCGACTTGTCGTCACCGGTGAGGAACTTGAAGCGGCCCAGGCGCCAGTGTTGCAGCGAGTCGCTTTCCACGTCGGCGATGAAGTCCGGGTTGGTGACCACGGTGGCGCGGAACACCGACATGCGGCCGGTCATGGTCAGCACGCGCTTGGACAAGGCCATCGAGCACATGTTGATGTGGCGTTGGGCGAAGCGCAGTTTGTGCCACTCGCTCATGATGTAGCCACCGCGCACTTCGCAGAATTCGTTGGTGGTCAGGCCGCCGACATTGCCGAATAGCTGGAACCACGGCACGGTCTTGAGCACGACGCCTTCGGCGAGCACGGTGTCGCCATCGATCACGGCCACCACGGCGCGGTCGTCCGGCAGGTGACGGGAGATGGCGCGGAAACCGTAGGCCAGGCCATCACGCTTGCCGGTGCCGGGAATGCGCACGAAGTCGAGCTTGACGCGCTCCGGTGGATTCATCTTGGTCCACAGGCTTTTCACCAGCTTCTCATCGGACATTTCCACGATGGAGCAGACCATGGTGGTCGGCAGGCCGCAGTCGATCGCTTCGCGGATCACCGAGGCGTAGACCTGGGCGGTGGTCAGCGCGTCGATACGGAAACTGGTGACCATCAAAAACACATGGGACGGGTCTGCCGCTTTACCCAGCTTGCGCACTTTGCGCCGCAGGTGCGGGTAGACCACGTACAGAAACAGCATGCCGCGCAGAAAGTGCGTGGCACCCATCGAGTAGCGCCAGATACCGACGATACCGATCAGGAAAATGAAGTCCTTCGACTCGGAGTCGAACGTGGACACAGGCAACGCCATGGCGATGCCCATCAAAATACTTAAGTAAAACAGCCAACCGGCGGCCTGAAGTAGGCCGTGCTTTAGCCTGTGCATAATCTGCATCCGTCTCGATCTCGGGCGAGCCTGTGGGGTGGCCCGATGGGGTTAAGGCAGGCGTAAATGCCAAGCGGTCTCATCAGACCTGTAGGAGCGAGGCTTGCCCGCGAAGGCGGCGTACCTGACACACCGTGGCGCCTGGTTCGCCGGCAAGCCTGGCTCCTACAGAGGCTGTGTTACCAGCAGATGCCTTCGGTGCGGCCACTCACGCTGGTGGCTTTCGACATGAAGCCGACTAGGTCGATCACTTGCTTGCCGTGCGGAGCGTTCTGCGCCAGGGCGCGGAATTTTTCGTCACGGTTGCCGAGGATGATCACGTCGGAGTTGTTGATCACTTCGTCGAAGTCGGCATTGAGCAAGGAAGAAACGTGAGGAATCTTCGACTCGATGTAGTCCTTGTTCGCACCGTGAACGCGGGCGTATTCGACGTTGGCGTCGTAGATGCTCAGGTCGTAGCCTTTGCCGATCAGCATTTCTGCCAGATCAACCAGCGGGCTTTCGCGCAGGTCGTCGGTGCCGGCCTTGAAGCTCAGGCCCAGCAGGGCGACTTTGCGTTTGTCGTGGCTGGAAACGATGTCGAAGGCGTTCTGCACCTGGGATTCGTTGCTGCGCATCAGCGAGTTCAGCAGCGGCGATTCCACGTCCAGGGCGCCGGCGCGGTAGGTCAGGGCGCGCACGTCTTTGGGCAGGCACGAACCGCCGAAGGCGAAACCAGGGCGCATGTAGTACTGGGACAGGTTCAGTGTCTTGTCCTGGCAGACCACTTCCATCACTTCACGACCATCGACGCCGCACGCCTTGGCGATGTTGCCGATCTCGTTGGCGAAGGTCACCTTGGTGGCGTGCCACACGTTGCAGGTGTACTTGATCATCTCGGCAACGGCGATGTCCTTGCGGATGATCGGCGCGTCGAGTTCTTCGTACAGCGATTGCAGAACGTCGCCGGACGCCTTGTCGAATTCGCCGATGACGGTCATCGGTGGCAGGTCGTAGTCGGCGATCGCGGTGCTTTCGCGCAGGAACTCAGGGTTCACCGCCACACCGAAATCAACACCGGCTTTCTTGCCGGAGCAGTCTTCGAGGATCGGGATGACAACGTTTGCGACAGTGCCCGGCAAAACGGTGCTGCGAACTACGATGGTGTGGCGGGTGGTCTTGTCACGCAGGACAAAACCGATCTCGCGGCACACGGCTTCGATGTAGTTCAGTTCCAGGTCGCCGTTCTTCTTGCTCGGCGTGCCGACGCAGATCATCGACAGGTCGGTGTCGCGAATCGCTTCCGCGAAGTTGGTCGTACCGCGCAGCCGACCGGTCTCGATACCCTTGGCCAGCAGTTCGCCCAAACCTGGTTCAACAATCGGTGATTTACCGGCGTTGATCATATCGATCTTGTCTTTGGCGACATCGACGCCAACGACGTCATGGCCCCGTGCAGACAGGCAACCGGCACATACTGCACCGACGTAACCCAAACCAAATATGCTGATGCGCATCGCATTTACCTCTCGTTAACAAGACTGTGTTCAACAAGCCATTACATGGCCGGAATTAAGTGTGTTCAGCAGTTGTAGTGCGCTCGGAAGTGCGGCAGTCAGGCGCCACAATGCCGTGTACAGGCATACTAAGTTCCGAGTGTCTAAATAAGTGCACTCAAGGTGTGCGTAACCAGGCCTTATTGTTATGACTTGCCCTGTTATGCAGCCGAGTCCTCTGGTCGAGGTCCTTCGTGCAAAGGTCTTGCGCGCTCAATGCCAGGCCGAAAGCCCGTAAATCAAGCGGTTTGGTGCTCAGGTGAGCACGTTTATAGGGGCGCTGCCTTGGCCGTGTAGGGGATAGTAGTGATGCGTTATCTCCTTTCCTTCAGATGTTGCCCAAATCAGGGATTATGTAGCCGAAGTTATTGTGACAACTTCGCTACGTGAATCTCTTCTCTGCGTAAGTTATCTCGTACATGTTCAGAGATAATGGTTACCGGTGGTATGAGCTACGCATTTGGACATAGTTCCAGTCCACCCATCGCGAATTCTGAAATTTCTTGAAATATTGAAAAAGATGGCACTGCTTTCATATTGATAGCAACGGCTGTTTCACCCTTGATACATAGGGTCGTCGTTGGATTAGATAGTTTTATGCCACTACTGATAATTTTTTTTAGTGCCACTACTGAAAAAAATCACGAAAGTCGAGTGAAACTAAAGTTAGGATTTTGATTGCTTGAAAAATGGCGCCAAATAACTGGCGGAAAAGGCGGGGGATTGTTTGGAGATTTGAAGGCGGTGCACGACGCTTTTGCGGTCGTGCACCGACCGGGTGCATTTACTCGGGGGCGTGATCGCGCAGGAACACCAGATTGTCCGGTTTAGACTGCTCGGCACTGTACCGATAGCCCTGCACGTCAAACTGCTTGAGTGCGGCGGGGTCGTTGATGCGTTCTTCGATGACGAAGCGGCTCATCATGCCTCGGGCCTTTTTCGCGTAGAAGCTGATGATCTTGTACTGACCGTTTTTCAGGTCCTTGAACTCGGTATTGATGATGCGGGCATTCAGGGCGCTGCGTTTGACCGCCGAGAAATACTCGTTGGACGCCAGGTTCAGCAGCACATCATCGCCCTGATCGGCCAGGGCTTCGTTCAACCATTCGCTGATGCGCGTGCCCCAGAAGGCATACAGGTCCTTGCCACGGACATTGGGCAATTTGGTGCCCATTTCCAGACGGTACGGTTGCATCAGGTCCAGTGGACGCAACAGGCCATACAGACCGGACAGCATGCGCAGATGCTGTTGGGCGTAATCGAAATCGGCTTCGCTGAAGGTTTGCGCGTTGAGACCGGTATAAACGTCACCCTTGAACGCCAGCAGGGCCTGTTTGGCGTTTTCAGGCGTGAACGCCGGCGTCCAGCTGCCGAAACGCGCGGCGTTGAGCCCGCCGATCTTGTCGGAGACATGCATCAGCTCGCTGATCTGCGCCGGCGTCAGGTCGCGCAATTGCAGGATCAGCTCCTGGGAATGGTCGAGGTATTGCGGCTGGGTGAAACGCTGGGTGGCCGGCGGTGTTTCGTAATCGAGGGTCTTGGCGGGGGAAATCACCATCAGCATGAAGTCGTCTCCTTTAATCGTGGGGCGATTCTAGGGGGTTGTCCGTGTTGACTCCAGCTATCAAGTCCATAGGTGATCGACGGCTTTGCGCAATCCCCTGTAGGAGCGAGGCTTGCCCGCGAAAGCGGTATATCAGTTTGAACATCAGTGGCTGAAACACCGCCTTCGCGGGCAAGCCTCGCTCCTACAGGTGTTTGGCGGCGCTGCGGGAATAGGGGCCGGATCAGCTATAGTGCCGCGCGGGTTTTGTTATGGAGACATCCCATTGCGTATCGTTTTTCTTTTTTCGGCGTGGCTGTTGAGTTTCGGTGCCATGGCGGCGCCGGGCGATGTGGCGACGCTCGATCGCAGCACCTGGCCTGAACAGCTCAGCAACCCGACGCTGTTCGATGTCGCCTCGCGGGCAGAGATTCTGATGTTCGCGCGCGTGCTGCTGGCCAGCGAATCGCTGGATGACGCGAGCCTGGCCCAGCGCCTGGGCTTGCGCACCATCAACCTGGACTCGGTCAACCGCCTGCGGCAGCGCATGTGGCAACAGTTGCTGACCAACTACAACTTCGCCCAGCAGAGTTGTGATCAGGACGCTTCCTGGTGTTATCTGGTGGAGGACATGGCCACCTTGCGTGAGCAAGCCGCCAAGTTTCAGGTCAGTGCCGACAGCTACTACATCAAGTGGTCCGAGCCGAGCCGACTGTTCCATGCGCAGTACCTCGACGAGCAGTTGCGCAAGGCCGCACTGTTTCCGCAAACAAGCAGTGAAGTCGATCGTTTTGGCGACTACGAGCGCAACGGCGAGCAGATGCATGACCGGTTGTTCCTGTTGACCTTCGACAGTGCCGCCAACGCCGCGCCGGACAACACGGCGTGGGTCACCGAGTACCTGCGCAAGTCCAACATGACGGGCACGTTTTTCGTCCTTGGCAAGGACATTCAGGCGCGTCTGAGCGATCGTTCCGTCGCCAACCTGCAAGCCACTTACTCGGCGCAGTGCATCGGCGTGCAAGGCTGGGAGTTCCGCTCCCACAGCCATTGGCAGGACTGGCAGGACTCGGTGCGGCGCAGCGCCGAACTGGTCAAAAGCAAATTGCCGGAGAACTACGTGCCGTTGTTTCGTCCGCCCGATGGTCAGCGCCGTTCAGACGCGCAAGGCTTCTTCAGATCCCAGGGCCTGCAAGTGGCGCTGTGGGACATCGATGCCCAGGACGGCGCCGGCAAACTCAAGGCCAGTCAGAGCGCGCAGCGCGTGCTGACCCTGATGCTGTTGTGGCGGCATGGGGTGATCAATTTCAACATTAAACAGGATGGCGTGAAAACGGCGATGCCCTGGCTTGTCACGCAAACGGCGCTCAGCGGGATCGGTTGGGAAGATTGTCAGGATGCGTTTCGCTGAAAGTGGGAAAGCCCGTAAACATTGGGGCTAAGGCGATTCTGGAAGGAAATTCAGTGCAGGCGGACTTCCGACTTTAACGGCACATTGCCTGCACGCCAAGGGCTATTCGTCACTCTGAAAAATAAACTTCAAAAAAGCGTCAAAGTGCTTTTTTCTGTCACATGTTTTGGAGTATTACGAAGACAGACCGCCGAAACCTGCAACACAGGTGGCGTCTCCCAAGACCCATTTTGTGAGCAGTTCACTTGAATCATCACAGGTGAATTCGGCAGTCACTTCGAGGCGCAGCACCGCCAAGGTATTGCGTCGAATGGCTCCCACAAAGGTGACCGAGTATGGATGATCACGGACGTAGTTCTTCCTCCAACCAGCCAATCCTTTATGTACTCGATACCAACGTATTGATTCACGATCCAAACGCCCTGCTGAACTTCGAAGAACACCACGTCGCGATTCCGATGACCGTGCTTGAGGAGCTGGACAAGCTCAAGAGCGGGCATCACAGCGTGGCTGCGGAATGCCGTCAGGCGATTCGCCTGATCGACAAGACCCTGGGCGAAGCCAGCCCAGAAGACGTTGAGCTGGGGGTGCCGATCCAGCGTGGCAAAAGTGGGCCCAAGGGTTTGCTGTCAATTCTGATGAGCAAACGTGCCGAACCGAACATCATTCTTCCCGAACACCTGAATGACAACATCATCATCAACCAGTTGATCGACCTGCACGCGCGCGCGCCAAAGCTGCCCGTGGTGTTGGTCACCAAAGACATCAACATGCGCCTCAAGGCCCGTGCCTGCGGGATCGCGGCCGAGGATTACAGCACCGACCAACTGGTTGACGACGTTTCGTTGCTGCCCAATGGTTATCACAACATGGACGGCTCCTTCTGGGATCGCGTGAGTAATGTCGAAACCCGTCAGGACCACGGCCGCACCTGGCACCAGGTGAAGCTGACCGACAACCTGCCGGCGGTGCACATCAACGAGTTCATCATCGATGAGCAGGGCTTTGTCGGCTGGATCAAGGAGATCGACGAAGACAAACTGCTGATTCTCGATCTGCATCAGGAACCCCTGTTGCACCAGGAAGCCTGGGGCCTGAAACCGCGTGACATCTATCAGAGCCTGGCGCTGTACGCCTTGCTTGATCCGGATATTCACCTGGTCAACCTGTCGGGTGCGGCCGGTTCCGGCAAAACCATCCTGGCACTGGCGGCGGCGATCGAGCAGACCATGGTCAGCAAACGCTATCGCCGGATCATCGCGACGCGCAGCGTTCAGGGCCTGGACCAGGAGATCGGTTTCCTGCCCGGCACCGAAGCGGAAAAAATGGAGCCGTGGCTGGGCGCCATCACCGACAACCTCGAAGCCTTGCACATGGATGACGAAAACACCCATGGCAGCGTTGATTACATCCTCAGCAAAGTGCCGTTGCAGTTCAAATCCCTCAACTACATCCGGGGTCGCAGCTTCCAGCAGAGCCTGATTTTGATCGACGAATGCCAGAACCTCACGCCGCACCAGATGAAAACCATCATCACCCGTGCCGGCGCCGGTTCCAAAGTGGTGTGCCTGGGCAACCTGGCGCAGATCGACACCCCTTACCTGTCCGCGACCAGCTCCGGGCTGACCTACCTGACTGAACGTTTCAAGGATTTCCCCAACGGTGTGCACATCACCCTGCAAGGGGTGCCTCGTTCGATTCTGGCCGAATACGCCGAATCGCATCTGTAACCCTCACCAAATAAACCGGGCGGCCCTCGCGGGTCGCCCGGTTTTTTATGCCCAACACAAATCCCCCTGTAGGAGCGAGGCTTGCCCGCGAAGGGTACGACGCAGTCTGTCAGGCACACCGCGTTATCGTTTTTCGCGGGCAAGCCTCGCTCCTACAAGGGATTGTCGTGATTCCATAATCAAACGTGCGGAAGATTGACCCACGGGTTTACAATCGAGGCTCTTGATCAGGAGTAACCCTGTGCTGACTCATCTCGATTCCCAAGGTCGCGCCAACATGGTCGACGTCACTGAAAAAGACGTAACGTTCCGTGAAGCCACCGCTCAAGCGCGGGTGCGCATGCTGCCCGAAACCCTGCAAATGATCGTCAGCGGCGGTCACCCCAAGGGTGATGTGTTCGCCGTAGCGCGCATCGCCGGCATTCAGGCGGCGAAGAAAACCAGCGATCTGATTCCTCTGTGCCATCCGTTGCTGCTCACCGGCGTCAAGGTCGAACTGAGTGCCGAAGGCGACGACACCGTGCGCATCGTCGCGAGCTGCAAGTTGTCCGGGCAGACCGGTGTCGAAATGGAAGCGCTGACCGCAGCCAGTGTCGCGGCGCTGACGATTTATGACATGTGCAAGGCCGTGGATCGTGGCATGACCATCGAGAGCGTGCGGTTGCTGGAGAAACTCGGGGGCAAGAGCGGTCATTACCAGGCGGATCAGTCATGAACCTCACCGTGAAGTTTTTCGCTCGTTATAGAGAAGCACTGGGCGTCGACTCAGTGAAAGTTGAAGGTGATTTCGCCACCGTCGATGACGTTCGCGCGCTGCTGGCCAAGCGTGACGGCGCCGATGTGTTGAGCGAGCAGAACCTGATGTGCGCCCGCAACGAAGACCTCTGCCAACTCGACGAGCCGGTAAGTGATGGCGATGAAGTGGCGTTCTTTCCGACCGTGACCGGGGGCTGAACCATGGCGATTCGCGTGCAGTCCACGGCGTTCGATCCGGGTGCGGAAGTCAACGCCATGCACGCCGCCAATGTTGGCGTCGGTGCGGTGGTGAGTTTTGTCGGTTACGTGCGCGACTTCAATGACGGGCTCGACGTGGCCGGGATGTTCCTGGAGCACTATCCGGGCATGACCGAAAAGGCTCTCGGCAAGATCGCCATCGAGGCCGAACAACGCTGGCCGTTGCTCAAGCTGGAAGTGCTGCACCGCATCGGCGCCCTGGAACCGGGTGAGCCGATCGTCTTCGTCGGCGCCGCCAGCGCCCACCGCCAGGCCGCGTTCGATGCCTGCGCCTTTGTCATGGACTACCTGAAAACCCGCGCACCGTTCTGGAAAAAAGAGAACACCCGTGATGGCGCGCGTTGGGTGGAAGGGCGTGACAGTGATCATGCAGCGGCGGATCGCTGGAAGCAGTAACCCCTGCGGCGCCTTTGAGTACGCCTTCGCGGGCAAGCCTCGCTCCTACAGGGTTTTGTGTCATACGCATATTATGTGAACGACACAAAACCCTGTAGGAGCGAGGCTTGCCCGCGAAGAGGCCATCTGCATCACCCAATACCTTCCTGACTCACCGCCCGACCACCGGCCGGCACATCCGCGTTCCCCCCAATTGACGGTTCATACATAAAAGTCCAGTATGGAATTATAAGTACAAAAAAGGCGTGCCCCGTTTCTGCTCTTTCTTCTGTCTTGCCAAACCAACAACAACCCGCGAGAGAACGAACATGAAGAAATTCCCCCTCATCACCGGTCTGGCCCTGAGCCTGTTGGCGTGCAGCACTCTGTTTGCCGCCGAGAAAACCCTGCGCATCGGCATCGAGGCGGCTTACCCACCGTTCGCGTCGAAAACCGACAAAGGTGAAATCGTCGGTTTCGACTACGACATCGGCAATGCCCTCTGCGCGCAGATGCAGGTCAAGTGCGTCTGGGTCGAAGGTGAGTTCGACGGTCTGATTCCTTCCCTGAAAGTGAAGAAAATCGACATGGCGCTGTCGTCCATGACCATCAACGAAGACCGCAAGAAGTCGGTGGACTTCACCCACAAGTACTACTTCACCTCATCGCGACTGGTGATGAAGGAAGGCGCGGTGGTGGATGATCAGTACGCCAGCCTCAAAGGCAAGACCGTCGGCGTGCAACGTGCGACCACCACGGACCGTTATGCCACCGAGGTGTTTGAACCCAAGGGCATCACTGTCAAGCGTTACGGCAACAACGAAGAGATCTACATGGACCTGGCGGCCGGTCGCCTCGACGCCATTTTCGCCGACACCATCCCGCTGAATGACTTCCTGTCGATGCCGCGCGGCAAGGGTTACGCCTTCGTCGGGCCAGAGCTCAAGGATCCGAAATACGTGGGCGAGGGCGCCGGGATTGCGGTGCGCAAGGGCAACGCCGAGTTGGTCAGCCAACTGAACACGGCCATCGACGGTATTCGCGCCAGCGGTGAGTACCAGAAGATTTCCGAGAAGTACTTCAAGTCCGATATCTACGGTGACTGAGCAGCCGCATCGCCAGCAGGCTGGCTCCCACAGTTGAATGCATTCAAAAGTGGGAGCCAGCCTGCTGGCGATGCGGTCGTGGGATCATGCAAATCTCTGGAAAGTGATCGAATTTAATCCCTTCTTAACCACCTTATCGTTTATTCCCCGACATCTATTCCACACGCCCCGGGCTCTCCAAGGTCCGGGCCAGCGTGTAGACTTCCGGTCAATCGATATCTAGAAGGGAAACGCAATGAGCGAGGAAACGATGCGGTTGGGCCGTGAGCGGCGCTACCTGGTGTTGCTGGGCATCATCTGTCTGGCGCTGATTGGCGGCGCGCTGTACATGCAGATCGTGTTGGGTGAGGCGCCGTGCCCGCTGTGCATCCTGCAACGTTATGCCTTGTTGCTGATCGCGATCTTCGCGTTCATCGGCGCGGCAATGCGCACCCGCCGCAGCATCACGGTGTTTGAAACCCTGGTGGTGATCTGCGCCCTGGCAGGCGTCGGCGTCGCCGGGCATCACGTCTATACCCAGTTCTATCCGGCAGTCAGCTGCGGCATCGATGTGTTGCAACCGATAGTCGATGGTCTGCCGCTGGCGAAGATCTTCCCACTGGGGTTCCAGGTCGACGGTTTCTGCTCCACGCCGTACCCGCCGATCCTCGGTCTGTCGCTGGCGCAGTGGGCGTTGATCGCCTTTGTCCTGGTGGTGGTGCTGGTGCCATTGCTCACTTCGCGCAACCGCAAGGCACTGCGCTGAGGTCATTCGCGGCATCGCTGCGTAACACATGAAAACGCCCCGGCCCTCGTTGAGAGGGCCGGGGCGTTTTGCCATTCAGGGCTCGGGTAAAAAGACCTTGATGCGCGACAAGAACGGGTGCGGCGCATGTGCGACATGTTGTCACAGCGCGAGTGTCGCAAGGCGTTTCAGCGTGTCGGATTGGTATGCGTAGACGTAATGAAAATGGTCTTCTGATTTCGCAGCAGGCTTTAGCGCTCTCAACCTGGAACAGGCAGTTTTAACAGGCCTTGGCAAATTGCCAGAGCCCTTGTCACATGGGGGCTTAGGCAGGGTAGAGGGCAGAGGTAGAGCTTTCGATACTGTCTGAACTGCGCGTGGTAGCCCTACTTATTTTGGTGTTTTTGTTGAGAATGAATTTCGATAAGATGCCGCACTTTTGCGAAAACCGTTAATGATTGTTGCTGGAATGGATAAAAATTATTTCGGGATGAGACATGGTTTATGAATCGTTACATATCTACAATCGCCCGCACTGAATTCCCGGCACTGCTCACCCTGCTTCAGGTGCTTGAGCAGCAATAGGACGTCGAGGGGCCGGATGGCTTCATGCGACTCCTCTGGTGTCGGTGCCTTCCAACTATCCGCACCAAATGGAATTGGTCTGTAACAAGGCCTTTGACCACGAATTCGAATAAGAACTCACCGCTTGCCCAGGAATTGTCGAGCAGCGTCTGACGCGCGACGGGCGGCCCTTATTCAATCCAAGAAAATGCCAACCCTTGGCAGGGTGAAGTGTTGGCGATCAAAACCCAACTGCATTGCGCAAGCTGCTTTAGAGGTCGTGAGATGAGTAAAAACAGGTACCCCAGACTACTAGGCTTATTGCCGCTGATCGGCACGTTGTTGCTGTCAGGCTGCAACATGACCTTGCTCGATCCCAAGGGCCAGGTTGGCCTGGACGAGCGAAACCTGATCATCACCGCAACGCTGCTGATGCTGTTGGTCGTGGTTCCGGTCATTGTCATGACCTTCCTGTTCGCCTGGAAATACCGCGCGTCCAACACCGACGCCGTGTACACGCCGAAGTGGTCGCACTCCACCAAGATCGAAATCGCGGTGTGGGCTGTTCCAGTGCTGATCATCATTGCCCTGGGTTATGTCACTTACAAGTCGACCCACGCACTGGACCCTTACAAACCGCTGGTCTCCGACGTCAAGCCAATCACCATTGAAGTGGTCGCGCTGGACTGGAAGTGGATGTTCATCTATCCGGAGCAAGGCATCGCCACCGTCAACAAGATCGTGTTCCCGGCACACACGCCGATCAACTTCAAGGTGACTTCGGACTCCGTGATGAACTCGTTCTTCATCCCGGCGCTGGGTGGCCAGATCTACGCGATGGCCGGCATGCAGACCAAACTGCACCTGATCGCCAACCAGAACGCTGAAATGGACGGTATCTCCGCCAACTACAGCGGCGCGGGTTTCACCGGCATGAAGTTCAAAGCTATCGCCACTTCCCAGGAAGATTTCGACGCCTGGGTCAGCGAAGTCAAAAAGGCACCTAAACAGCTTGAAAAAGCTGAATACGAAGCCCTTTCCAAGCCAAGCCAGAACAACCCAGTCGAGCTCTACTCCTCGGTCACGCCGAACCTGTTCCAGATCATCGTCGACAAGTACGAAGGCATGAAACCAGGCAAGCCGATGCACCACGAGAAGAAAGAGCACGAAGTGGCCGCCATGGAAGGGATGGACATGAGTTCGCATTCAGCTGCCGGGGCAGAGGAGTAAACGATGTTTGGTAAATTAAGTTGGGAAGCGGTCCCGTTCCACGAGCCGATCGTGATGGTGACCATCGCCATGATCGCGCTCGGTGGTCTGGCGCTGTTCGCTGCAATCACCTACTTCAAGAAGTGGACTTACTTGTGGACCGAGTGGCTGACGTCGGTCGACCACAAGAAAATCGGCGTGATGTACATCATCGTTGCCATGGTCATGCTGCTGCGCGGCTTTGCCGACGCCATCATGATGCGTACCCAGCTGGCCATGGCCACCGAGGGTTCGCCTGGCTACCTGCCGCCTGAACACTATGACCAGATCTTCACCGCTCACGGTGTGATCATGATCATCTTCATGGCGATGCCATTCTTCACCGGCCTGATGAACCTTGCAGTGCCGCTGCAGATCGGCGCGCGTGACGTTGCCTACCCGTTCCTGAACTCCCTGAGCTTCTGGTTGCTGGTATCCGGCGTAGTGCTGATCAACCTGTCCCTAGGCGTCGGCGAATTCGCCAAGACCGGCTGGGTTGCCTATCCACCGCTGTCGGGCCTGCAATACAGCCCTGGCGTGGGGATGGACTACTACATCTGGGCGCTACAGCTATCGGGTCTGGGTACGACGCTGACCGGGGTTAACTTCCTGGCGACCGTGCTGAAAATGCGTACCCCTGGCATGAAGCTGATGGACATGCCGATCTTCACCTGGACCTGCACCTGGGCCAACGTCCTGATCGTGGCTTCGTTCCCGATCCTGACCGCTACCCTGGCACTGCTGACGCTTGACCGTTACATGGATTTCCACATTTTCACCAATGAACTTGGTGGCAATCCGATGATGTACGTCAACCTGTTCTGGGCTTGGGGTCACCCCGAGGTTTACATCCTGATTCTGCCGGCGTTCGGGATCTTCTCCGAAGTCATCTCGACCTTCTCCGGCAAGCGTCTGTTCGGCCACCACTCGATGATCTACGCCTCGGGCGCGATCTCGATCCTGGGCTTCATGGTCTGGCTGCACCACTTCTTCACCATGGGTTCGGGTGCCAGCGTCAACGCCTTCTTCGGTCTGGCGACGATGCTGATTTCGATCCCGACGGGGGTGAAGCTATTCAACTGGCTGTTCACCATCTACCAGGGCCGTCTGCGTTTCACCAGCCAGGTTCTGTGGACCCTGGGCTTCATGGTGACCTTCGCCATCGGCGGCATGACCGGCGTATTGCTGGCCATCCCGGGTGCCGACTTCGTTCTGCACAACAGCCTGTTCGTGATCGCGCACTTCCACAACGTGATCATCGGCGGCGCGGTATTCGGTTACATCGCAGGCTTCGGCTTCTACTTCCCTAAAGCGTTCGGCTTCAAGCTGCACGAAGGTTGGGGCAAGGCAGCGTTCTGGTTCTGGATCACCGGCTTCTTCGTCGCGTTCATGCCGCTCTATGTACTGGGCTTCATGGGCATGACCCGTCGTCTGAACGCCACCACCAACCCTGAGTGGGTGCCGTACCTGTACGTCGCCATGTTCGGTGCGGTGATGATCGCCGTCGGCATCGCTTGCCAGCTGATTCAGCTGTACGTCAGTGTGCGTGATCGCAACAAGCCAGAAAACATGTGCGAACACGGCGACCCGTGGAATGCACACACCCTGGAATGGTCGACCTCGTCGCCACCACCGTTCTACAACTTCGCGGTCCTGCCAAAAGCGGAAACCATCGATCCGTTCACCGAAGCCAAGGAAAACGGTACTGCGTACAAGGCTCCGGCCAAGTACGAGCCGATCCACATGCCAAACAACACCGCGACCGGTGTGGTCATGGGTGCTCTGTTGACCGTGTTCGGTTTCGCGATGATCTGGCACATCTGGTGGTTGGCTGCATTCGGCCTGATCGGCACCGTGGTGTACTTCGTGATCCACGCTGCACGTGATGATCAAGGCTATATGGTGCCGGTCGACGTGATCGAGCGCATCGAAGCCGAGCAGCACAAGCGTCTGGTAGCGGCCGGGAAAGTTCCAGCCACCGCCACCCGTGTTGAAACCTCGTTGGAACAGGCTTAAACCATGTCGAACTTAGTGACCAATGCTGGACACACCCATGTCGATGGACATGGGCACGATGACCATCACCACGACTCGGGCGAGATGACCGTATTCGGTTTCTGGCTCTACCTGATGACCGACTGCATCCTGTTTGCATCGATCTTCGCGGCGTACGCGGTACTGGTTAACAACGTAGCGGGTGGCCCGTCGGGCCACGACATCTTCGAACTGCCTTACGTACTGGGCGAAACCGCTCTGCTGCTGTTCAGTTCGATCACCTACGGCTTCGCCATGCTGGCGTTGTTCAAGGGCAAGAAGAACCAGGTCCTGGGCTGGCTGGCCATGACCTTCCTGTTCGGTGCCGGCTTCATCGGCATGGAAATCAACGAGTTCCACATGTTGATCTCCGAGGGCTTCGGTCCTAGCCGCAGCGGCTTCCTGTCCGGGTTCTTCACCCTGGTCGGCACCCACGGTCTGCACGTGACCAGCGGTCTGATCTGGATGGCGATCATGATGTACCAGGTGCAGAAAAACGGCCTGACGGCGACCAACAAGACCCGTCTGAGCTGCCTGAGCCTGTTCTGGCACTTCCTGGACGTGGTGTGGATCTGCGTATTCACCGTTGTTTATCTGATGGGGACTATGTAAATGGCTAACGCTCATTCCCACGATAGCCACGACGCCGGCCACGGCAGCGTCAAGTCCTACGCTATCGGTTTCATCCTGTCGGTCATCCTGACAGTCATTCCTTTCGGCCTGGTGATGTACCCATCGCTGCCGAAAGCCTTGACCCTGTGGATCGTACTGGCCTTCGCAGTGATCCAGGTGCTGGTGCACCTGGTGTACTTCCTCCACCTGGACCGTTCGGCCGCGCAGCGTAACAACGTGATTGCGTTTGTGTTCGCCGCGATCGTGATCGTCCTGCTGGTTGGCCTGTCGCTGTGGATCATGTTCAGCATCCACACCAACATGATGGCGCACTGAGGTAAATCCGGATGTCCTTGAAGCACTTTATCCAAATCACCAAACCGGGGATCATTTTCGGTAACGTGCTTTCAGTGGCAGGCGGATTTTTCCTGGCCTCGAAAGGGCATGTCGATCTGGCCATCTTCCTGGCCGCCATGATCGGCACGTCCCTGGTGGTGGCATCCGGTTGCGTGTTCAACAACTGCATCGACCGCGACATCGACATCAAGATGGAACGCACCAAGAACCGGGCGCTGGTGCAGGGCTTTGTCTCCCTGAAACTGGCCCTGGCCTTCGCGACCGTCCTGGGTGTTGCCGGCGTTGCGTTGCTGTACAAGGTGGCCAATCCGTTGGCTGCGCTGTTCGCCGTAATCGGCTTCGTCATCTACGTCGGCTTCTACAGCCTGTACCTCAAGCGCAAGTCGGTTCACGGCACGCTGGTGGGCAGTCTGTCGGGCGCGATGCCGCCGGTGATCGGCTATGTCGCGGTGAGCAACACCTTCGACATGGCTGCACTGACGCTGCTGGTGATGTTCAGCCTGTGGCAGATGCCGCATTCCTACGCCATCGCGATCTTCCGCTTCAACGATTACCTGGCTGCATCGATTCCGGTGTTGCCAGTGAAGCGCGGGATTCAAGTGGCCAAGAAGCACATCCTGATCTACATCCTGGCCTTCCTCGTGGCGACCTTGATGCTGACCTTCAGCGGCTATGCCGGCATGAGCTACCTCGCCGTCGCCGCGGCCATGGGCATGTACTGGTTGTACATGGCCTGGACCGGCTACAAGGCAGTGGATGACACGGTCTGGGCACGCAAGCTGTTCGTATTCTCGATCTTCACCATTACCGCGTTGAGCGTGATGATGTCCCTGGACTTCAAAGTGCCGACCGAGCTGTTGCTGACGTACGCGCCTTAAGCGTCGGATGCTGTAAAGAAAAACCCCGCCCTTTGAGAGAAGGAGCGGGGTTTTTTGTTGCCCGTATTCTGGTGGACCGAGTTGCCTGCATCGCGAGCAAGCTTGCTCCTACAATGGATCGGCGTTGCACCAAATACAGACCCTTGTAGGAGCGAGGCTTGCCCGCGAAGAACGATAACGCGGTCTGGCTGATACACAGCGTTATCGTTCTTCGCGGGCAAGTCGGGTCGCCGCACCGCTCGCTCCTACAGGATGGCGACGGTCAGTTATTTACTGGGTGTGTCTAGCAACCGAAAGAACCGCTCCCGCACCTGAACGTTGTCGCTATGCGCCACGTTGAAGCGCAGAAAGTGACTGGCATCCGGTGCTTTGCTGAGCAAGGTGCCGGGCGCCAGCACCAGGTCGATGTCCAGGCCTTTCCTCGCCAGCGTTTCGGCATGATGCCCTTCGGGCAATCGCGTCCAGATAAACAACCCTTCATGGGGCAGCGATGACACCGAGCAACCGGCTTCCATCAGCCAACTGCTCACCCGACTGCTCGCCTCGTAAAGCCGATCCACCGTGCGCCGGGTGTGTTTGGCGTAGCTGCCGTCGCTGAGCATCGTGCAGATAATCTGCTCCGCCAGTTCCGAGGTCATGCCTCCGCAGGCCATTTTCAGGGTAACCATCCGCGCCGCCAGTTGCGGCGAAAGTACCGCATAGCTGACCCGACTGTTCGCCGTCAGGGTCTTGGAGAAACCGGAGACGTAACTGACATTGTCCAGCCCGCCCGCTGCCAGGCGTGGGGTCGTTCGTTGCTGCATGTCGCAATACAAATCGTCTTCGAGGATGTGAAAACCGTAACGGTGGCTCAGCTCCAGCAAGCGATAGACCTGCGCCGGGGAGAACGAGTGTCCGGTCGGATTGTGCAGGGTGTTATTGGTCATGTAGAGCACGGGCCGATGGACAATCAGCAATTGCTCGAAGGCGTCCAGGTCCATGCCGTCCGCGCCACGGGGGATGGTGATGACCCGGGCGCCATGCAGGGCCAGGTTGGTGTGCATGGTGAAGTAACACGGATCGTCGAGCAGCACCGTATCGCCGGGTTTGACCAGCAGGCGCATCAGCATGTCGATGGCCTGCACGGTGTTGGCCGTGGTGATGATCTGGTCCACCGGAACTTCGATGCCCAGGGTCGCCAGTTTGACTCGCAACGCTTCGCGCAGCGGCAGGTAACCGGCGGCGACGCCGTATTCGCCCATGCGCAGGGACGTTGCGCGCAGGGTACCGCGCACGGCTTTGAGCAGTTCGTCCGCCGGTAGCCACGAGGACGGCAGAAAACCCGCACCGGGGCGCAGCGAGCCGTTGTCCTGCAGCACCGCGCGGCGGACCACGCTGAGGGTGTCTTGAGGTTGCAGGTCCGGGCCGGCATCGGTCTTGAGCGTGGTGCTGGAGCGGTGCACGTAATGCCCCGACCCCTGGCGTGAAACCACCAGACCCTTGGCGCGCAAGCGGTCCAGCGCATCCACCACCGTGGACTTGCCCACGTTCATCAACTCGGAAAGTTCGCGAATCGGCGGCAGCCGCGAGCCGTGAGGCAGCCCGCCCTGGCTGATCGCTACCGACAATTGATCGACAATCTGCTGGACCAGCGGCACACCCGGCTGGAACTCGATAGCGGCGATCACGGCACGCTGAACCTGCATTTTACTGGTCTCTCCGGCAGTAAAGTTCGTTTGATTCTATACGAACTTGCTCTGATGAAAACAAGCGACTCTCTCTACCATCACCTTACAGACTTTCCTGATTGTTCGCGCTGAACGCCTGAACAATCGCTGGTTCCAGAGGTGTTGCATGAGTGTTCAAACAACGGTCGCCGTCGCTAAACCGGTGATCAATATTCGCCTGTTCACGATCCGGATCATCACCGCCGTGTCGCTGTTTGCCGTGCTGGGCAAGGCCAACGTCTGGCTCGACACCGCCACCAACAGCATCCTCGCCCTCGGTTATCGGGCGTTGCTGTTGCTGCTGCCGCTGACGTTATTGGTGCTGGGTCGCCGCTCCCTGAGCGTCACGTTGTTGTGCGCCGCCCTCGGGCTGGTGTTGCTGGCGGTCACCAGCAACCAGGGCATGGTGATGTTCGCCGCCGCGCTGTTCGCCTACGGTATCGCGATTGCCGGTTACCTGATCAAGAGCGAAGCCGCCCAGACCAAAGAGGGCGCGGCCTACAACCGCGTCGCCATGAACATGGGCAGTCTGGTGGCGGGGCTGATCCTGCTCTCGCCGCTGCTGACCCCGACCCTGTTTTTCCTCGGTGCGGCGGGTTTCGTCCTGCTGTGCCTGCCCATTGCCATGGGCGCGACCTTCACCTCCCAACCGGTGGTTGCCAGCCCGGTCACTCATGACGGCAGCGGCTGGCGCAACAAACTGCCATGGGTGATCGCCGGCATCATCATGGGCATCAAGCTGTTTGGCGTGTTCTCGATCCTGCCCCAGGCAATCCTGCTCGAAACCGGCGAACTGCCGGCCTGGTATGGCCTGATGCTGATCCTCAACAGTGCCGTGGTGGTCTTCGCCCAGGTGCCGGTGATGAAACTGATCGAGCGCACCGGGCGCTTCAAAGTGGTCGCTGTCATCGGGATCATCATCGGCGGCTTCGCGGTGCTCTCGTCGCCGGGCGCATTCCACGTCGAAACCCTCGTGGGCGCGTTGATCTGGGTCGCGCTGCTGTCCATCGCCGAGTGTGCGTTCAGCTACCTCGATTACTTCTCCGTCAAACAAAACAACATGTTCGTCAAGGAAGTGTCCCTGGGCGTCGGTGCCGGCCTGACGGTGCTGATCATGCGGGTCATGCCGCCGCCCTATAGCGCCCTGGTGCTGGCTGCCATCGGCGCGGGAGGCATTCTCGCCTGGTACTGGCTCAACCGTAGATCCAACGCGTCGCTGCACGACTGAGTCACCGCGTTTGCGTTTTTTACTCCACAGGTCGGAGGCTTCATGAATACGACGTCATGCGTAGTGGTGGTCGGGTACAACGGCAATCGGGTTCACGACATCCAGAAACTGCGCGAACTCTGCAAAACGCTCTACAACGCCCGGTTGATCCTGCTGGTCGAGAAGATTCAGCCCGATGACGATCAGGTGGCCGATCACGTCTGCAGCACGTCCCTGGCGCCGGAAGACGTCACCGAATCCCTGGAACTGGTGGCGGGTTGCTTGAGTGCCGATCACTGGAAACTGATCGGCGTGCTGCCGTTTTCCGACCGTGGCGTGCTGCTCGGCGCGGCGCTGGCGAGCCATTACGGCTTGCCCGGCATTACCCCGGCCGAGGCGCGCGCGGGGTTGGACAAACAAATCTTTCGCAAGCTGGAAGCGGCGGCCGAGCGTTCGCCGGAAGATTATCGTCCGGTGTTTTCCGTACGCATCGAAACCCTTGCCGAGCTGCGTCAGCGGGTCGTCGAGCTGGGCGGCAAAGCCTTCATCAAACCGGCCTGCGAAGGCGCAAGCAGGGGCTGCCGGGTCATCCATCATCCGTCCGAATGTGACGAGGCGTGGCAGGCACTCAAGCCGTATCGCGAGGGCGGCATCGTCCTTGAAGAACTGATCCAGAACGCCCGGGAATACAGCTGGGATTACGTTGCGGGCAGCACGTGGGTCACGGAGAAAACCACCACCGAAGGCGCCTATCGCGCAGAAATCCAGCAAGTGGTGCCGGCACCGCTGGCGGCAGACGTGCAAGCCAGACTGGCGGCCGCCGGACGACACATGTCCGGGTTGGTCTCACTGGATAACGGCGCGTACCACAACGAGGTGTTCCTGCGCAGCGACGGCCTGACGTCGGCGGTGGAAACCAACATGCGCCCCGGCGGCATGCACATCTGGGACCTGGCCCGCCTGGCGTTCGTCGATTTCGATCCGTGGGAGCGCTGGGTCAGGTGGGCGGTGGAAGGCAAGACCGACCCGCGCGATCCCGTCGCTCGGGGCTATTGCGGCATCCGTCTGGTCCGGGCGCCGGCCGGCGGCCTGCTGCGCTATGTGCCGGACATCGAGTCCCTGGCCCGGGACCTGAACATCGACCTGGTAGAAGCCGTTTACACCAAACGCCTCAGTGATTCGGTCACCGCACTGGTGAAGGACAACACCTCGTTTATCGGCCACATCGTGTTGTTCAGCGAAGACTACGCACAGCTCAGCGACAACCTGCTGCGCCTGGCAGACGCGATCGAATCACGTGTCGAGGTCACTTGCCTGGCGGCCCCGGCGAGAGTCGCGAGCTGAGTCTTCCGGATCTGCGTTTTGGTATTTTTGAGTTGAGAGGATTGTTTCAATGATCGAGCAAAAAATGACCTGTGATGAGCGCTTTATAGCCCTGGCGAAAGAGCTGGACTATGACATCTACGGCGAAAACACCGCGGGTGGTCATTACGCGCCGCTGATTCGGCATCACGATGAGCTCTATCTCAGCGGTCTGGTGCCGCGCATGACCGGCGAAATCCGCTACCCCGGCAGGGTAGGGCTGGAGCTCAGCCTGGCCGATGCACAAGCGGCCGCCAGTATCAGCGCCATGCGCGGGCTGGCCTTGATCGTTGATGCCATCGGCTCGCTGGACAAAATAAAGTCGCTGATACGTATCACGGTTTACGTGAAGTCCACGGCGGACTTTGTTGACCTCAGCGAAGTTGCCAACGGTGCATCGGATGTCTTCAGCCATGTGCTAGGCGATGCGGGCAAACATACTCGAACCACCGTCGGCGTTTATCAGTTACCGAAAAATGCCGCCGTAGAAGTTGACATGATTGTGGCGCTTAGACCTTCGGTTTTGTGAGTGTTAGTGTAGTGACTTTACAGTGATCAATTGTTCGCCTAGTGTCTGGTCACTTAAGTCGCTCATAACTCGGTGTTTACGGATGAATAACATTCAAGGTGGTTTTTTTTCATATAAGGACTTTCGCCAGAGTTTAACCCGTCCACCGGTGAGTGCACGGGTGTGGAAGGGCGATGAACTTACCGATATGCGCCAGAGTCTTGCGGCCAGCGAGGTCGATATTGTCGCGCTGGCTCACCATGACAGCAGCGAAGGTTGCAAGTTGACGCCAGGGATGGCGGTGTCGATGCAATGGTTGAACCCCGGCACCGAACTGGACGGTCATGCCCATTCGTGGTGGCACCTTTTCATCATTCAGTCCGGCAGCGGCACCTTGACCCTGGGCGATGCCGATGCAGTGAACATCAGCCCCGGCGACGTGTTGCTGGTGCCGGCCTGGACCCGGCACGGCTTCATCAACACCAGCGCCACTGAGCCGCTGGCCATGCTGAACATGAGCAACATGCCCCAGATGGCGTTGCTCTCCAATGCTGCAGACGCCACGGTCTGACACGCTCAATCTTCCCGTTTTGCCCACCAGGGAGTCCGCATGCGCAGACTCCCTTTTTCATTTCTGCTACCTAGGCAGGCCATGGCTGTTTTGACTTTCTGTATCCGTAGAAACAGATAATTTCTGTATCTGTTCAGCACCTGGCCAACTAACTACGATCGATTCCAATGCAACGGATTATTGTGGTTAGTGCAAGGGAGCGTTCTATGGATAGTACGAAGCTTAAACTGTATGTTGGCGCAGATTTTGTCAGTGCTTTTGCAATGTCGGCATTTGTCGCGCTGAAAGAAAAGCAACTTTCATTTGAACTAGTAACGGTGGATTTAAAGGCGCGTGGTAACTACCTGGCGAGTTATCGTGATGTATCGCTGACCTGCAAGATTCCCACGCTGGTTCATGATGGTTTTGCACTGTCTGAATCTTCGGCCATTGCCGAATACCTGGAAGAAATAGCGCCGGGGCATAAAAAACTGTTTCCGCTCGACATCAAACAGCGCGCTCGCGCCCGCCAACTCCAGGCCTGGTTGCGCAGTGATTTGTTGGTGATTCGCAAAGAGCGCCCGGCGGACCTCATCTACTTCAGCAAAAAAGAAACCCCGTTGTCGGACGACGCCCAGGCCGCTGTCGCAAGGCTGTTCTTCGTCGCGGATCGGTTGCTGGAGGAGGGGGCCGATCACCTGTTCGGTGACTGGAGCATTGCCGACACCGACCTGGCAATCATGCTCAACCGACTGCTCGCCAATGGCGACCGCGTTCCTCAGCGGCTCGCGGCCTATGTGCGTCGGCAGTGGGATCGCGACAGCGTTCGGGCATGGATGGACATAGAGCGCGCAGCGCCGGCCATCCAGTAACTAACGCCAGGCAATCACCAGGAGCGCTGCCATGCAGGGACCGTCGGAGCTGGAAAGATACAAACCCTACAACTCACGCACCATTCGCGACACGCCGTACTGGCAGAAACTGACGCCAGCGTTGCAGGAAGCCATGACCGTGGTGGCCAGGGTCATGCCGTTTCGCACCAATGAATATGTGCTGGGCACGTTGATCGACTGGAACAACATTCCGGACGATCCGATTTTTCGCATGACCTTTCCCCACAAGGACATGCTGCTACCGGACGAATACGCGTCGCTCAAGCAACTGATCGAACGGGATGACGCCGTCGCCATCAAGCGACGGATCGAGGCAATCTGGTTGCGCATGAACCCGCATCCGGCCGGTCAGCTGACGCACAACGGCGCGACCCTCGACGGAAAAGTCCTGCCGGGCATTCAGCACAAGTACCGCGAGACCGTGCTGTTTTTCCCCGGTGCCGGTCAGACGTGTCACGCCTACTGCACGTTCTGTTTTCGCTGGGCGCAGTTCATCGGCGAAGAGGAGCTCAAGTTCAACGCGCGTGAGTCCCAGGAGCTGGTGAATTACCTGCGGGTGCACACTGAGGTGACGGATGTGCTGATCACCGGTGGCGATCCGATGATCATGAACACCCGTTCGCTGGCCAGTTACATCGAGCCGCTGCTGGCGCTGCCGCACCTCAAAAGCATCCGCATCGGCACCAAGTCCGTGGCGTATTGGCCACAGCGGTTTGTCAGCGACAAGGATGCGCCGCAGCTGCTGGATCTGTTCAAACGCATCGTTGCGGCCGGGAAAAACCTGTCGGTCATGGGGCACTACAACCACCCGGTCGAGATTCGCCAGGACATTGCCCGGCAGGCTGTCGAACGCATTCGTTCCACCGGCGCGACGTTGCGCATGCAGGCGCCGGTGATCCGCCACATCAACGAAAACCCCGGCGATTGGGCCGAACTATGGACTGAAGGCGTGCGGCTGGGAGCGGTGCCTTATTACATGTTCGTCGAGCGCGATACCGGGCCCAGCCACTACTTTGCGATGCCGTTGGCGCGGGCGTTCGAGATCTTCCAGGCGGCTTACCGCACGGTGTCCGGGCTGGCGCGCACCGTGCGTGGGCCGTCCATGAGCACCTTCTACGGCAAGGTGTTGATCAACGGCATCGAGACCGTGGCCGGCGAAAAAGTCTTCGTGCTGCAGTTTCTCCAGGCTCGGGATCCGCAATGGGTATTGCGCACGTTCTATGCGCGCTTTGATCCGAACGCGACCTGGTTCGATGAGTTGCGGCCAGCGTTTGGCGAACGTGCGTTCTTCTTTCAGCCGGAGCCTGTGGCAGCGCCCGAATTGATACCGGTCCTGCTCGAAACGGCGTAGGACGATTCATCAGGAGATAAGGATATGAGCAGTATTCCGTTTGATCAGCGAGAAGGTTTTATCTGGCTCGACGGCGAGTTCGTCGAGTGGTCCCAGGCGCGACTGCATGTGCTGAGTCACGGCCTGCATTACGCGAGTACGGTGTACGAAGGGGAGCGCGTCTACAACGGCAAGATCTTCAAGCTGCGCGAACACAGCGAGCGGCTGTATCGCTCGGCACAGTTGATGGATTTCGCGATTCCCTATGAGCTGGCCGAACTGGAAGCGGCCAGTCATGAACTGCTGCAACGCAACAACGTCGTGGACGGTTATCTGCGGCCAGTGGCGTGGCGCGGCAGTGAAATGATCTCGACCTCGGCTCGTTTCAACCGCGTGCACGTGGCGATCGCCTGCTGGCAATGGCCGAGTTACTTCGACCCGGCGGGGCACATGGGCGGCATTCGCTTGAAGACCGCGCAGTGGCGGCGTCCGCCACCCAGCAGCAGCCCGTTCGAAGCCAAGGCGTCCGGGCATTACCAGATCGCCACGCTCAGCAAGCACGATGCGGAAAACAACGGTTTTCACGACGCGTTGATGCTCGACTGGCGCGGCCACGTCGCCGAAGCCACCAGCGCCAACGTGTTCTTCGTCAAGGACCGGACGCTGCACACGCCGCTGCCCGATTGCTTCCTCAATGGCATCACCCGCCAGACCGTTATCGAATTGGCCGGGGCGCTGGATTACCAAGTGGTCGAGCGCACCATTCTTCCGACGGAGCTTGGCGATTTCGATGAGTGTTTTCTGACGGGCACCGCCGCCGAAATCACCCCCGTGCAGAGCATCGACGAGCAGCGCTACCGACCGGGCAACGCCTGCCGCGAATTCATTGCCGCTTACACCTCAACCGTTAACGCCTGATAAACCGCCAGGAACTTCACCATGTCAGATCAAGGGATTGTTGCGTCTACACCTTACGTTTCACTGGGCCACCGCCATGACGAATTGTCGTCCCGTGGCTGGACGGTACTGACCCCGGCCGAATTTGCCTACGATGTCGTCGGCACATTGCAGGCGTTCGGTCAGATCATTCCGCAATTCAACGGGCAGACGGCCTTCGCCATTACCCGCAAACCGGGGTATGAAGCGTTGCCGTACTCCCAGAGCATGAACGGCATCGGACCGCACACCGAAGCGCCGGTCTACGGGCCACCGCCGCGTTATCTGGCGCTGCATTGTCATCATCAGGCCACGTGCGGTGGCGGACATACCGGGTTGGTCGACGGGATCGAGTTTCTGGCATTCCTCGAACGCACGGAGCCCGAGTTGCGCGAATGGATCGACGACACGCCCGTGGAGTTCGTGGCCACCGCCAAACCGGGTGAAGTGGCGCAAACGCGGGTCAAGGAATACATCCTGACGCCTACAGAGGACGGGGACATTTTCCGCTTCAGCTACAACCAGTTTCACTACGGCGATGTGAACCCTTCCGAGGAGGATCTGCAGCAATCGAAGGTGACGAACAGCTCATCGCCACTGGCCAGGTTCGCGATGCTCGGCGAGGACTATTTCATCCAGCACAACACACCGGTGCTGATTCCCGACGGCTGCATGCTGATTTGGGACAATTGGCGAATGATCCACGCCCGCAGTCGATACACTGACCCGGCGCGAAACCTGACCCGCTACTGGCTGGCCTGATTCATCCGTCGCCCACAACTCCATCGGCGTACCCCTCGGCGGGTACGCGTCTTACAGGTATCGCGTCATGCAAACAGCAATCGAGATCGCCAAGGTCGATCATCAACTGGTCGTGCGGCTCAATCAGGCCTGGACCAAAAGGGCCACGGTGTGCGCACCGGACAAGACCTCGGTCAGCGAAACGTTCGACCCGGCGCGCCCGGATTACCCGGAGTGCATGGTGCCGTTTTTCCATCACCCGAAATTCCAGGCCCTGAGCGACGAGCTCAAAAGCACCGTGGTGACCTGGGGCTGGATCGGCTACAACCTGCGCACGGTCACGGCCGAAGAGCATGTGGTGAACCCGGCGCTGAGCGTCATTGCCAATCAGTATCTGGGCAAAAACGACTGGCATTTTCGCGAAGCGATGCAGCAGACGTTGATCGACGAGCACTACCACACGCTCATGCACCTGCGGGCCATCGAGCGGACCAAAGAGGATCGAGCGCTCGATCAGGATCTGGACCTGCCGCCGTCGGTGACCTATTTGCGTCTTGCCGCGCTGCGTGAGGAATTGCCCGAGCAGTGGCAGCGCGATCTGGCGGCGATCACCTTCGCGGTAGTGGCCGAGATCAGCGTCAACGCGTACCTCGATCTGTTGGCCGACGATCAAACCATTCAACCGCAAAACCGTCGCGTGGCAGAACTGCATAACCGCGACGAATATGCCCACAGCAAGATTCTCGCGGAAGTGGCGAAGGTCATGTACGCCAACATGCAGCCGCCTCAAAGGGCATTTTTCGCACAGACGTTGTCGGTGGCGCTGAGTGCCTTTGTCGCTCAGGACTACTCGATGTGGGAGGCGATTCTGACGCAACTCGGCGTCGAGGACGCGGCGCTGATCATTGCCGACACCCGGGAGAGCAACAAGAACGCCACGATCATGCGCGACTACAGCGGCCTGCATCGTCTGGCGCAGGATCTGGGGATTAGCGACGAGATCGATTTCGACTTCCGTCCGACCCTCAAAACCGCTGAAGTGGCCTGATCGGGAGGTGAATATGTCCGTTCCTGTGTACGAAGTGTTCGCCATCCGAGTCGGCGCCAATGCCCAGCGCACTGCCCGGGAGAACTTTCTTTACGACGCCTGCTGCGGTGATCCGAATGCGTCGATGCCGCTGGATTACTACTTCTGGGTCATTCGTAATGAGCAGCAGGTGATTGTGGTCGACACGTGCTTTCAACCCGCGACAGCGGATCGGCGCAACCGTCAGATGTATCGCCTGCCGGAAGAATCCCTACGTCAACTGGACATCGATCCGGCGCAGGTCGAGAACCTGGTCCTCACCCATTTGCACTGGGACCACGCCGGCAACCTGGGGTTGTTTCAGAAAGCCACGGTGCATTTGCAGGAAGCGGAGCTGCGTTTCTGCACCGGTCCGAAAATGGCCCATCGCACGGTGAACAAAACCTACGAGGTCGAGGATGTGATGTCGGCGCTGCCACCGTTGTTCGAAGGGCGATTGCGCTTGCATAGCGGCACGGTTGAGGTGATGCCCGGCGTGACGCTGCACCCGGTGGGCGGCCATACGCCGGGTAGCCAGGTGGTGCGGGTGAACACCGCACGCGGGTGGATTGTTCTGGCGTCGGATGCGGCGCATTTGTGGGCGAACATTCGTCAGCGCAGTCCGTTTCCGATCATTGATGATCTGGCACAGACGCTGGAAGCGTTTATCGAAATCGACCGTTTGGCCGACGGCGAAGACCACGTCATTCCCGGCCATGACCCGCTGATCGCCGAGCGCTTCCCGCATTGGAACGATGACCCACACATCATCTGCCTGCACGCCAATCCCTTGTAGGAGCCAGCAAGCTGGCTCCTACAGGTTATGTGTCAGCATTGGTTTTTGAGGAGTTGGCCGAGGGTCGCCAGCGCTTCATCAATCTTCGGCGAATACGGCGCCCCACAACCGATCCGCACGAAGTGACTGAAGCGCTGGGCATTGGAAAAGATATCCCCAGGCAAAATCTGGATGCCCACCTTCAACGCAGCATGAAAAAACGCCATGGACGCCTGTTCAGCCGGCAGTTCCACCCACAACAACGTACCGCCCTGTGGATGGGTGATGCGGGTGCCCGGTGGAAAATAGCGAGTGATCGCCGTACTCATCTGCTGGCGCTGCTGTGTCAGCGTTTTCCTCAAGCGGCGCAGGTAACGTTCGTAGGACGGCGTCTTCATGAACGCACTGACCGCCAGTTGCGACAGCGCTTCACAACCTCGGGACTGCGTGTGTTTGAGCATTTCCACGCGGTCGTGCCATTGCCCGGCGCTGATCCAGCCCAGGCGTATGCCGGGCGCCAGCGTTTTGTTCAGCGACGCGCAGTAGATGACGTTGTCGGTGCGGTCCCAGTGTTTGAGCGTGGATAACGGCTGCTCGGTGTCCACCAGGTCGCCGTAGGTATCGTCTTCGATCAGCACGGTGCCGTGGTCGGCACACAATTGCACCAGCCGCGCCTTGTGGGTGTCGGGCATGATGCTGCCGAGCGGATTCTGCAGATTGGGAATGACGATCAGCGCCCGAATCCGTTCGGGGCCTTGCAACAGCTGTTCGAGCGCGAACAGATTGATGCCCGAATGGGCCGTTGCCGGGACTTCGAGCACTCGCAAGTTCAAACTTTCGAGAATTTGCAGCAGGCCGTAAAAGGTCGGGGATTCCACGGCCACTGTGTCGCCGGGGTGGGTCACCGCACGCAAGGCCAGGTTGATCGCTTCGGTCGCGCCGTTGGTGATCACCATTTTTTCGGCGCTCAGGTTGGCCTTTGCCGTCAACGCTCGCCGGGCAAGGATGTTGCGCAACTCGATGTTGCCGCAGGTCGGGCCTGTCGCACCCAGCAGTTTCTGATCCTGACGCAATGCCTTGCTCATATGGTCTTGCAGAATCTTCAACGGATAGAGTTCCGGCGCGCAGTAGGCGCTGGCGAAATTGACCTTGACCGTCGCGCGTTGGCTGGCCTTGAGCACCGATGACACTTGCTCGTGAATGCCGAGATAGACCTCGGTATCAAGGGGTGCAGGCGTTGTGGTCACGACCGGTTTGGGCAAGGTGTCCGGCAGGCGAATGTAGTTACCGGAACGCGGACGGGCTTCCAGGACGCCATAGTCCTCAAGCTCCCGGCACACCTGCACCGCGGTCGACAGGCTGACGGCGTGTTTTTCCATCATCAGCCGAATGGAGGGGAAGCGTTCCCCGGTTTTCAAGGTGCCGCTACGGATCGCGTCGAGGTAGTGGTTGGCTAACTGACGGTACAAGGGGGGCGGGTGCATGATGACCTCAGCAATCGCACCACTGAGGTCTTGGGCTGGAAAGAAAGTTGACGTTCCCCGCAGGCGGACCCGTGGTGCTCAAGGGTTAAGGGAAGTTTTTTTCTGGCGTCGATACACAGAGAGTAATCGCGCTTTTGCCGGAATCGCGGGCAATAAAAAGCCCCGCTCTAGGGCGGGGCTTTTAGGTCAGTGGCGCTTGAGGCGCTGCTGAGCGGGAAGTGTTACTGCGCGGCGATGCTGTAGCCATCGAACGCGGTTTTCTGCTGAAGCGCGGTGATGATGTTTTTGCGGTTAACGGCGTGTTCGGTTCCGCTACTGTCCAGGAACGATTCGCTTTCCAGCTCTGCTTCATCGCCTTCGCCGACAAAGGTAAAGCCGAGGAACTCCAGGGCCTCACGGTCAACGTTGAGTCGCGAACGCGGAGTGCGCAGCGGCAGCGTGACGCTGATGCCGTCCTTGCTGATGGTGAACACTTCGACATCTTTCTTGGCGCGGGCCGTTTTGCTCTTGCCACTGGTTGGGTTGCTGATGGCCTGATGCGTCTGGTTCAGTACTTTCAGGGCCAAACCGTAGACGATCTCCTGAAACGCAGGATCGTCCTTGAAGCTGGAAAGGATCCGGCTGATCGAGAATTTGCTGCTCAGGTCTTCAAGGGCCGCGATATCGGCCGCCTCTGCGTCCTTGAGTTGCTTGAGTTCGCCCATCAATTCATAGGCTTTATCGTCGTCGAAGCGGTCGTGGGCCTGGCGAATCGCGGCGCGCAGCTCGCGGATCTGGTCGCTTTCCCGGGTGGACTGGAAAGCGTCCAGCACCATCTCGGCGATGGTCTTGGCCTGGGGCACGTGCTGTGAAAGATTGATGGAGTTTTCGTATTCCGCTTTGGACGACAAGGTGACTACGGATTCAGCGGTATTGGAATCGGACATTGAAATTTCACTACTTCTTTAACTTGAATTGGGGCGAAAAAGCACAGGGCTTTTTCAGGCCGCCTAATCTATTGGACCTGCGCGGCGTTGTCACGGGTGAACAGGCGAGCGGACAAAAGAACTGGCTACCACCACCTTGTAGGAGCCAGCTTGCTGGCGATGGCTCCTACAGGATGGCGGGCTTCAGGGAGCGGAACGTTTGATAAAACCGGAATGAGCGTCCGCAGAACAAACCGCTCGAAAAGCCTGATGCACAGGCCTTGAGCAACACCATCGGCAGCGTGGCCGAATGCTGCGGATCAACCTCGGCCTGGTAGCCAAAGTAATAGTTAACAGCGAAAAAAAGCAGGTAGAGCACCAGGGTTTTTGTCGTGCCCGGCACGATCAGCCCGGTTTGCGTTTTATCCAGCTCGACACCCTTGCGCGAAAAAATCACCAGTGCGACGACGCTGCCCACGATCACCGCAGCCAGCCAACAACTGATTGAGAGTGAGAAGTCGGGTGTCAGATTCAACGAATACAGCGACCAGCCCAACAAAATCGGCGGTGTGATCAGCAGTGAAAACTTGCTTTCACGGGTCGGGGACAGGGCTTTGATGCCGTAGTAACAGAGCAGCAGAAATATTGCATAAACCCACAGCGGGGTATTTTCCAGGGTGTTGAGCATCGAGCAGCGTCCTTGCCGAAAAGTGAAGTCGGGATCATAGCGGTTGCGGCGACTATTTCCCCGGTGAATTCAGATTCATCGACCGCACCGCCCATTGCTCTGCGGTTTGCTGATCAACCGGCAGTGTGAAGCGGAACGTTGCACCGCGGCCGGGCACATCGATCAGCTGGATATCGCGACCGTGCAGTTGCAGGATCCGATGCACGATTCGCAGCCCGAGTCCGCCATCGCGCCGTGCCCCGCCAATGTTGAACGGGCGCAGGAACAACCCTTCGCGCAGTTCTGGCGCGATGCCGGGCCCGGTGTCGCTGACGGTGACTTCGACGAAAGCCCCTTGAGGGCGCAGGCTCAGTTCGACTTCCCCACCTTGGGCAGTGTGGCGTAGAGCGTTGTCGAACAGATTGGTGAGCACCCGTTCAATCAGCCCCAGATCGGCACAGGCGGCTGCAACGTTGGGGGCAAAGTTGGCTTTCAATTCGACCTGACGCGCCTCGGCGGTCAGTTCGAATTTCTGGAAGATGTCCTGTACCAGATCTGTCAGCGAGAAGCGCTCCAGCACCGGTTGCACAAAACCATGTTCCAGGCGCACCAGCTCCAGCAGCGATTGCGCCAGACCTCCGACCTTGCGGCTTTGATCCAGGGCGATGCCGAGGTAGCGGCGGCGGTCGGCGGGGGACAACGTGGCGTCCTTGAGCGACAGGGTTTCCAGATAACCGTGCAGGGAGGCCAGCGGCGTGCGCAAGTCGTGGGAAATGTTCGCCACCAGTTCGCGGCGTTCCTGATCCTGGCGGGTCAACGAACGCCATTGTTCACTGAGGCGCGCCTGCATCTGGCGGAAGGTGGCGTCGAGAATGGCAATTTCATCGTGGCTGGCGTTTTTTTCCACCGGTGCTGATTCAGGAGGCGTGGCCGGGACGCCATCGATGTCGAACTGGCTGACGGTTTCGGTCAGTCGGCGCAAAGGGCGAGTGATCAGTGCAAACGCGGTGAGACCGGCAATCAGGCACAGCAGTGCGACCAACCCGATCGATAACAAGGCGGTATTGAGCGCCGCACTGGTGGCGCCGCGTTCAGCCAGGCGATCGTGGTCCTCACCGAGCAGCACCACATAGAGATAACCAGCCGGCTTGCCGTCAACTTTCAGCGGCGCGGCGCTGAACACCTTGCGCGCATCGACGCTGCGCGGGTCGTCGCCGAGAATCGGCAGTGCATCGCCTTTGAGCAGGCGCTGGATCGGCACGAGGTCGATCTGCTGTCGATGAATCCGGCCCTCGGGCGCGGCACTGCCGACAATCTTGCCCTCGGTGTCGAGCAGATAGACCTCGACACTGGGATTGACCAGCATCAGTTTGCTGAACAGGTCACGCACGGCATTGGGCATCAGGCCCTGGGTGTCCATCAGCACGGTGTCACGGGCGATGTGCTGGGCCAGATCCCGCGACAGCCCTTGCACCACTTCCTGCTCATGCATCTGGTTGGAACGCACCTGCATCCATGCCGAGGTGCCGCAGCACACCAGCAACAGCACGGCGAACACCAGCGACAGCCGCTGGGTGAGGGTCAGCCTCATGGCTGTTCCTCCCTGGCCGCGAATTTGTAGCCACGGCCCCACACCGTGAGGATGCGCACCGGTTGTGCCGGGTCGGCCTCGATTTTCGCGCGCAGGCGATTGATGTGGGTATTGACCGTGTGCTCGTAGCCTTCATGACTGTAACCCCACACCGCATTGAGCAGGTCCATGCGCGAGAACACCTTGCCGGGCTGGCGGGCGAAGAAATACAACAGGTCGAACTCCCGTGGCGTGAGGTCGAGGCGGCGGCCGTCAAGGGACACGTCGCGGGTGATCGGATCGATGGCCAGTCCGTCCGTGATCAGGCTGCCGGCGTCCATTTTCAGGTTGCGGGCCATGGCGTCGACCCGCCGCAACAGCGCTTTGACCCGGGCGACCAGCTCGAGCATGGAAAAGGGTTTGGCCAGGTAATCGTCGGCACCGAGTTCCAGCCCCAGAATCCGGTGCACTTCACTTGAGCGCGCGCTGGTGATGATGATCGGTGTGTAGCGGGCCATGGCGCGGGCGCGCCGGCAGATTTCCAGGCCATCGACGCCCGGCAGCATCAGGTCGAGGATCAGTGCATCCCAGCTCCCTTGCTGCAGCATTCGCATGCCTTCATCGCCATCGGCGCAGTGCACCACCTCGAACTGCTCATCACGAAGATGCAGGCAGATAAGGTCGGCGATATGCAGGTCGTCCTCGACCACGAGGACGCGTTTGGTCGGTTCCATCAAGCTCAATCCTTCGGCGCAATGAGCGCATTGTGCGGGTTTTCCGGGGCCAGAGTTATCACGAATTGTTTAACTTCCCGTGAGGATTTGGCGATCAACCCAAGCCTAGGCTGTGTTCCATGAAAGGCACTTTGGATTTTGGAGACGGCCATGTTTTCACGGCGACAATTTCTTGTAGCGAGCGGCGGGCTGGGGGTTGCAGTCCTGGCGATCGGTGTATTGCCAAAATTTGCTGCCAGCTCTGCGCTGGTCAGCGAGGCCAGCGCGGCGGAGGTTTTCGAGGTGACGCACACTGACAGCGAATGGCGTGCCCTGCTCAGTGACGAGCAGTACGAAATCCTGCGGGAAGAGGGCACCGAACGGGCTTACAGCAGTGCGCTGAACAATGAGCATCGTGATGGAACCTTTGCCTGTGCCGGTTGCGATCTGCCGCTGTTTTCCTCTGCAACCAAGTTCGACAGCCACACCGGCTGGCCGAGTTTCTGGGCACCGCTGGACAAGGCGGTGGCGACCCGTCAGGACCGGTCCTTTGGTGTGTTGCGCGAAGAGGTTCACTGCCGGCGTTGCGGCGGTCATCTGGGCCATGTCTTCGACGATGGGCCCAAACCTACCGGTCTGCGCTACTGCATGAACGGTCTGGCGATGACCTTCAAGCCACAGGCGGCTTGATTCCTTTTTCTCTCATTTCCTGCAGGTCGACGCTATGTGGCTTCTGATCCTCGCTTATCTCGGTGGTGTGCTGACGATCGTCAGCCCGTGCATTCTGCCGGTGTTGCCGTTTGTCTTCGCTCGCACCGGGCAGCCGTTCATGAAGAGCAGCCTGCCGCTGCTGGCGGGCATGGCGCTGACCTTCGCGCTGGTCGCTTCATTGGCGGCAGTGGGCGGCGGTTGGGTGGTGCAACTCAATCAGTATGGACGCTGGCTCGCGCTGGTGTTTGTCGCCCTGTTCGGGCTGACGTTGTTGCTGCCGCAGTTGGCCGAACGTCTGACGCGCCCGTTGGTGGCGGCTGGCAGTCGGTTGTCGGAGGCGGCGGGCGCCGATGCCCGGCCGCGTCCCGGTGCTTCGTTTTTGATCGGTGTTGCCACGGGGCTGCTCTGGGCGCCGTGTGCCGGGCCAATTCTGGGCCTGTTGTTAACCGGCGCCGCGCTGCAAGGGGCAAGCATCGCCACCACCCTGTTGCTGCTGGCCTACGCCGCTGGTGCCGCCACTTCCCTCGCGGTTGCGCTGCTGCTGGGCGGTAAGGTTTTCGCCGCAATGAAGCGTTCCATCGGTGCTGGCGAGTGGGTCCGTCGAGGTTTGGGCGCGGCCATGCTGGCCGGTGTGGCGGCGATTGCGTTGGGGCTTGATACCGGGATTCTGGCGCGGTTTTCCACGGCATCTACCGGTGGTATCGAGCAGGCGCTGGTGGGCCGTTTGGCCGGTAAGGCACCGAACGGCGGCGGGGCGATGATGGCGAGGACCCCGGTTGCTGATGGTGCGATGAGCGTGGCTGACAAAGCGCCGGGCACACTGCCCATCGAAGGCAAGCTGCCACCGCTGGATGGCGCCGTGCAATGGCTCAACTCGCCACCACTCGATGCCCAGGCGCTGAAGGGCAAGGTAGTGCTGGTGGATTTCTGGACTTATTCCTGCATCAACTGCCTGCGCAGCTTGCCCTATGTAAAAGCCTGGGCTGAAAAATACCGCGATCAGGGGTTGGTGGTGATCGGCGTCCATGCGCCCGAATTCGCCTTCGAACGCAACGTAGGCAACGTCACCAAAGCCATGAAAGACCTGGGTATCAACTACCCGGTGGCCATCGATAACGAATTCAAGATCTGGCGAGCTTTCAACAATGAGTATTGGCCGGCCCACTATTTTGCCGACGCCCAGGGGCGCATTCGTTATCACCACTTTGGCGAAGGCGAGTACGCCGAGTCGGAGCGGGTGATCCAGCAATTGCTGCGTGAAGCGGGTGCCGCCAAGGTGGATGACGGGTTGATCAATGCCAATGCCGAGGGTGTTCAACTCGCGCCGGACATGAACGAAGTGCAGTCGCCGGAAACCTATGTCGGCTACCAGCGCTCGGAGCATTTCGTCCCCGAAGCCAGTCTGGCTCCCGACAAGTTGACGACCTACAACCCTCCGCCGCAACTGGCCCTGAATGACTGGAGCCTGGGTGGTCAGTGGACTGTCGGTCCGGAGCGGGCCACTTCAAGCGCGCCCGCCAGTCGCATTGTCTACCGCTTCCACGCACGTGATTTGCATCTGGTACTGGGCCCCGGCGCAGACGGCAGACCGGTGCGCTTCAAAGTGCTGATTGACGGAAAAGCCCCCGGCGATGCCCACGGTACAGACGTGGCGCCCGATGGCAGCGGTAGCGTCACCGAACAACGTTTGTATCAACTGGTGCGCCAGTCCGGCGCAGTAACGGATCGGACGTTCAGCATCGAATTTCTCGATCCGGGTGTCTCGGCATATGCCTTTACGTTCGGTTGATCGCCACTTCACTGATTCAGGAGTCAGCCTCATGAAATCCCTGTTCACCTTGCGTCGCACCCTGTTGGGACTGGCCGCCGCTGGCGTCATCGGCCAATGCTCTGCGTTCTCTTTCGGTTCCGCCGAAGATGCGGTCATCATCCCCGCACCCACACTCGACGAAATCACCCAGGCCCACAGCGAAACCGCCGTGTTCGCCGGCGGTTGCTTCTGGGGCGTCCAAGGTGTGTTTCAGCATGTCAAAGGCGTGAAGAAAGCCGTCTCCGGTTACGCGGGCGGGGCGGCAAACACCGCTCAATACGAGCGGGTGAGCGACGGCAATACCGGTCACGCGGAATCAGTCGAGGTGACCTTCGACCCTACTCAGGTCAGCTATGGCACCTTGTTGCAGATCTACTTCTCGGTGGCTCACAACCCGACCGAACTCAATCGTCAGGGACCTGACCACGGCACGCAGTATCGTTCGGCGATTTTTCCGGAAAACAGCGAGCAGCAACGTGTTGCCCAGGCCTACATTGCCCAGCTCGACGCTGCGAAATCGTTCAACAAACCGATCGTCACCAAACTGGAAACCTATAACGGTTTCTACCCGGCAGAAGAGGAACATCAGGACTTTCTGACTGAACACCCCACCTATCCGTACATCGTTATCAACGATCTACCGAAAGTGGCGCAGTTGAAGAAGTTGTTTCCGGAGCGGTATCAAGAGAAACCAGTGTTGGTGAAGGCGGGGATGTAACTGGCGGCTTGGTTACTTACGACGCGGACGCTCCATCGCGATGGTCGACGTTTCAAACCCCAGGCCCGAAAAGAAATCCGAAGCACCTTCGCGACCTGCTCGTAAAACCCAGGTGATCTCGTTGTTGTCACCCATGACATGCTCAACCAGAGCACGCCCGACACCTTTGAGTCGATGGTGCTCACATACGACAACCATCGACAGATAACCGTTGGACAGTCCATCGGTAATGCCTCGGGCGAACCCAATGATCCTGGAATCCTTCACCGCAATGGCTGTGCGTTGGGAGTTAGCGATCAGCAGAGCAAAATGATCAGACGAACCTGTGCGATGGGCCCATCCGTTCTTTGCGAGAAAAAGGCGAACAGATTCAACCGCTGCGGGTTTCAAGTCACAGATGTACATGGTGTCTCTCATGGTCGTTGGGTGATGCCTTGTCTGGCGCACATGACGATGGAAATAACTAATGTCTAGTCGTCACACATAAAGCTGGATATGTTGTCTCTGTTCAGCTTAGTAATACCTTGCTCGTACCAGTCTGAAAGGTGGATTTTAATTTGGCTTTTTCTATGTTTTATCGGGAAGGGGCGAAAGAGTTTTCCTTGTTTTAATGAGTAGATGTAATATGTCTTACCGCTTTTTATGATTCGGTCAAAACTGTAAAAGTCAAGGTAGTGACCTTTGTTGCTGGTGCAGATAACGATGTCGCCCTCATTGTAGGGGCATCCGCTTGAAGCGTCATAACAGAAAAAGTCACGAATGCCCTTATGCTCAATGGTTGAAGTGTTTTCCTTTAGTACTTTCTGTGCGCGCTCTTTTGTCTTCTCGGTGTGATAGGTGTCCCATATAAAAATTGGCAGTGACTGGTTAGACTCATCCTTTAGCCAATCAGGACCGTCGGCGTATTGCATGCCTCTGGCTAAGGCCTTTTGCATCTTGTCGTGATTCGCTCTGTAAAGGTTTAAATGCCTGTTGAAGGTGTCCGTACGAGAATAAATAACGGCGGGTGATTTTTTGATTGTTGCAATTTCTTTTTTGTAGTTGTTGTGAAGCTCCTTGCTGGTAATAACTACACAAGTGTCGCGAAATAGACTGATTCCGGTGCTTGTAAAATTGGCACTTCCAATAATGACGGTCTTCGGGGCTATCAAGTACACCTTCCAATGGGTGCTTGCCTGATAACCAAAGTCTACAGAAAAGTTAAGCTTGTTATTTTTGATGTCTCTGCAGTGTTCAATGAAATCGGGGGAGGAGAATGAGTTGATTGTTCCGATAATAAGCTCAATGGAGTTTTCATTTTTTAGCATTGTGTCAATCAGGTTTTCTGTTTTGCTTGCAAAGGCACTAACTATTGTTATTTGTTTGTTGTGAATTTTTTCTAAATAAGCATTTAGATTGTTTTCGTTGTTCAGAATTTCCATAACAATGCTATTGCTCCATTTTTTGACTTGCTGAGGTTGTCACTACATCTTGAGGTGATCATGGATTAACCAATACCTTCACCCTGAAATCACATTTTTGCCCGCCACTTTCGACCGATACAACGCTTGATCAGCCCTGGCCAACAGCCCGGTCTGTTGTTCTTCTTCAAAGCGTTGTACGACGCCAAAACTCATGGTTACTTGAAAGTCTCCCACCGGCAGCAAACTGGCGACGCTATGGCGGATTGTCTCCGCGAGGTTTCTGGCGTCGGCCAGCGGGGTATCGGGAAGAATGATGATGAACTCGTCACCGCCCCAGCGCGCCAGCAAATCGCCGTCGCGTACGCAATGTTTCACGCTCTGGACTACCTGCACCAACGCGGCATCCCCCAAGGCATGACCGTAGTGATCGTTGATGTTCTTGAAGTCGTCGATGTCCATGGCAATCAGCGACAGCGGCTGTCGGAAGCGTTGGGCGCGATCACATGCCTGAGGCAGGTCCTTGCTCAGGCGATGGCGATTGGCGATTGTGGTCAGTGCGTCGGTTTCCGCCAGTTTGCGGTTTTCTTCGAGCTGAATCTGCAGTTGCTGGTTGACCCTGGATAGCTCTCTAGTGCGTTCTTCGACGATGGCTTCGAGGGATTTGTTCTTTCGTTCAAGCTCTTCGAACAGACGCTTCTTGTCTTCAATGCTGCGGTGCGCACCGACCATGCGCGCCACCGAACCGTCGGCGTTGCGGGCGAGCACGTAGCCGCGGTCTTCGACCCAGGTATAGCTACCATCCTGCATGCGGCAGCGATACTCGGCCTGATAGCCGGGAGCCTGTTGGCTCAGGTAGGCGTCAAACAGGGCCATGACCCGTGGGTAATCCTCGGGATGCATCACCGATTCCCAGGTGAATACCGTGTTGTTGAGGGAATGAGGCGCATAGCCGAGCATTTCGTACCAGCCGCGGTTGCGGTAAACGAACCCGGTATTGGCGTTCCAGTCCCAGATGCCATCACTGACCAGTTCCAGAATGGTGTGCAGCATGTCTTCGTTCAAATCCGACAGATTGAACTTCAACGCTTCAATATCCGAGGCCCCATCCATCACTGCTCTCCCTGACCAAAGCGACCCGCCAGTCGAGGAGATTAGTCGATGGTGCATTCAACCGCCTAGTGCTTGCCCCACATCGCCATGGCGAAGTCGACGAAACGGCGTAATTTTGGCAAGCGGTAGCGATCCTGAGCGTACATCAGGCTCATTGGCCGGCTCGGCGGCGGGTAATTCGGCATCAAGGCCACCAGTGTTCCGTCCTTGAGGTCTTGTTCTACCAAGGCGTCGGGTAACAGCACGATGCCCATGCCGGTGCGTGCCGCCTGATGCAAACCGGCAGAGCTGTTGATCAGCATCGGTCCACTGACCGCCACCGCTACCTCGCCTTCGGCCCCGCTCAGACGCCATTCCTTTTCCACCGATTGCCAGTCATCACCGGCCGGGTAGGCGAAGGACAGGCAGTCGTGGTGTCGCAGGTCATCAGGTTTTTCCGGGTTGCCGCGACGCGCCAGGTAGATCGGCGATGCGCACATGGTCAGGGTGTAGTCCACGAGTGGACGTGCGATCAGGTTGGTCTGTTCCATGTTGCCCAGGCGAAACGCTACGTCGATGCCGTTTTCAAGGAGGTCCGGGCGGCGGTTGGTGAGGACCACGTCCAGTTTTACGCGCGGGCACAGCAGGGCGAATTCGCTGAGCTCCGGTGCCAGTTTTTCCGTGCCGAAGGTTAACGGTGCGGTAATGCGCAGGGTGCCGCTCGGCTCGTCGAGGGCCTGCTCGGCGAGGCGTTCGGATTCGGCCACCAGTCCCAGCACTTCCAGGCAGCGTTGATAGTACGCGGTGCCAAATTCCGTCAACCGCTGGCGCCGGGTCGTACGGTTGAGCAAGCGCACACCCAGTCGCTGCTCCAGTGCCCGCAGGTGATTGCCCACCATGGTGGTGGACATTTCGCACTGAAAAGCGGCGGCGGTCATGCTGCCGGATTCCACCACTCTTACGTACACGGTCATTGCCTGGAACAAATCCATTATCAAGCCCGACTTTTAAATGATTGAAGTATTGCAGCGTTTATCCAGCTCAGGTGGCTAACCATACTGCAAAAACACCGACCATTGATGGAGCTTGATGTCATGACCGCCGCCTGCCTGATGAGTACTTACCAACCGCTGGCACTGAGTTTCAGTAAAGGCCTGGGCACGCGCCTGTGGGATCAGGCCGGTCGTGAATACCTGGACGCGGTGGCGGGCGTGGCGGTGACCAATGTTGGGCATTCGCATCCCAGAATCGTCTCGGCGATCAGCGAACAGGCCGGCCTGCTGCTGCACACCTCCAACCTCTACAGCATCGACTGGCAACAGCGGCTGGCGCAGAAGCTGACGCGGTTGGCGGACATGGAGCGGGCGTTCTTCAATAACTCCGGTGCCGAAGCCAACGAGACTGCGCTGAAACTGGCGCGGCTGCATGGCTGGCACAAAGGCATCGAACAACCCTTGGTGGTCGTCATGGAAAACGCGTTCCATGGCCGGACGCTCGGCACCCTGTCCGCCAGCGATGGCCCGGCCGTGCGCCTGGGGTTCAATGAACTGCCGGGTGATTTCGTCAAGGTGCCGTTCGGCGACCTCAAGGCGCTGGACAAGGTGCAGCAGGCCCACGGCGCAAGAATCGTGGCAATCCTGATGGAGCCGATCCAGGGTGAAAGCGGTGTGCAACTGGCACCGCCCGGTTACCTCAAGGCCGTGCGCGACCTGTGCAATCGGCGTGGCTGGCTGATGATGCTCGATGAAATCCAGACCGGCATCGGTCGCACTGGCCAGTGGTTTGCGTTCCAGCACGAAGGCATCGTTCCGGACGTCATGACGTTGGCCAAAGGCCTCGGTAACGGCGTCCCCATCGGCGCCTGCCTGGCCCGGGGCAAAGCCGCCGACCTCTTCACCCCCGGCAGCCACGGCAGCACGTTCGGCGGTAATCCACTGGCCTGCCGCGTGGGTTGCACCGTGCTGGACATCATCGAAGAACAGGGCCTGCTGGAAAACGCCAAAATACAGGGCGAACGCCTGCTCGCCAGATTGCGCACTGAGTTGGCCGATGACCCGAACGTGCTGGCGATTCGCGGCCAGGGCCTGATGATCGGCATCGAACTCAAGCAACCGATCCGCGACCTGACCCTGATCGCCGCCCGGGATCACGCCTTGCTGATCAACGTGACACGGGGCAAGACCATCCGCCTGCTGCCACCGCTGACGATTGATGAGCGCGAGGTGGAGATGATTGTCAGAGGGGTTGGTCGGGCGGTGAAAACGGTCTGAGCTACTTTAATGCTGACCGCTTTTTGTAGGAGCCAGGCTTGCCGGCGAAGGCGCTCTTGAGGACGCTTTCGCCGGCAAGCCTGGCTCCTACAGGTGCGGTTCGCTCTTTTACGGCCAGGAATCAGCGAAGTCGGTGATGTCCGCGCGGTTCATGAGTCGCAGTTTTGAACCGGCGAACCCTTCGAACATCTGCCGATGCACGGCAAACCCACTGGAACCTTCGCGAGCACGATAACTGCCGGCCCAGTCGAGCAAGGCGATCAGCCTCTCGTCCTGCTCATCCCGATTTGCCTCACGCAGGCGAATATTGGCAACGCATTCCTCATCGTCAATGCACAGCCAGATCAACGCCGTGGCCCTGTGGATAAGTTCGCTGACGATCCAGCCGTAGACACCTTCGATCACCCAGTGCTCTTCATCTGCTGCGATCCGCGCCATGCCCAGGGCTTCGGCGCGGGGGCGGGCGATGCTGTGTTCGTCGGACAGCCAGTGAAGGGTGTCCAGGTCGATCCGGGGTATTTGCAGTTGCCCGGCCAATCGCTCGGCCAGCCAGCTTTTGCCGGAACCGGAGTTGCCGATGATCAGCGTTCGGGTGAGATTCATATTCAGAACCACTGTGGGAGCGGGCTTGCTCGCGAAAGCGGTGTGTCTGGCAACATTGATGGCGGCTGACAAACCGCTTTCGCGAGCAAGCC
>NZ_JAHBDB010000026.1:0-77585 GCF_019956105.1 Pseudomonas sp. BF-RE-25
TGGAACCACCTGATCCCATCCCGAACTCAGCAGTGAAACGATGCATCGCCGATGGTAGTGTGGGGTTTCCCCATGTGAGAGTAGGTCATCGTCAAGATTAAATTCCGAAACCCCAATTGCGAAAGCAGTTGGGGTTTTGTTTTGTCCGCAAGAAAATCTGCCCGGTACGGTTTCTATGCAACGGCTCAAGGCATGGCTATCATGCGGGCCTCATTGTGAGGCGGGACTTGCATGCTGACGTTGTTAAAGCTTCTTAAGGATGGCCGATTCCATTCAGGTCAGGCCCTGGGCACCGCTTTAGGTGTCAGTCGGAGTGCTGTGTGGAAGCAGCTTCAGCTTCTCGAGGCTGAGCTTGGCTTGTCCATCCACAAGGTGCGGGGGCGTGGTTATCAATTGGCCTCGCCGTTGACACTGCTCGACTCTGTCGCAATAGCAGAGCAGGCGCCTTCTTGTGATTGGCCCATTCTGGTTTTCGATTCAATTGACTCCACTAACGCCGAGGCGCTGCGTGCAATAGAGCGCGGTCAGGTAGCGCCATTTCTTGTGCTCGCCGAGCGGCAGACGTCCGGCCGTGGGCGCCGTGGGCGTAAGTGGGCGAGTCCTTTCGCGGAAAATATCTATTACAGTCTGGTGTTGCGTATTGAGGGTGGCATGCGCCAGTTGGAAGGCTTGAGTCTTGTTGTTGGACTTGCTGTCTTGCAAACCTTGCGAGCGCTGGGCGTATCAGATGCAGGTTTGAAATGGCCCAACGATGTTCTGGTTGGTCAAAAAAAACTCGCGGGGATACTGCTTGAGTTGGTAGGTGATCCTGCTGATGTGTGCCATGTGGTTCTGGGTGTCGGGATCAATGTGAACATGCAGGTGACCGACGAGGTTGATCAGCAGTGGACGTCCTTGCGGCTTGAGTCAGGACGGACATTCGATCGCAATCACTTGGTCGCGCAGTTGGGGCAGATGCTCCAGGTTTATTTGAGTCGACATCAAGTCGGCGGATTTTCCGCTATCCAGGCAGAGTGGGAGCAGAATCATCTGTGGCAGGGGCGGACGGTGTCGTTGATCGCCGGAGTTAACCATATAGATGGCGAGGTACTGGGTATTGATAGTCAGGGTGCTCTGCGCTTGAAGGTGGGCGGTGTGGAAAAAGTCTTTAGTGGTGGTGAGCTCAGCTTGAGGTTGCGTGATGATTCTTGAGCTCGACTGCGGAAACAGTTTTATCAAGTGGCGAGTGCTTGAAGCTGATGCTCGCCAGACGGTTGGCGAGGGTGTCGTCGACTCCAATCTTGCATTGCTGGAGAGCTTGAGCGCGCTGAAGGGGCTCGCCCTCAGGTTTTGCCGATTGGTCAGTGTCCGAACGGCAGAAGAGACCGGTGCATTGATTACTCTGCTGACCGGCACTTTTGGAGTGTCAGTAGTTTGCGCTGCGCCCGCTCGCGAAATGTCGGGGGTTCGCAATGGCTACGAGGAATTCGAACGCTTGGGGCTCGACCGCTGGCTGGCGATGCTTGGGGGGTTCCAATTAGCGTCGGGTGCATGCCTGGTGCTTGATTTTGGTACTGCTGTCACTGCAGATTTCGTCGCCGGTGATGGAGAGCATCTCGGGGGGTTTATTTGTCCGGGAATGCCATTGATGCGAAATCAATTGCGCACCCATACCCGTAAAATTCGTTATGGGGATCTGGCGGCTGAGCGCGCCATGGAGAGCCTCGTTCCAGGTCGCACAACCGTCGAAGCGGTTGAGCGGGGGTGCTCGTTGATGCTTAGAGGCTTTGTTCTGACCCAGCTGGAGCTTGCGCGTAGCTACTGGGGGGCGGATTTCTCCGTGTTTCTGACCGGTGGGGATGCCGGGTTGGTTTCTGAGATTGTGCCAGAGGCTAGAGTGGTTCCGGACCTGGTATTTGTGGGTTTGGCTATGGCATGTCCTTTGTCCTGAGGTTCTTATGCGTTGGTTGTTTCTGCTGCTGCTTGTTCTGAATGTGTTCTATTACATCTGGCACCAACAAGAGGCTCCTCTGCGCGCGAAGGATGTCACTCCTCTCAGTTTGTATAGGGGAGGGCAGCAGGATATTCGCTTGTTGAGCGAGGCGGCTGATCCGGTCCTTGATAAGGGGAAGGCTGCTCTGCCGGACAATAGCTGTTTGTACTTGGGTGGTTTTGTTCGTCAAGAAGCGGTTCAGGCAGTTGAGCGACGCTTGAATGGCATGGAAATCAAGTATCAGCTCCTGCCAAAGGATCATCTTGAATTCGCGGGTTATTGGGTTCGGATCGCCCCTGAAAGCCGGCGTTGGCTAGGTGAGGTTCAGCTGCAAAACCTTTCTAGAGAATTCAATGAGTTAAAACATAAAATAATGCCGTGTGAGGGGGTTGCACCGGCTGAATAGTTTGAATAGAATGGCGCCCGCTTCGCAGTGAACGCCTTTAACGGCAAGCACAACGAAACGACGTCAACGCAGCTAACCTCAGGTTTTTAATGAGAAAATGCTTGACAGAAGGCTGGCATGATATAGAATGCCGGCTCGCTTAGGAGGGGTTCCCGAGCGGCCAAAGGGATCAGACTGTAAATCTGACGTCTACGACTTCGAAGGTTCGAATCCTTCCCCCTCCACCATTTTTAGCGAGAGCTGCAAGCCTCGCGGGTATAGTTTAGTGGTAGAACCTCAGCCTTCCAAGCTGATGATGCGGGTTCGATTCCCGCTACCCGCTCCAAGTTTGCAGGTCCTGCAAAGTGTTACGCTCTTGTAGCTCAGTTGGTAGAGCACACCCTTGGTAAGGGTGAGGTCAGCGGTTCAAATCCGCTCAAGAGCTCCATATAACAAGGCAGATATGAAAATATCTGCCTTTGTTTTAAGGGTTGCGATCAGGCCTTGTTGTTTTTTGTTGGCTGGTTGCGCGGGTGGCTTTGGACTTAAGGTCGAGGCTGTCGAGTAAGGTGTTGTAATGTCTTTTTCGGGTCGGCATAATGGTCGGCCTGATTTTGTTTTAGGTCAGTAGCTCAATTGGCAGAGCGACGGTCTCCAAAACCGTAGGTTGGGGGTTCGATTCCCTCCTGACCTGCCAGATTCACTTGGTGTGTCTGGCTTTCTTTTCACAGGATCTTCATAGATGACTCCTAAAGCTGAAGCTCAAGGCTCTCGCTTCGATCTGCTCAAGTGGCTAGTAGTAGTCGCTTTGGTGGTTGTTGGCGTTGTTGGTAATCAGTATTACTCTGCTTCGCCGATCCTGTACCGCGTACTTGCATTGCTTGTCATCGCTGCTGTGGCTGCCTTCGTAGGTCTGCAAACAGTCAAGGGCAAGTCTTTCTTTGTACTGGTTAAGGAAGCTCGCACCGAGATTCGTAAAGTCGTATGGCCAACTCGCCAAGAAACCACGCAGACCACGTTGATCGTTGTCGCTGTTGTGTTGGTTATGGCGTTGCTGTTGTGGGGGCTTGATTCCCTGCTCGGCTGGCTTGTTTCCTTGATTGTCGGCTAAGGGTGTCCCGTGGCTAAGCGTTGGTACGTTGTGCATGCTTACTCCGGTTACGAGAAGCATGTCATGCGCTCGTTGGTAGAGCGCGTAAAGCTGGCTGGCATGGAAGATGGCTTTGGCGAAATTCTGGTTCCCACTGAAGAAGTGGTTGAAATGCGTAATGGCCAGAAGCGCAAAAGCGAGCGTAAGTTCTTCCCAGGTTATGTGCTGGTTCAGATGGACATGAACGAGGGTACTTGGCACTTGGTCAAGGATACTCCTCGGGTGATGGGTTTCATCGGCGGTACCGCTGATAAGCCTGCACCAATCACAGACAAAGAGGCAGAAGCGATTCTGCGTCGTGTCGCTGATGGTAGCGATAAGCCTAAGCCGAAGACGTTGTTCGAGCCTGGTGAGTCGGTGCGTGTCAACGACGGGCCGTTTGCCGACTTTACCGGCACGGTTGAAGAAGTTAACTACGAAAAGAGCCGGATCCAAGTGGCAGTGCTCATTTTCGGTCGCTCTACTCCGGTAGAGCTAGAGTTCAGCCAGGTCGAAAAAGTCTAGCTGAGCAAGCATCCCAACCCCGCAGCCCCAGGCTGTGGGGTTTTGTCGTCACTGGGATAAACGCGCAAGTAACCGGGGAGCCTTTCGAGGCGTTCGAACCCGTAATTGGAGTGCCTCATGGCCAAGAAGATTACCGCTTACATCAAGCTGCAAGTGAAGGCCGCTCAGGCTAACCCAAGCCCACCTGTTGGTCCTGCTCTGGGTCAGCACGGCGTGAACATCATGGAATTCTGCAAGGCTTTCAACGCCCGTACTCAGGGTATTGAGCCAGGTCTGCCGACTCCAGTGATCATCACTGTCTACAGCGACCGTAGCTTCACTTTCGAAACCAAATCCACCCCTGCTTCGGTTCTGCTGAAGAAGGCGGCTGGTCTGACTAGCGGTTCCGCTCGTCCGAACACCGTTAAGGTTGGCACTGTGACTCGTGCTCAGCTGGAAGAAATCGCGAAAGTTAAAAACGCGGATCTGACTGCAGCTGATATGGAAGCAGCCGTGCGTACCATCGCCGGTTCTGCTCGTAGCATGGGCCTTAACGTGGAGGGTGTGTAATGGCTAAGTTGACCAAGCGTCAAAAGGCTATCGCCGGCAAAATCGAAGCAGGCAAGTCCTACAACTTTGTAGACGCTGCTTCTCTGCTGGCTGAGCTGTCGACTGTCAAGTTCAGCGAGTCGTTCGACGTTGCTGTGAACCTGGGTGTTGACCCGCGTAAATCCGACCAGGTCGTTCGTAGCGCTACTGTGCTGCCGCACGGCACTGGCAAGACTGTTCGCGTTGCTGTGTTCACCCAGGGTCCAGCTGCTGAGGCCGCTCTGGCTGCCGGCGCTGACCGTGTAGGTATGGACGACCTGGCTGCCGAAATGAAAGGCGGCGACCTGAACTATGACGTAGTTATCGCATCCCCGGATGCAATGCGCGTTGTAGGTCAGTTGGGTCAGATCCTCGGTCCACGTGGCCTGATGCCTAACCCTAAAGTCGGCACCGTAACTCCAGACGTAGCTACCGCGGTTAAAAACGCCAAGGCTGGTCAGGTTCGTTATCGCACCGACAAAAACGGCATCATCCACACTTCCGTTGGCAAGATTGGCTTCGACGCCGTCAAGCTGAAGGAAAACGTTGAAGCCCTGATCGCTGATCTGAAGCGTATCAAGCCAGCTTCCTCGAAAGGCATTTACGTCAAGCGCGTTACCCTGAGCACCACTATGGGCCCAGGTCTGGTCATCGACCAAAGCTCGCTCGACGCGTAAGACACAGGTTGGCGTAAGCGATTGCGCCAATTGAAAGATTGGGGTCCCTGCCTGGCGGGGGCTATCCAAGACCGTAGGCGACGCAAGTCTTAAACCTCAAGCCTACGCAGATGGTGCTCCCGGTTCCTTACCGAATCAGACACCAAAACGACATCCGGCTCCGGTTGGATGAAACGGTAACAAGCAGGAGTTAAACCCGTGGCAATTAAACTCGAAGACAAGAAGGCCATCGTCGCTGAAGTCAACGAGGCTGCCAAAGTCGCTCTGTCCGCTGTCGTGGCTGATGCCCGTGGCGTAACAGTAGGCGCAATGACCGGACTCCGTAAAGAGGCTCGTGAAGCTGGCGTTTACGTACGTGTTGTACGTAACACCCTGCTCAAGCGCGCCGTTGCCGACACTGAATACAGTGTTCTCAACGACGTGTTCACCGGCCCTACCTTGATTGCATTCTCCAAAGAACATCCGGGCGCTGCTGCTCGTATCTTCAAAGAGTTCGCAAAAGGTCAGGATAAGTTCGAGATCAAGGCAGCTGCGTTCGAGGGCAAGTTCCTCGCAGCTAATCAGATCGACGTACTGGCAACCCTGCCGACCCGTAACGAAGCTATTTCTCAGCTGATGAGCGTGATTCAAGGCGCTACCAGCAAGTTGGCTCGTACTCTGGCGGCAGTTCGCGACCAAAAAGAAGCTGCCGCAGCCTAAGGCTCGTCTCCTTCTCGCGTTTTTTGTTTATTTCGATGGTCGCGTAGGCCGTCCCCAATATCAGGAATTAGATTCATGTCTATCTCTCAGAACGATATCCTTGAAGCAGTTGGCAACATGTCCGTAATGGAAGTTGTTGAGCTGATCAAAGCTTTCGAAGAAAAATTCGGCGTTACCGCTGCTGCTGCATCGGCTGGTCCAGCTGCTGCTGCCGCTGTTGTTGAAGAGCAAACTGAATTCAACGTCATGCTGACCGAAGCTGGCGAGAAGAAAGTTAACGTGATCAAGGCTGTACGTGAACTGACCGGTCTGGGCCTGAAAGAAGCCAAGGCTGTAGTTGACGGCGCTCCTGCCATGGTTCTGGAAGCTGTTGCCAAAGACGCAGCTGACAAAGCCAAAGCAGTACTGGAAGAAGCAGGCGCTAAAGTCGAGCTGAAGTAAGCATCGACTTTGCTCCTCCAGCCCGAGCGTTAAGCGAAAGGCTGATGGCTGGTGGCTCTTGCCACCGGCCTTTTTCCGTTATTGGCAGCCGACTGGGTCGGTGCTGATAACGAGTTGTAACCACCCGATGCGGTGGCGCAAACCATGGGGTTTGCACGATTTTCTGGCTGCTCCCGTCGGGAGGGGCCAAACAAGCAGGTGACCAAGCTGGGGAACGCTGATGGCTTACTCATATACTGAGAAAAAACGTATCCGCAAGGACTTTAGCAAGTTGCCGGACGTCATGGATGTGCCGTACCTCCTGGCCATCCAGCTGGATTCGTATCGTGAATTCTTGCAAGCGGGAGCGACTAAAGATCAGTTCCGCGACGTGGGCCTGCATGCGGCCTTCAAATCCGTTTTCCCGATCATCAGCTACTCCGGCAATGCTGCGCTGGAGTACGTCGGTTATCGCCTGGGCGAACCGGCATTTGATGTCAAAGAATGCGTATTGCGCGGTGTAACTTACGCCGTACCTTTGCGGGTAAAAGTGCGCCTGATCATTTTCGACAAAGAATCGTCGAACAAAGCGATCAAGGACATCAAAGAGCAAGAAGTCTACATGGGTGAAATCCCCCTGATGACTGAGAACGGTACCTTCGTAATCAACGGTACCGAGCGTGTAATCGTTTCCCAGCTGCACCGTTCCCCGGGCGTGTTCTTCGACCACGACCGTGGCAAGACGCACAGCTCCGGCAAACTGCTGTACTCCGCGCGCATCATTCCTTACCGCGGTTCGTGGTTGGACTTCGAGTTCGATCCGAAAGACTGCGTGTTCGTGCGTATCGACCGTCGTCGCAAGCTGCCTGCATCGGTACTGCTGCGCGCGCTCGGCTATACCACTGAAGAAGTGCTCGACGCGTTCTACACCACCAACGTCTTCCACGTGCAAGGTGAAAACCTCAGCCTGGAACTGGTGCCTCAGCGCCTGCGTGGTGAAATTGCTGTCCTGGATATCCTGGATGACAAAGGCAAGGTTATTGTCGAGCAAGGTCGTCGTATCACCGCTCGCCACATCAACCAGCTGGAAAAAGCCGGGATCAAAGAGCTGCAAGTGCCTCTGGACTACGTCCTGGGTCGCACTACCGCCAAGGTCATCGTGCATCCGGCAACCGGCGAAATCCTGGCAGAGTGCAACACCGAGCTGAACACCGAGATCCTGGCAAAAATCGCCAAGGCTCAGGTTGTCCGCATCGAAACTCTGTACACCAACGATATCGACTGCGGTCCGTTCGTCTCCGACACCCTGAAGATCGACTCCACCAGCAACCAATTGGAAGCGCTGGTCGAGATCTATCGCATGATGCGTCCAGGCGAGCCGCCAACCAAAGACGCTGCCGAGACTCTGTTCAACAACCTGTTCTTCAGCCCTGAGCGCTATGACCTGTCTGCGGTCGGCCGGATGAAGTTCAACCGTCGTATCGGTCGTACCGAGATCGAAGGTTCGGGCGTGTTGTGCAAAGAAGACATCGTCGCGGTTCTGAAGACTCTGGTCGACATCCGTAACGGTAAAGGCATCGTCGATGACATCGACCACCTGGGTAACCGTCGTGTTCGCTGCGTAGGCGAAATGGCCGAGAACCAGTTCCGCGTTGGCCTGGTACGTGTTGAGCGTGCGGTCAAAGAGCGTCTGTCGATGGCTGAAAGCGAAGGCCTGATGCCGCAAGACCTGATCAACGCCAAGCCAGTGGCTGCGGCGGTGAAAGAGTTCTTCGGTTCCAGCCAGCTCTCCCAGTTCATGGACCAGAACAACCCGCTGTCCGAGATCACCCACAAGCGTCGTGTGTCTGCACTCGGCCCTGGCGGTTTGACTCGTGAGCGTGCCGGCTTTGAAGTTCGTGACGTACACCCGACTCACTACGGTCGTGTATGCCCGATCGAAACGCCGGAAGGTCCGAACATCGGTCTGATCAACTCCCTGGCCGCCTATGCGCGCACCAACCAGTACGGCTTCCTCGAAAGCCCGTACCGTGTGGTGAAAGATGCTCTGGTCACCGACGAGATCGTGTTCCTGTCCGCCATCGAAGAAGCTGATCATGTGATCGCTCAGGCTTCGGCCACGATGAACGACAAGAAAGTCCTGATCGACGAGCTGGTTGCTGTTCGTCACTTGAACGAGTTCACCGTCAAGGCGCCGGAAGACGTCACCTTGATGGACGTATCGCCGAAGCAGGTAGTTTCGGTTGCAGCGTCGCTGATCCCGTTCCTCGAGCACGACGACGCCAACCGTGCGTTGATGGGTTCGAACATGCAGCGTCAAGCTGTACCAACCCTGCGCGCTGACAAGCCGCTGGTCGGTACCGGCATGGAGCGTAACGTAGCTCGTGACTCCGGCGTTTGCGTCGTGGCTCGTCGTGGTGGCGTTATCGATTCCGTGGACGCCAGCCGTATCGTGGTTCGTGTTGCTGATGACGAAGTTGAAACCGGCGAAGCTGGTGTCGACATCTACAACCTGACCAAATACACCCGCTCTAACCAGAACACCTGCATCAACCAGCGTCCGCTGGTGCGTAAAGGTGATCGGGTCCAGCGCAGCGACATCATGGCCGACGGTCCGTCCACCGACATGGGTGAGCTGGCTCTGGGTCAGAACATGCGCATCGCGTTCATGGCATGGAACGGCTTCAACTTCGAAGACTCCATCTGCCTGTCCGAGCGTGTTGTTCAGGAAGATCGCTTCACCACGATCCACATTCAGGAACTGACCTGTGTGGCACGTGACACCAAGCTTGGGCCTGAGGAAATCACTGCGGACATCCCTAACGTGGGTGAAGCTGCACTGAACAAACTGGACGAAGCCGGTATCGTTTACGTAGGTGCTGAAGTTGGCGCAGGCGACATTCTGGTCGGTAAGGTCACTCCGAAAGGCGAGACTCAACTGACTCCGGAAGAGAAGCTGCTGCGTGCCATCTTCGGTGAAAAAGCCAGCGACGTTAAAGACACCTCCCTGCGCGTACCTACCGGTACCAAGGGTACTGTCATCGACGTACAGGTCTTCACCCGCGACGGCGTTGAGCGTGATGCTCGTGCACTGTCGATCGAGAAGACTCAGCTCGACGAGATCCGCAAGGATCTGAACGAAGAGTTCCGTATCGTTGAAGGCGCCACTTTCGAACGTCTGCGTTCCGCTCTGGTCGGCCATAAAGCCGAAGGCGGCGCCGGTCTGAAGAAAGGTCAGGACATCACCGACGAAGTTCTCGACGGTCTTGAGCATGGTCAGTGGTTCAAACTGCGCATGGCTGAAGATGCTCTGAACGAGCAGCTCGAGAAGGCTCAGGCCTACATCGTTGATCGCCGCCGTCTGCTGGACGACAAGTTCGAAGACAAGAAGCGCAAACTGCAGCAGGGCGATGACCTGGCTCCAGGCGTGCTGAAAATCGTCAAGGTTTACCTGGCAATCCGTCGCCGCATCCAGCCGGGCGACAAGATGGCCGGTCGTCACGGTAACAAAGGTGTGGTCTCCGTGATCATGCCGGTTGAAGACATGCCGCACGATGCCAATGGCACCCCGGTCGACGTCGTCCTCAACCCGTTGGGCGTACCTTCGCGTATGAACGTTGGTCAGATCCTTGAAACCCACCTGGGCCTCGCGGCTAAAGGTCTGGGCGAGAAGATCAACCGGATGATCGAAGAGCAGCGCAAAGTCGCCGAGCTTCGCAAGTTCCTGCACGAGATCTACAACGAGATCGGCGGTCGCAACGAAGATCTGGATAGCTTCTCTGATCAGGAAATCCTGGATCTGGCGAAGAACCTGCGTGGCGGCGTTCCAATGGCCACTCCAGTGTTCGACGGCGCCAAGGAAAGCGAAATCAAGGCCATGCTGAAACTGGCAGACCTGCCAGAAAGCGGCCAGATGCAGCTGACCGACGGCCGTACCGGCAACAAGTTCGAGCGCCCGGTTACTGTTGGCTACATGTACATGCTGAAGCTGAACCACTTGGTAGACGACAAGATGCACGCTCGTTCTACCGGTTCGTACAGCCTGGTTACCCAGCAGCCGCTGGGTGGTAAGGCACAGTTCGGTGGTCAGCGTTTCGGGGAGATGGAGGTCTGGGCACTGGAAGCATACGGTGCCGCTTACACTCTGCAAGAAATGCTCACAGTGAAGTCGGACGATGTGAACGGCCGTACCAAGATGTACAAAAACATCGTGGATGGCGATCACCGTATGGAGCCGGGCATGCCCGAGTCCTTCAACGTGTTGATCAAGGAAATTCGTTCCCTCGGCATCGATATCGATCTGGAAACCGAATAACACGTGACGCGAATCGAGAGCGGGGCAGGATTGCCCGCTCTCTGCTCCGCCAGGAGGAAAGGCCTTGAAAGACCTACTGAATTTGCTGAAAAACCAGGGTCAAGTCGAAGAGTTCGACGCCATCCGTATTGGATTGGCATCGCCTGAGATGATCCGTTCGTGGTCGTTCGGTGAAGTTAAAAAGCCGGAAACCATCAACTACCGTACGTTCAAACCTGAGCGTGACGGCCTGTTCTGCGCCAAGATCTTTGGCCCGGTAAAGGATTACGAGTGCCTGTGCGGTAAGTACAAGCGCTTGAAGCACCGTGGTGTGATCTGCGAGAAGTGCGGCGTTGAAGTCGCGCTGGCTAAAGTTCGTCGTGAGCGCATGGCGCACATCGAACTGGCCTCGCCAGTTGCCCACATCTGGTTCCTGAAATCGCTGCCGTCGCGTATCGGCTTGCTGATGGACATGACCCTGCGTGATATCGAACGCGTTCTCTATTTCGAGAGCTATGTCGTTATCGATCCAGGCATGACCACCCTTGAAAAAGGTCAGCTGCTGAACGATGAGCAGTACTTCGAAGCGCTGGAAGAGTTCGGCGACGATTTCGATGCCCGCATGGGTGCCGAAGCTGTCCGCGAACTGCTGCACGCTATCGACCTGGAACACGAGATTGGCCGTCTGCGTGAAGAAATTCCGCAAACCAACTCCGAAACCAAAATCAAGAAGCTGTCCAAGCGTCTGAAGTTGATGGAAGCCTTCCAGGGTTCCGGCAACCTTCCAGAATGGATGGTGCTGACCGTTCTGCCGGTTCTGCCGCCAGATCTGCGTCCGCTGGTCCCGCTGGATGGCGGTCGCTTCGCGACTTCCGACCTCAACGATCTGTATCGTCGAGTGATCAACCGTAACAACCGCTTGAAGCGTTTGCTCGATCTGTCCGCTCCGGACATCATCGTGCGCAACGAAAAGCGTATGTTGCAGGAAGCTGTCGATGCACTGCTCGACAACGGTCGTCGTGGTCGCGCTATCACCGGTTCTAACAAGCGTCCTCTGAAATCCTTGGCTGACATGATCAAGGGTAAGCAAGGTCGTTTCCGTCAGAACTTGCTCGGTAAGCGTGTTGACTACTCGGGTCGTTCGGTAATTACCGTAGGTCCGACCCTGCGTCTGCACCAGTGCGGTCTGCCGAAGAAAATGGCTCTCGAGCTGTTCAAGCCGTTCATTTTCGGCAAGCTGGAAATGCGTGGTCTTGCTACCACCATCAAAGCTGCGAAGAAGATGGTTGAGCGCGAGCTGCCGGAAGTTTGGGACGTTCTCGCTGAAGTTATCCGCGAACACCCAGTGCTTCTCAACCGTGCACCGACCCTTCACCGTCTAGGTATCCAGGCGTTTGAACCAGTTCTGATCGAAGGTAAGGCTATCCAGCTGCACCCTCTGGTCTGTGCTGCGTACAACGCCGACTTCGACGGCGACCAAATGGCCGTGCACGTACCGCTGACACTGGAAGCCCAGTTGGAAGCGCGTGCGTTGATGATGTCGACCAACAACATTCTGTCGCCAGCCAACGGTGAGCCAATCATCGTTCCGTCGCAGGACGTTGTATTGGGTCTGTACTACATGACTCGTGAAGCGATCAACGCCAAGGGCGAAGGTCGTGTGTTCGCGGATCTGCAGGAAGTTGACCGTGTGTTCCGTGCCGGCGAAGCCGCACTGCACGCAAAAGTCAAAGTCCGGATCAACGAAACCGTCAACGACCGTGATGGCGGCAGCGTGACCAACACCCGTATCGTCGACACCACTGTCGGCCGTGCGCTGTTGTTCCAGGTTGTACCAAAAGGTCTGTCGTACGACGTCGTCAACCTGCCGATGAAGAAAAAGGCGATCTCCAAGCTGATCAACCAGTGCTACCGCGTGGTTGGTTTGAAAGAGACCGTGATCTTCGCTGACCAGTTGATGTACACCGGTTTTGCCTATTCGACTATTTCCGGCGTTTCCATCGGTGTTAACGACTTCGTTATCCCGGATGAAAAAGCCCGCATCATCGGTGCTGCTACCGACGAAGTGAAAGAGATCGAAAGTCAGTACGCCTCCGGCCTGGTAACCCAGGGCGAGAAGTACAACAAAGTGATCGACCTTTGGTCCAAGGCGAACGACGAAGTTTCCAAGGCGATGATGGCCAACCTCTCGAAAGAGAAAGTCATCGACCGTCATGGCGTCGAAGTCGACCAAGAGTCCTTCAACTCGATGTACATGATGGCCGACTCGGGCGCACGGGGTTCTGCTGCGCAGATCCGTCAGCTCGCCGGTATGCGTGGCCTGATGGCCAAGCCGGACGGTTCCATCATCGAAACGCCGATTACTGCGAACTTCCGTGAAGGTTTGAGCGTACTTCAGTACTTCATCTCGACTCACGGTGCTCGTAAAGGTTTGGCGGATACCGCGTTGAAAACTGCGAACTCCGGTTACCTGACTCGTCGTCTGGTAGACGTGGCGCAGGATCTGGTTGTGACCGAGATCGATTGCGGCACCGAACATGGCCTGGTAATGACTCCGCACATTGAAGGCGGTGACGTTGTTGAGCCGTTGGGTGAGCGCGTATTGGGTCGTGTCATTGCCCGTGACGTATTCAAGCCAGGTACCGAGGAAGTTATCGTTCCTGCCGGCACTCTGGTAGACGAGAAGTGGGTCGAGTTCATCGAGCTGAACAGCATCGACGAAGTGATCGTGCGTTCGCCGATCAGCTGCGAAACCCGCTATGGCATTTGCGCCAAGTGCTACGGCCGTGACTTGGCTCGTGGTCACCAGGTGAACATCGGTGAAGCGGTCGGCGTTATCGCTGCCCAGTCCATCGGTGAGCCGGGTACCCAGCTGACCATGCGTACGTTCCACATCGGTGGTGCGGCAAGCCGGACCTCCGCAGCTGACAGCGTTCAGGTGAAGAATGGCGGTACCGTCCGTCTGCACAACCTGAAGCATGTTGAGCGAGTGGATGGTTGCCTGGTTGCTGTGTCCCGTTCCGGTGAGCTGGCAATCGCTGATGACTTCGGTCGTGAGCGCGAGCGTTACAAGCTGCCGTACGGTGCTGTGATTTCGGTTAAAGAAGGTGACAAGGTCGACGCTGGCGCAATCGTGGCCAAGTGGGATCCGCACACTCACCCAATCGTTACCGAAATGAAAGGTACCGTGACCTACGTGGGCATGGAAGAAGGCATCACGATCAAGCGTCAGACTGACGAATTGACCGGTATGACCAACATTGAAGTTCTCGACGCCAAAGACCGTCCAGCTGCCGGTAAAGATATCCGTCCTGCTGTGAAGATGGTTGATGACAACGGCAAGGATCTGTTGCTGCCAGGCACTGACGTTATCGCTCAGTACTTCCTGCCAGCCAACGCCCTGGTCGGTGTTGCGGACGGTGCGAAAATCGCGATCGGTGATGTTATCGCTCGTATTCCGCAAGAGACTTCGAAGACCCGTGACATCACCGGTGGTCTGCCGCGTGTTGCCGACTTGTTCGAAGCCCGTCGTCCGAAAGAAGCCTCGATTCTGGCTGAAGTCAGCGGCACCATCGCGTTCGGTAAAGAGACCAAAGGCAAGCGCCGTCTGGTCATCACTCCGAACGACGGTAGCGATCCGTACGAAGAGCTGATTCCGAAGTGGCGTCACCTGAACGTCTTCGAAGGCGAACAGGTAAACCGCGGCGAAGTTATCTCCGACGGCCCGAGCGATCCACACGACATCCTGCGTCTGCTGGGTGTAAGTGCGCTGGCCAAGTACATCGTGAACGAGATCCAGGACGTTTACCGTCTGCAAGGCGTGAAGATCAACGACAAGCACATCGAGACCATCCTGCGTCAGATGTTGCGTAAAGTTGAAATCGCTGAATCCGGCGATTCCAGTTTCATCAAGGGCGACCAGATGGAATTGACTCACGTACTGGTAGAGAACGAGCGCCTGGCGAACGACGAGAAATTCGTTTCCAAGTTCACTCGCGTGCTGCTGGGTATCACCAAGGCGTCGTTGTCCACCGAATCGTTCATCTCGGCGGCTTCCTTCCAGGAAACCACTCGCGTACTGACCGAAGCGGCGGTAACCGGCAAGCGCGATTACCTGCGCGGCCTGAAAGAAAACGTGGTCGTGGGTCGTCTGATCCCGGCTGGTACCGGTCTGGCTTATCACAGCGAGCGTAAACGCCGTCGTGATGCTGACAAACCGTTGCGCGTAAGCGCCAGTGAAGTGGAAGCTGCACTGACCGAAGCGCTGAACTCGAGCGGTAACTGAGTTCTGCGATAAATGAGCCAAGGCCCTGATCGTTCCGTTCATCGAATCAAGACATTTTGTCGAGGTTGGATAAACGGGAAGGTCGGGGCCTTGTCTTGACTGGGGGCAAGATCCTCTTTAGACTCTTGTACCCCTAAATTTGGCGGGAATTCGTTCCTGCCATTTTGCTTTTCTTGCAAGACAATAGCGTCGCAAGACAACAGTGGAGCTAGTAGATGGCAACTATCAACCAGCTGGTACGTCAGCCGCGTAAGCGTATCGTCGAGAAATCCGACGTGCCTGCGCTGCAGAACTGCCCGCAACGTCGTGGCGTATGCACCCGTGTGTATACCACCACGCCGAAAAAACCTAACTCGGCACTGCGTAAAGTATGCCGTGTGCGTCTGACCAACGGTTTCGAGGTTTCCTCGTACATCGGCGGTGAAGGCCACAACCTGCAAGAGCACAGCGTGGTACTGATCCGCGGCGGTCGTGTAAAAGACTTGCCAGGTGTTCGTTACCACACCGTTCGCGGCTCTTTGGATACTTCCGGCGTTAAAGGTCGTAACCAAGGTCGTTCGAAGTACGGTACCAAGAAGCCTAAGTAGTAGTGGCTTTTTGTAAAAACTGAATCATCTATTTTTCTGAGTCGATAAGAGTAAGGTCGGAGGCGTCCCGAAAGGGCACCGATTCCGAGCGAACCTGAAGACCGTTTGAGGGCTTATCCATGCCAAGAAGACGCGTAGCAGCCAAGCGCGAAGTGCTTGACGATCCAAAATACGGAAGCCAAATCCTGGCCAAGTTCATGAACCACGTGATGGAAAGCGGCAAGAAAGCCGTTGCCGAGCGTATCGTTTATGGCGCGCTGGAAAAGGTTAAAGAACGCAAGAACAGCGACCCCCTGGAAATCTTCGAGAAAGCTCTCGACGCCATCGCTCCGCTGGTCGAAGTAAAGTCGCGCCGTGTAGGCGGTGCTACTTACCAGGTTCCGGTCGAAGTTCGTCCGTCCCGTCGTAACGCTCTGGCAATGCGCTGGTTGGTAGACTTCGCCCGTAAGCGCGGCGAGAAGTCTATGGCTCTGCGTTTGGCTGGCGAACTGTTGGACGCTGCTGAAGGCAAAGGTGCTGCAGTTAAGAAGCGTGAAGACGTGCACCGTATGGCTGAAGCCAACAAGGCTTTCTCGCACTACCGCTTCTAATTTTAGCGTCACTAATTTTGCGAGGGCTTTATGGCTCGTACTACACCGATTAATCGCTACCGTAACATTGGTATCGTTGCTCACGTGGATGCTGGTAAAACCACCACCACCGAGCGCGTCCTTTTTTACACTGGCAAAAGTCACAAAATGGGCGAGGTGCATGACGGCGCCGCGACCACAGACTGGATGGTGCAGGAGCAGGAGCGTGGTATTACCATTACTTCTGCTGCTATTACCGCCTTCTGGCAGGGTTCCGAGAAGCAGCACAAAGATCAGTATCGCTTCAACGTCATCGACACCCCGGGCCACGTTGACTTCACTATTGAAGTTGAACGTTCCCTGCGTGTTCTCGACGGCGCGGTCGTTGTGTTCTGCGGTACCTCGGGTGTTGAGCCTCAGTCGGAAACCGTATGGCGTCAGGCCAACAAGTACGGCGTTCCACGTCTTGTTTACGTAAACAAGATGGACCGTGCTGGTGCAAACTTCCTGCGCGTGATCGGTCAGATCAAGCAGCGTCTGGGTCACACTCCGGTGCCAATTCAGTTGGCTATCGGTTCCGAAGACAACTTCCAGGGTCAGATCGATCTGATGTCCATGGAAGCTGTTTACTGGAATGACGCTGACAAAGGCATGACTCCACGTCGCGAGCCTATCCCTGCTGAATTGCAGGAATTGGCTGACGAGTGGCGCAGCAACATGATTGAAGCTGCGGCCGAAGCCAGCGAAGAGCTGATGAACAAGTACCTCGAAGGTGAAGAACTCACCAACGCGGAAATCAAGGCCGCTCTGCGTCAGCGTACTATTGCTGGCGAGATCGTTCTGGCTGTTTGCGGTTCTTCCTTCAAGAACAAGGGCGTTCCCCTGGTTCTCGACGCCGTTATCGACTACCTGCCTGCTCCTACCGACATTCCTGCCATCAAGGGTACTGACCCGGATGACGAGACCAAGGAAATGGAGCGTCACGCAGACGACAGCGAGCCGTTCTCGGCTCTGGCGTTCAAGATCGCTACCGACCCATTCGTGGGTACCTTGACCTTTGTTCGAGTTTACTCGGGCGTGTTGGCCTCCGGCGACGGCGTGATCAACTCGGTTAAAGGCAAGAAAGAGCGTGTGGGTCGTATGGTGCAAATGCACGCAAACGCCCGCGAAGAGATCAAGGAAGTTCGCGCTGGTGACATCGCGGCCTTGATCGGCATGAAGGACGTCACCACTGGTGAGACTTTGTGCAACGCTGATAAGCCAATCATCCTGGTTCGCATGGACTTCCCGGAGCCGGTTATTTCGGTTGCCGTAGAGCCTAAGACCAAGGACGACCAGGAAAAAATGGGTATCGCTCTGGGCAAACTTGCTCAGGAAGACCCGTCTTTCCGCGTCAAGACTGATGAAGAGACTGGTCAAACGATCATCTCCGGCATGGGCGAGTTGCACCTGGACATCCTGGTTGACCGGATGCGCCGTGAGTTCAACGTCGAAGCCAACATCGGTAAGCCTCAAGTTTCGTACCGTGAGCGCATCACGAAGAGCTGCGAAATCGAAGGCAAGTTCGTTCGTCAGTCCGGCGGTCGTGGCCAGTTCGGTCATTGCTGGATTCGCTTTGCTCCTGCTGACGAAGGTCAGGAAGGTCTGCAATTCCTGAACGAAGTAGTGGGTGGTGTGGTTCCTAAGGAATACATCCCGGCTATCCAGAAGGGTATCGAAGAGCAGATGAAGAACGGCGTTGTTGCCGGCTATCCGCTGATCGGCCTGAAGGCTACCGTGTTTGATGGTTCCTACCATGACGTCGACTCGAACGAGATGGCGTTTAAGGTGGCTGCTTCCATGGCGACCAAGCAACTGGCCCAGAAGGGCGGTGGTGAGTTGCTTGAGCCGATCATGGCTGTAGAGGTTGTTACACCTGAAGACTATATGGGTGACGTGATGGGCGACCTTAACCGTCGTCGCGGCATGATCCTGGGTATGGAAGATACGGTTTCCGGTAAAGTAATTCGTGCCGAGGTTCCGTTGGGCGAGATGTTCGGTTATGCGACCGACGTTCGTTCCATGTCCCAAGGTCGCGCAAGCTACTCTATGGAATTCAAAAAATACAATACAGCTCCGTCGCACATCGTCGAAACTGTAACCAAAAAACAAGGCTGATTCAGTCCTTTAGGCTAGGAGTTAATTGTCGTGGCTAAAGAAAAATTTGATCGTTCCCTTCCGCACGTCAACGTTGGCACCATCGGTCACGTTGACCACGGTAAAACCACTCTGACTGCTGCTCTGACTCGCGTCTGCTCCGAAGTTTTCGGTTCGGCTCGTGTTGACTTCGACAAGATCGACAGCGCACCAGAAGAGAAAGCTCGTGGTATCACCATCAACACCGCGCACGTTGAATACAACTCGCTGATCCGTCACTACGCTCACGTTGACTGCCCAGGTCACGCTGACTATGTGAAGAACATGATCACCGGTGCTGCTCAGATGGACGGCGCTATCCTGGTTTGCTCGGCCGCTGATGGTCCGATGCCACAAACCCGTGAGCACATCCTGCTGTCCCGTCAGGTAGGCGTTCCGTACATCGTGGTTTTCCTGAACAAGGCTGACCTGGTAGACGACGCAGAGCTGCTGGAACTGGTTGAGATGGAAGTTCGCGACCTGCTCAGCACTTACGACTTCCCAGGTGACGACACTCCGATCATCATCGGTTCTGCTCGTATGGCTCTGGAAGGCAACGACGAAAACGAAATGGGCACCACTGCCGTTCGTAAACTGGTTGAAACTCTGGACAGCTACATCCCAGAGCCAGTTCGTCTGACCGACAAGCCGTTCCTGATGCCAATCGAAGACGTATTCTCGATCTCGGGTCGTGGTACTGTTGTGACTGGTCGTATCGAGCGCGGTATCGTTCGCGTTCAGGATCCACTGGAAATCGTTGGTCTGCGTGACACCACCGTCACCACCTGCACCGGTGTTGAAATGTTCCGCAAGCTGCTCGACGAAGGTCGTGCTGGCGAGAACTGCGGCGTTCTGCTGCGTGGTACCAAGCGTGACGACGTTGAGCGTGGCCAGGTTCTGGTTAAGCCGGGTTCGGTTAAGCCGCACACCAAGTTCACCGCAGAAGTTTACGTTCTGAGCAAGGAAGAAGGCGGTCGTCATACTCCGTTCTTCAAAGGCTACCGTCCACAGTTCTACTTCCGTACTACTGACGTGACTGGTAACTGCGAGCTGCCAGAAGGCGTTGAAATGGTAATGCCAGGTGACAACATTCAGATGACTGTTACCCTGATCAAAACCATCGCAATGGAAGACGGTCTGCGTTTCGCTATCCGTGAAGGCGGTCGTACCGTCGGCGCTGGCGTCGTAGCCAAAATCATCGAGTAAGCTCTTTTTGAGTAAGCTTTGATGAGTTGAAAAAGCCCCCGCTTAGCGGGGGCTTTTTTATTGGGTTGACACCTATCTGGGGCGTCTATAGAATTGCGCCTCCTTTTAACGGGCGTATTGCGCCCGGTGGGAATAGCAGCCGGAGTCTGAAATCCAATGCAAAATCAGCAAATCCGTATCAGGTTGAAGGCTTTTGACCATCGCCTGATCGACCAATCCACCCAGGAAATCGTGGAAACCGCGAAACGTACTGGTGCTCAAGTGCGTGGTCCAATTCCACTGCCTACCCGTAAAGAGCGGTTCACCGTTCTGGTCTCCCCGCACGTCAACAAAGACGCGCGTGACCAGTACGAGATCCGTACTCATAAGCGCGTTCTGGACATCGTCCAGCCAACGGATAAAACCGTTGATGCTCTTATGAAGCTTGATCTTGCGGCCGGTGTGGAAGTGCAGATCAGCCTCGGCTAAGACTCGGTCTTAGTCGTGTAACGCTCTGAAATGGGCGGCCATAGCGGGTGAAAGCCCCGTACACTCATGAGGTTTACAACATGACTATTGGTGTAGTCGGTCGTAAATGCGGTATGACCCGTATTTTCACCGAAGAAGGTGTCTCCATTCCGGTCACGGTCATTGAGATCGAGCCGAATCGCGTCACCCAGTTCAAAACTGAAGAGACCGATGGCTATCGTGCAGTGCAAGTCACTGTAGGCGAGCGTCGTGCTTCGCGTGTTACAGCTGCTCAGGCTGGCCACTTCGCTAAAGCGAACGTTGCCGCTGGTCGTACCGTAATGGAATTCCGTCTTGAAGAAGGCGAGTACCAGGCCGGCGATCTGATCAACGCTGAAATCTTCGCCGCTGGTCAACTGGTTGATGTAACCGGTCAGTCCAAAGGTAAAGGCTTCCAGGGTACGATCAAGCGTTGGAACTTCCGCGGGCAAGATAATACCCACGGTAACTCCGTGTCCCACCGCGTTCCAGGCTCTATCGGCCAGTGCCAGACTCCTGGTCGTGTATTCAAGGGCAAAAAAATGTCCGGTCATATGGGCGCTGAGCGCGTGACCGTGCAGTCCCTCGAAGTAGTGCGCGTGGACGCTGAACGCAATCTGTTGTTGGTCAAGGGCGCTGTTCCTGGCGCTACTGGCGGCAACTTGGTTGTACGTCCAGCAGCCAAGGCTCGCGGTTAAGGGGAAGCTGACATGCAATTAAATGTAAATGACGCTCAAGCGATCGAAGTTTCCGAACTGACATTTGGCGGCGAATTCAACGAGACGCTGGTTCACCAAGCAGTCGTGGCCTACATGGCCGGCGGCCGTCAAGGTAGCAAGCAGCAAAAGACCCGTTCCGACGTTCGTGGTGGCGGTAAGCGCCCATGGCGTCAGAAAGGTACTGGCCGTGCTCGTGCCGGTACTATCCGTAGCCCAATCTGGCGTGGCGGCGGTACCACTTTCGCAGCTCGTCCTCAGGATCACTCCCAGAAGCTGAACAAGAAGATGTATCGCGCAGCAATGCGTTCCATCCTTGCTGAGCTGGTGCGTACTGATCGTCTGGTCGTGGTTCAGGATTTCGCAGTTGAAACTCCGAAAACCAAAGACCTGCTGGGCAAGCTGAACAACATGAGCCTGACCGACGTTCTGATCGTGTCGGACGCTGTTGATCAGAACCTGTACCTGGCTGCTCGCAACCTGCCGCACGTAGATGTACGTGATGTGCAAGGTTCCGATCCAGTTAGTCTGATCGCATACGACAAGGTGTTGATCACCGTGTCGGCCGTGAAGAAATTCGAGGAGCTGCTGGGATGAACCAGGAACGCGTATTTAAAGTTCTGCTTGGCCCGCACGTTTCCGAGAAGGCTACGGTTCTGGCAGACAAGAAAGGTCAGTTCGTTTTCAAGGTTGCTACTGATGCAACCAAGCTGGAAATCAAGAAGGCCGTCGAAAGCCTGTTCAGCGTGAAAGTAGAGCGTGTTACTACCCTGAATGTTCTGGGTAAGAGCAAGCGTACTGCTCGCGGTCTGGGCAAGCGTAATGACTGGAAGAAGGCAGTTATCTCCCTTCAGCCAGGCCAAGATCTCGATTTCAGCAGCAGTGCTGAGTAAGGAAGGGGTGCATCATGGCAATCGTTAAATGCAAACCGACTTCCCCTGGCCGCCGTCATGTGGTCAAGGTGGTCAACCAGGAGCTGCATAAAGGCGCTCCTCACGCACCGCTGCTCGAGAAGAAATCGAAGTCTGGTGGTCGTAACAACAATGGTCGTATTACCACTCGTCACATCGGTGGTGGCCATAAGCAGCATTATCGTCTGGTCGATTTCCGTCGCAATGACAAAGATGGCATTCCAGCCACTGTCGAGCGTATCGAATACGATCCAAACCGTACTGCTCACATTGCTCTTATGTTGTACGCAGACGGCGAACGCCGTTACATCATCGCCCCTAAAGGCGTGAACGCTGGTGACCAGCTGATTTCGGGTGCTTTGGCTCCGATCAAGCCGGGCAACCAGTTGCAACTGCGCAGCATTCCAGTTGGTAGTACCGTACACGGCATCGAATTGAAGCCAGGTAAAGGCGCGCAAATCGCTCGTTCCGCTGGTGCTTCGGCTCAGCTGATCGCTCGTGAAGGTGTCTATGTGACCCTGCGTCTGCGTTCTGGTGAGATGCGTAAAGTGCTGGCTGAATGCCGCGCGACCCTGGGCGAAGTCTCGAACTCCGAGCACAGCCTGCGTTCGCTGGGTAAAGCTGGTGCCAAACGCTGGCGTGGCGTTCGCCCAACCGTTCGTGGTGTTGCCATGAACCCGGTTGACCACCCACATGGTGGTGGTGAAGGTCGTACCTCTGGTGGTCGTCATCCGGTATCGCCATGGGGCTTCCCGACTAAGGGCGCGAAGACTCGTGGTAATAAGCGTACCGACAAAATGATCGTCCGTCGTCGCAAGTAAATAGAGGGATACGACAGTGCCACGTTCTCTGAAAAAAGGTCCTTTTATCGATCTTCACCTACTGAAGAAGATCGAAGTGGCGGCGGAAAAGAACGATCGCAAACCAGTTAAAACCTGGTCGCGCCGTTCGATGATCCTGCCACAAATGGTCGGTCTGACCATCGCAGTACACAACGGTCGTCAACATGTTCCAGTTCTCGTGAACGAAGACATGGTCGGCCACAAACTGGGCGAGTTCGCCGGTACCCGCACTTATCGTGGGCACGTGGCTGACAAGAAAGCCAAGCGTTAAGGGGTTAGGAAATGGAAGTAGCCGCTAAGTTGTCGGGCGCTCGAATCTCCGCCCAGAAAGCCCGCTTGGTCGCCGACCAGATCCGCGGGAAGAAGGTGGGCGAAGCGCTCAACTTGTTGGCTTTCAGCAGTAAGAAAGCCGCCGAGATCATGAAGAAAGTGCTGGAGTCGGCCGTAGCCAACGCCGAGCATAACGAAGGCGCAGACGTTGATGACCTTAAGGTCAGCACCGTTTTCGTCAACGAAGGGCGTTCGCTGAAGCGCATCATGCCACGTGCCAAAGGCCGTGCTGATCGCATCGTCAAGCGGTCTTGCCATATCACTGTCAAGGTTGCTGACAAGTAACGGAGTCGAAGAGATGGGTCAGAAAGTACATCCCATTGGCATTCGCCTGGGAATCGTCAAGGAGCACACCTCCGTCTGGTACGCAGACGGTCGGACTTATGCGGACTATTTGTTCGCTGATCTGAAGGTGCGTGAGTATCTCCAAGACAAACTAAAAAGCGCGTCCGTAAGCCGTATCGATATCCATCGTCCGGCCCAAACTGCACGTATCACCATCCACACCGCTCGCCCAGGTATCGTTATCGGGAAGAAAGGTGAGGATGTTGAGAAACTGCGTCAGGACCTGACCAAACAAATGGGTGTGCCTGTGCACATCAATATCGAAGAAATCCGCAAGCCGGAACTCGACGGTATGTTGGTTGCGCAGAGCGTAGCTCAGCAGCTGGAGCGTCGCGTAATGTTCCGTCGCGCTATGAAGCGCGCTGTACAGAACGCCATGCGCATTGGTGCCAAAGGCATCAAAATCCAAGTGAGCGGTCGTCTCGGCGGTGCTGAAATCGCACGTACTGAATGGTATCGCGAAGGTCGTGTGCCACTGCACACCCTGCGTGCCGACATCGACTATGCCAACTACGAAGCTCACACCACTTACGGTGTGATCGGTGTAAAGGTTTGGATCTTCAAAGGCGAAGTAATTGGTGGTCGCCAAGAAGAACTGAAACCACAAGCACCAGCGCCTCGTAAAAAAGCTGCTAAGTAAGGGGTACGCCAAATGTTGCAACCAAAGCGTACGAAGTTCCGCAAGCAAATGACTGGTCACAACCGTGGCCTGGCATTGCGCGGTAGCAAAGTCAGCTTCGGCGAGTTCGCGCTGAAGTCTGTAGCTCGTGGTCGTCTCACCGCTCGTCAGATCGAGTCAGCGCGTCGTGCTCTGACCCGTCACGTTAAACGTGGCGGCAAGATCTGGATCCGTGTATTCCCGGACAAGCCTATTTCCAAAAAGCCACTCGAAGTTCGGATGGGTAAAGGTAAGGGTAGTGTGGAGTACTGGGTTGCCCAGATTCAGCCAGGCAAAGTCCTGTATGAAATCGAGGGTGTTTCTGAAGAGCTGGCGCGTGAGGCTTTTGCCCTGGCTGCTGCAAAGCTGCCGCTCGCCACCGCCTTTGTTAAACGGACGGTGATGTGATGAAAGCGAACGAACTTCGTGAAAAAGACGCGCCGCAGCTTAACGAGCAACTGCTCGGCCTGCTGCGCGACCAGTTCAATCTGCGCATGCAGAAAGCAACTGGCCAGTTGGGGCAGTCTCACCTGCTCCGGCAAGTTAAGCGTGACATCGCTCGCGTGAAGACTGTGCTCAAACAGCAGGCAGGTAAGTAATCATGGCTGAAGCCGAAAAAACCGTCCGTACGCTGACTGGCCGTGTTGTCAGCGACAAAATGGACAAGACCATCACCGTTCTGATCGAGCGTCGCGTTAAGCACCCGATCTACGGTAAATACGTTAAGCGTTCGACTAAGCTGCACGCGCACGACGAAACCAATCAGTGCCACATCGGCGACAAAGTCACTATTCGTGAAACTCGTCCTTTGGCCAAGACCAAGTCTTGGGCGCTGGTTGATGTTCTCGAACGCGCTGTGGAAGTCTAAGGACTAGGGGTCGGAGAAATTATATGATTCAGACTCAATCCATGCTCGATGTGGCCGATAACTCTGGCGCTCGCCGTGTTATGTGCATCAAGGTGCTGGGTGGCTCCCATCGTCGTTACGCTGGTATCGGTGACATCATCAAAGTTACCGTGAAGGAAGCAATTCCTCGCGGTAAAGTGAAAAAAGGCCAAGTGATGACTGCTGTTGTAGTCCGCACTCGTCACGGCGTACGTCGTGCTGATGGCTCCATTATCCGCTTTGATGGCAACGCTGCTGTTCTTCTGAACAACAAGCAAGAGCCGATCGGCACCCGTATCTTTGGGCCAGTGACCCGTGAACTTCGTACTGAGAAGTTCATGAAGATCGTCTCGCTCGCCCCAGAAGTGCTGTAAGGAGATCCGACATGCAAAAGATTCGTCGTGACGACGAGATCATCGTGATCGCCGGCAAAGACAAAGGTAAGCGCGGTAAGGTGCTTAAGGTTCTCGCTAATAACCGTCTGGTTATCGGTGGTCTGAACCTGGTCAAGCGTCATACCAAGCCTAACCCGATGTCGGGCGTACAAGGCGGTATCGTCGAGAAAGAAGCTCCACTGGACGCTTCTAACGTAGCCATTTTCAACGGCGAAACCAACAAGGCTGATCGCGTTGGTTTCAAAGTAGAAGACGGCAAGAAAATTCGTGTCTTCAAGTCGACCCAAAAAGCGGTTGATGCTTGAACACTGCTAGGTAGATGAGACCATGGCACGACTAAAAGAGATTTACTGGAAAGAAATCGCACCGAAGCTTAAGGAAGAACTTAAGCTTTCGAACGTGATGGAAGTTCCACGCGTTACCAAAATCACCCTGAACATGGGTCTGGGCGAAGCAGTCGGTGACAAAAAAGTCATCGAGCACGCTGTTGCTGACCTGGAAAAGATCACCGGCCAGAAAGTCGTTGTGACTTACGCTCGGAAATCCATCGCTGGCTTTAAAGTCCGTGAAGGTTGGCCGATCGGCGTCAAAGTGACCCTGCGCCGTGAGCGTATGTACGAGTTCCTGGATCGTCTGCTGTCGATCTCCCTGCCTCGGGTTCGCGACTTCCGCGGCCTGAATGCCAAGTCCTTCGATGGTCGTGGTAACTACAGCATGGGCGTTAAAGAGCAGATCATCTTCCCGGAAATCGACTACGACAAGATCGATGCTCTCCGCGGTCTGGACATTACCCTGACCACCACTGCCAAGAACGATGATGAAGGTCGCGCCCTGTTGCGTGCTTTCAAATTCCCGTTCCGCAACTGATTGGAGTAGGAAAATGGCCAAGATGAGCATGAAAAACCGCGAGCTGAAGCGTCAGCTCACGGTTGCCAAGTACGCCAAAAAGCGTGCAGCACTGAAAGCAATCATCGTTGATCTGAACGCAAGTCCAGAAGCGCGTTGGGAAGCTACAGTAGCTCTGCAAAAGCAGCCACGTGACGCAAGCGCTTCGCGCATGCGTAACCGCTGCCGCCTGACCGGTCGTCCACACGGCGTTTACCGCAAGTTCGGCCTCGGCCGTAACAAACTGCGTGAAGCTGCAATGCGTGGTGACGTACCTGGTCTGGTTAAAGCCAGCTGGTAATCACTATCAAAGTCTCGGCGTCCAGGTTCGCAAGATCCTGACCGCCGGTGACCTTGAACTTGAATCAAGCCCCTTTTGGGGCTTGATTCATTTGTGGGGTGTGTCTAGAATACCCGGCTCGCCTGAGCCCGTGCTTTTTTTGCACGGATGTCCTCGGCGACACGTAGTAGCCGCAAGGCTAATTTTTTGTGTATTAGGAGCGTCTAGCCCATGAGTATGCAGGACCCGTTAGCGGACATGCTAACTCGAATCCGTAATGCCCAGATGGCTGAAAAGTCCGTCGTAAGCATGCCATCTTCTACTTTGAAGGTAGCTGTTGCCAAAGTCCTGAAGGACGAAGGTTACATTGCGGGTTATCAGATCAGCAGCGAAATCAAGCCACTGCTGTCCATCGAGCTGAAGTACTTCGAAGGCCGTCCGGTCATCGAGGAAGTGAAGCGCGTTAGCCGTCCAGGCCTGCGTCAGTACAAGTCCGTCGATGATCTGCCAAAAGTTCGTGGCGGTCTCGGTGTGTCTATCGTCTCCACCAACAAAGGTGTGATGACGGATCGTGCTGCGCGCGCTGCCGGTGTCGGCGGCGAAGTTCTTTGCACTGTGTTCTAAGGGGGGATAAGCATGTCACGCGTCGCTAAGAACCCCGTTAAGCTGCCAGCCGGCGTCGAAGTCAAATTCGCAGGCCAACAGCTTTCGGTGAAGGGTGCCAAGGGCACTCTCGAACTGAACATCCATTCGTCCGTTGAGATCGTTGAAGAAGCTGGTGAGCTGCGTTTCGCTGCTCGCAATGGCGATCAACAAACTCGCGCAATGGCTGGTACCACTCGTGCGTTGGTAAACAACATGGTCCAAGGCGTAAGCCAAGGCTTCGAGCGTAAGCTCCAGCTGGTCGGTGTTGGTTACAAAGCGCAAGCAAAAGGCACAGTGCTGAACCTGGCTCTTGGCTTCTCGCACCCAGTGGATTATGAACTGCCGGAAGGCATCACCGCTGAGACTCCTAGCCAGACCGATATCCTGATCAAGGGCATCGATAAGCAGCTGGTAGGTCAAGTGGCCGCCGAGATCCGCGACTTCCGTCCACCAGAGCCGTACAAAGGCAAAGGTGTGCGCTACGCGGACGAAGTCGTCCGTCGTAAAGAAGCCAAGAAGAAGTAGGGCATAGCAAATGACCGACAAAAAAGTTACTCGACTGCGTCGCGCTCGCAAAGCACGCCTGAAAATGCACGAACTCGAAGTCGTGCGTCTCTGCGTGTTCCGCTCGTCGCAGCACATCTACGCCCAGGTCATTTCGGCCGACGGCAACAAAGTCCTGGCATCTGCCTCGACTTTGGATAAAGAACTGCGTGATGGCGCCACTGGCAACATCGACGCGGCCACTAAGGTTGGCCAGCTGGTCGCTACGCGTGCTAAAGCCGCTGGCGTCTCGCAGGTGGCTTTCGACCGCTCTGGCTTCAAGTACCACGGCCGCGTCAAGGCGCTGGCTGATGCTGCTCGTGAAGCTGGGCTGGAGTTCTAAGTTATGTCAAATAACGACCAAAAGCGCGACGAAGGCTACATCGAGAAGCTGGTTCAAGTTAACCGCGTAGCCAAAACCGTTAAAGGCGGCCGTATCTTCACTTTCACCGCGTTGACCGTGGTTGGTGATGGTAAAGGGCGTGTTGGCTTCGGCCGTGGCAAGTCACGTGAAGTGCCTGCTGCGATCCAGAAGGCAATGGAAGCTGCTCGCCGCAACATGATCCAAGTTGACCTGAACGGCACCACTCTGCAGTACGCAATGAAGTCCGGTCACGGCGCTTCGAAGGTGTACATGCAGCCTGCTTCTGAAGGTACCGGTATCATCGCTGGCGGCGCTATGCGTGCTGTCCTCGAAGTTGCTGGCGTTCAGAACGTTCTGGCCAAGTGCTACGGCTCGACTAACCCGGTAAACGTGGTTCACGCCACTTTTAAAGGTTTGAAAGCTATGCAGTCTCCTGAATCCATTGCCGCCAAGCGTGGCAAAAGCGTCAAGGAGATCTTCTGATCATGGCTACCGTTAAAGTTACGCTGATCAAAAGCATGACCGGCCGCATCCCTAACCACAAACTGTGCGTTAAGGGTCTGGGTCTGCGTCGCATCGGTCACACTGTAGAAGTACTTGATACTCCCGAGAATCGCGGGATGATCAACAAGGCTTACTACATGCTGCGTGTCGAGGGTTAATCGATGAAACTCAATGATCTGAGTCCAGCGCCGGGTTCCCGTCGCGAAAAGCATCGTCCGGGCCGTGGTATCGGTAGTGGTTTGGGTAAGACCGGTGGCCGTGGCCACAAAGGTCAGTCCTCCCGCTCCGGTGGCACCATTGCTCCAGGCTTTGAAGGCGGTCAACAGCCGCTGCATCGTCGCCTGCCGAAGTTCGGTTTCGTTTCCCTGAAAGCCATGGATCGCGCAGAAGTGCGTTTGTCCGAGCTGGCTAAAGTGGAAGGCGACATCGTCACCGTGCAGTCCTTGAAAGATGCCAACGTGATCAACGTCAACGTACAGCGTGTGAAAATCATGCTGTCCGGTGAAGTGACTCGCGCTGTTACCATCGGAAAGGGAATCGGCGCCACCAAAGGTGCGCGTGCGGCTATCGAAGCAGCTGGCGGCAAGTTCGAGGAATAAATGGCTAAGCAAGGTGCTCTCTCTGCGCTCGGCAAAGGCGGTATGTCTGAACTCTGGGCTCGTCTGCGTTTTCTGTTCCTGGCGATTATCGTCTACCGAATAGGCGCACACATCCCGGTTCCAGGTATCAACCCGGACCGACTCGCGGACCTGTTTCGACAGAATGAGGGGACCATTCTTAGCTTGTTCAACATGTTTTCCGGCGGCGCGCTGGAGCGGATGAGCATCTTTGCATTGGGGATCATGCCGTACATTTCGGCATCGATCATCATGCAGCTGATGACCGCCGTCAGCCCGCAGCTGGAGCAGTTGAAGAAGGAAGGTGAAGCTGGCCGTCGCAAGATCAGCCAGTACACCCGCTACGGCACTGTCGTCCTCGCTCTTGTTCAGGCAATTGGCATGTCCATTGGTCTGGCAGGGCAGGGCGTTGCGTTCACTGGTGACTTTGGCTTCCATTTCGTCGCGGTATCCACGTTTGTGGCTGGTGCGATGTTCATGATGTGGCTGGGTGAGCAGATTACTGAGCGTGGTGTTGGCAACGGTATCTCGATGTTGATTTTTTCGGGTATCGTCGCCGGTCTTCCGAGAGCGATCGGGCAGTCTTTCGAGTCTGCACGTCAGGGTGATATCAACATCTTCGCCCTGGTTGCCATCGGTTTGCTGGCAGTAGCGATTATCGGTTTCGTGGTGTTCATTGAGCGTGGTCAGCGTCGTATTGCTGTTCACTACGCCAAGCGTCAGCAGGGCCGTAAGGTCTTCGCTGCGCAGACTAGCCACTTGCCGCTGAAGGTGAACATGGCCGGTGTTATTCCGGCCATTTTCGCGAGCAGCATTTTGCTGTTCCCGGCTTCGTTGGGTGCCTGGTTCGGCCAGTCTGAAGGTATGGGCTGGTTGCAGGACATCTCGCAGTCGATCGCTCCTGGTCAGCCGTTGAATATTCTGCTGTTTAGTGCAGGGATTATTTTCTTCTGCTTCTTCTATACGGCGTTGATGTTCAATCCGAAAGACGTAGCGGAAAACCTGAAGAAGTCCGGTGCCTTTATTCCGGGCATCCGTCCAGGTGAGCAGTCTGCGCGCTACATTGATGGCGTTCTGACTCGCTTGACCATGTTCGGTGCTCTTTACATGACGGCCGTGTGTCTGCTTCCCCAGTTCCTGGTGGTTGCGGCAAACGTACCGTTCTACCTTGGCGGGACCTCGTTGCTGATCGTCGTCGTGGTTGTGATGGACTTCATGTCCCAAGTACAATCGCACCTCGTTTCGCACCAGTACGAATCCCTGATGAAGAAAGCCAACCTGAAGGGTTACGGCAGCGGCATGTTGCGCTGAGTACCCATAAGGTTCGAGGAGTTGGTGATGAAAGTTCGTGCATCGGTGAAAAAGCTGTGCCGTAACTGCAAGATTATTCGCCGCGAAGGTGTTGTTCGAGTAATTTGCAGCGCGGAACCGCGTCACAAACAGCGCCAAGGCTGAGTGTGATTGTGCTTCAAGCCCGGTAGCTAGTGCGCTACCGGGTTGATTATTTGTTATTACAGCGATATTATCTCGCGCCCTATTTCTTGGCTTCCGGGGCGTAGGTAGCTGTCAATTGGAGTCCCACTGAATGGCCCGTATTGCAGGCGTTAACATTCCAGATAACAAGCATACTGTTATCTCGCTGACCTACATCTATGGTGTTGGTCGCACTACTGCACAGAAGATCTGTGCAGTGACTGGGGTAAACCCAGCCGCAAAGATCAAGGATCTGAGCGACGAGCAGATTGAACAGCTGCGTGGCGAAGTGGCGAAGTTCACCACTGAAGGTGACCTGCGTCGCGAAATCAACATGAAAATCAAGCGTTTGATGGACCTCGGTTGCTATCGCGGTCTGCGTCATCGTCGTGGTCTTCCAGTACGCGGTCAGCGTACCAAGACTAACGCGCGTACCCGTAAAGGTCCGCGTAAGCCGATCCGCAAGTAATCGCCCCAGCGAATCGACAGGAAATTAATCATGGCTAAACCTGCTGCTCGTCCTCGTAAAAAAGTTAAAAAGACAGTGGTTGATGGCATCGCCCACATCCATGCTTCTTTTAACAACACAATCGTGACCATCACCGACCGTCAAGGCAACGCTCTTTCCTGGGCTACCTCCGGTGGTTCGGGTTTCCGCGGTTCCCGCAAGTCCACCCCGTTTGCTGCTCAAGTAGCTGCTGAACGTGCTGGTCAAGCTGCGCTGGAATACGGTCTGAAAAACCTCGACGTTAACGTCAAAGGTCCAGGCCCAGGTCGTGAATCTGCAGTCCGCGCTTTGAACGGCTGTGGCTACAAGATCGCCAGCATCACCGACGTGACGCCAATCCCGCACAACGGGTGCCGTCCGCCGAAGAAGCGCCGCGTGTAATCCAGGAGATTGTAAAGAATGGCTCGTTACATTGGTCCAAAATGCAAACTCGCTCGTCGCGAAGGCACCGATCTCTTTCTGAAGAGCGGCGTGCGCGCGATCGAATCGAAGTGCAACATTGAAGCAGCACCTGGTATCCACGGCCAACGCCGCGGTCGCCAGTCCGATTACGGCACCCAACTGCGTGAAAAGCAGAAGGTCCGTCGTATCTACGGCGTTCTCGAGCGTCAATTCAGCGGCTACTACAAAGAAGCTGCTGGCAAGAAAGGTGCAACCGGTGAAAACCTGCTGCAACTGCTCGAATGCCGTCTGGACAACGTTGTATACCGTATGGGTTTTGGCTCTACTCGTGCCGAATCCCGTCAGCTGGTATCGCACAAATCCGTCAGCGTTAACGGTCAGACCGTAAACGTACCGTCTTACCAGGTTCGTGCTGGTGACGTGGTCGCGATTCGCGAGAAAGCAAAGAACCAACTTCGCATTGTCCAAGCTCTCGATCTGTGTGCCCAACGTGGCCGCGTAGAATGGGTAGAAGTAGACACTGAGAAGAAGTCGGGCGTTTTCAAGAACGTTCCAGCTCGCAGTGATCTGTCCGCCGACATCAACGAAAGCCTGATTGTCGAGCTCTACTCCAAGTAAGGGCTAGAAAATAGGTGCATCCATGCAGATTTCGGTAAATGAGTTCCTGACACCCCGCCATATTGATGTGCAGGTTGTCAGTCCAACCCGCGCCAAGATCACTCTCGAGCCTCTCGAGCGTGGTTTCGGCCACACCCTGGGCAACGCGCTGCGCCGCATCCTGTTGTCCTCAATGCCCGGCTGTGCAGTAGTCGAGGCCGAGATTGACGGTGTACTCCATGAGTACAGCGCAATCGAAGGCGTACAGGAAGACGTAATTGAAATCCTGTTGAACCTTAAAGGTCTGGCTATCAAGCTGCACGGTCGTGACGAAGTTACGCTGACCTTGTCGAAGAAGGGTTCGGGGGTGGTTACCGCTGCCGATATTCAGCTGGATCATGATGTCGAGATCGTTAACCCCGATCACGTAATCGCTAACCTGGCGTCTAACGGCGCCCTGAACATGAAGCTCACCGTAGCTCGTGGTCGTGGTTATGAACCGGCAGACTCGCGTCAGAGCGATGAAGACGAAAGCCGCAGCATCGGTCGCTTGCAGCTTGACTCTTCGTTCAGCCCGGTTCGCCGTATCGCATACGTGGTGGAAAACGCCCGTGTCGAGCAGCGTACTAACCTGGACAAGCTGGTTATTGATCTGGAAACCAACGGTACTCTGGATCCTGAAGAGGCTATCCGTCGCGCTGCAACCATTCTGCAACAGCAGTTGGCTGCGTTCGTCGACCTCAAAGGTGACAGTGAGCCAGTGGTTGTCGAGCAGGAAGACGAGATCGATCCGATCCTGCTTCGCCCGGTTGACGATCTGGAACTGACTGTACGTTCGGCTAACTGCCTTAAGGCGGAAAACATCTACTACATCGGTGACCTGATTCAGCGTACCGAAGTAGAGCTGTTGAAGACTCCGAACCTTGGCAAGAAATCCTTGACTGAAATCAAGGACGTTCTGGCCTCCCGCGGTCTGTCCCTCGGCATGCGCCTCGACAACTGGCCGCCTGCAAGTCTTAAGAAGGACGACAAGGCGACTGCCTGATCGTCGTAATCACCGAACGTCGTGTTTGGTAAGGAATGAACCATGCGTCATCGTAAAAGTGGTCGTCACCTGAGCCGCACTAGCTCGCACCGCAAGGCCATGTTTCAAAACATGGCAGTGTCGCTGTTCGAGCACGAGCTGATCAAAACTACACTGCCGAAAGCTAAAGAACTGCGTCGCGTTGCTGAGCCGCTGATCACTTTGGCCAAGACAGACAGCCTGGCTAACCGCCGTCTGGCTTTCGACCGTACTCGTTCGAAAGCTATCGTTGGTAAGCTCTTCAACGACCTGGGCAAGCGTTACGCTACCCGTGAGGGTGGCTACCTGCGCATCCTCAAGTGCGGCTTCCGCACTGGCGACAACGCGCCTATGGCGTACGTCGAGTTGGTTGATCGTGCTACCGGCGGTGAAGCTGTATCCGCTGAGTAAGACGTCAGTCTGAAACGAAGAACCGGGCCTAGTGCCCGGTTTTTTGTGGGCGTTTGAAAAGTGGAGCCGTCGTTAGTAATTTTCTATCGACGCTTACAAGTTAATGAATTTGTAGGTGTAACGTTGGTGATCAATACTCCCTCTCAGCCGATTAGCCGGCAGTTCAAGACTGACAGAGGAAGAGATCGCATGAGCCAAAATAAAATACTTACCACCGCCAGTGGCGCTCCTGTCGCCGACAACCAGAATTCCCGCTCCGCCGGCCCTCGTGGCCCATTGCTGCTCGACGACTTCCACCTGATCGAGAAGCTTGCCCACTTCAACCGTGAAAACATTCCTGAGCGCCGCGTACACGCCAAGGGTTCGGGTGCTTGCGGTACGTTCACCGTGACGCGCGACATCACTGAATACACCAGCGCCAAGCTGTTCGAATCCGTCGGTAAGCAGACCCCAACGTTTCTGCGGTTTTCCACCGTGGGCGGTGAGCGCGGCTCGGCTGACACGGAACGCGACCCACGTGGCTTTGCTCTGAAGTTCTATACCGAAGAAGGTAACTGGGACATCGTTGGCAACAACACCCCTGTGTTTTTCATTCGTGATCCGCTCAAGTTTCCGGACTTTATCCACACCCAAAAACGCCTGCCGCAAAGCAACCTGAAAAGTGCGCAGATGATGTGGGACTTCTGGTCGCACTCACCTGAGGCGCTGCACCAGGTCACCATCCTGTTTTCGGACCGTGGCATACCTGACGGCTACCGTCACATGCACGGCTTCGGCAGCCACACTTACAGCCTGATCAGTGCCAGCGGCGAGCGTCACTGGGTGAAGTGGCATTACAAGACCCAGCAAGGGATCAAGAACCTGGCACCGGCAGAAGCTGCTCGCCTGGCGGGCACCGATCCGGATTACGCTCAGCGCGATTTGTTCGAAGCGATTGAGCGTGGCGACTTTCCAAAATGGCGTGTGTGCATTCAGATCATGACCGAGGCCCAGGCTGCGGCGCACTACGAGAACCCTTTCGATGTGACCAAGACCTGGTCGCAGAAAGAGTTCCCACTGATCGAAGTGGGTGAGCTCGAGCTCAACCGTAATCCGCAGAACTACTTCGCTGAAGTTGAACAAGCGGCGTTCGGTCCGAGCAATATGGTGCCGGGTGTCGGCCTGTCACCAGACCGCATGCTGCAAGGGAGAGTGTTCGCTTACGCCGATGCGCACCGCTACCGTGTTGGTACCAACCATCAGCAACTGCCGGTGAATGCGCCGCGCAGTCCGGTCAACAGCTACCAGCGTGATGGCTCCATGGCGTTTGGCAGCAATGGCGGTGCAGCGCCGAACTACGAGCCGAACAGTTACGTAGAGTCGCCAAAACAGGCGCCTCGTTATGCTGAGCCTGCTTTGGCATTGAGCGGTGCGGCTGATCGTTACGATCATCGCGAAGACACGGACTACTACAGCCATGCAGGTGCCTTGTTCCGTTTGATGAGTGATGAGCAGAAAAACCTGCTGACCAACAATATTGCGGGCGCGATGGCAGGGGTCTCCGCTGATGTAGTGGATCGCCAATTGCAGCATTTCTTCAAGGCCGACCCGGCTTATGGAGACGCAATCGCAAAGGCGCTCAACGTACAGATTAACGAAGTCTAAACGAGAAGCAGAACCGCCCTCATTAGGGTGGTTTTTGCGCTATTTAAACTACTTTTCTCAGAATATCTTCGCTTTTATCGCGCAAACCAAGTGACCAAACAGTCGCTGTGGTTCAAACTACAGACTTTCAAGCAGGGAGATGTAGGGCGATGCAAGGCCACCCAGACGTAATCGATTACCTCAACACGTTGCTGACCGGCGAACTGGCCGCGCGTGATCAATATTTCGTTCACTCGCGGATGTATGAGGACTGGGGATTCACCAAGCTCTACGAACGAATCAACCACGAGATGGAAGAGGAAGCAGGGCACGCCGATGCGCTGATGCGCCGAATTCTGATGCTCGAAGGCACGCCACGCATGCGTCCGGACGATCTTGATGTCGGCACCACGGTTCCTGACATGCTCGCTGCCGACCTGCGACTGGAATACAAAGTCCGCGCCGCACTCTGCAAGGGCATCGAACTCTGCGAGCAGCACAAAGACTACGTCAGCCGCGAGATGCTGCGCATTCAACTGAACGATACTGAAGAAGACCACACCTACTGGCTCGAGAAGCAGTTGGGTCTGATCAAGTTGATCGGTCTGGAAAATTACCTGCAATCTCACGCCTGACATTGAACCGTAGGAGCACAGCTTGCTGGCGAAGGCTTCCTTGATATCGCCATCGCCAGCAAGCTGTGCTCCTACAGTGTCAACAAAAAAGCCCCTGTCACCGACAAAGTGACAGGGGCTTTTTCGTGGGCCTGATTCAGGCCTTGTCGCGAGCCAGCAGCGGTTTGAGATAGAAACCGGTGTGAGACTGCTTCATCTCGGAGACTTCTTCCGGCGTACCGACGGCGATAATCTGCCCGCCTTTGGAACCACCTTCCGGCCCCAGATCTACCAACCAGTCAGCGGTCTTGATCACGTCCAGATTGTGCTCGATCACCACCACGGTGTTGCCGTGGTCGCGCAGTCGATGCAGCACGTCGAGCAGTTGCTGAATATCCGCGAAGTGCAAACCGGTGGTTGGCTCATCGAGGATGTACAGCGTCTTTCCGGTATCGCGCTTGGACAGCTCGCGGGACAGCTTCACCCGCTGCGCTTCACCACCAGACAGCGTGGTCGCCGATTGCCCCAGCTTGATGTACGACAGGCCGACATCCATCAACGTCTGAAGCTTGCGTGCCAGTGCCGGCACCGCGTCGAAGAACACCCTAGCTTCCTCGATGGTCATCTCGAGGGTTTCGTGGATGCTCTTGCCCTTGTACTTGATCTCCAGCGTTTCGCGGTTGTAGCGCTTGCTCTTGCAGACGTCGCACGGAACATAGATGTCCGGCAGGAAGTGCATTTCAACCTTGATCAGGCCGTCGCCCTGGCAGGCTTCGCAGCGTCCGCCCTTCACGTTGAAGGAGAAACGTCCCGGCCCGTAACCGCGGGAACGGGATTCCGGCACGCCGGCGAACAGTTCGCGAATCGGCGTGAACAGCCCGGTGTACGTCGCCGGGTTGGAGCGTGGCGTGCGGCCGATCGGGCTCTGGTCAATGTCGACGACCTTGTCCAGGTGTTCCAGCCCTTTGATGCTGTCGTGAGCCGCAGCCTCAAGCGTCGTCGCACCGTTGAGTGCCGTCGCGCTCAAAGGAAACAGCGTGTTGTTGATCAGCGTCGACTTGCCCGAACCGGACACGCCGGTAACGCAGGTCAGCAGGCCAATCGGAATCTCCAGATCGACGTTGCGCAAGTTATTGCCGCGAGCGCCCTTGAGGGACAGCGACAATTTCTTGTTACGCGGCGTGCGTTTGGCTGGAACGGCAATCTTCACCCGACCCGACAAGTACTTGCCGGTCAGCGAGTCAGGGTGAGCCATGACTTCCGCTGGCGTACCTTCGGCGACGATATGCCCCCCGTGCACGCCGGCACCCGGGCCGATATCCACGACATAGTCAGCCAGGCGAATGGCATCTTCATCGTGTTCGACCACGATCACCGTGTTGCCGATGTCGCGCAGGTGCTTGAGCGTGCCGAGCAAACGGTCGTTGTCGCGCTGGTGCAGACCAATCGACGGTTCATCGAGGATGTATAGAACGCCCACCAGGCCGGCACCAATCTGACTGGCCAGACGAATCCGCTGCGCCTCGCCACCGGACAGCGTGTCGGCACTGCGATCCAGCGACAGATAATCGAGGCCGACGTTGACCAGGAACTGCAGGCGCTCGCGGATTTCCTTGAGGATCTTGTCGGCAATTTCACCGCGACGCCCGGTCAGCTTAAGCACGCCGAAGTATTCGCATGCATCGCCAATCGGCAGATTGGTTACCGCCGGCAGCGTCTTCTCGCCAACCCAGACATGCCGCGCCTCGCGACGCAGGCGGGTGCCACGGCAATCCGGGCAATGCTGGGTGCTGAGGAACTTGGCCAGCTCTTCACGCACCGATGCCGATTCGGTTTCGCGGTAGCGACGTTCCAGGTTTGGCACGATGCCTTCGAACGGGTGCGAACGTTTGACGATGTCGCCACGGTCATTCAGGTATTTGAAATCGACGTTCTGGGAGCCGCTGCCGTGCAGGATGAATTTCTGCTGCTCGGCCGGTAGTTCGTTGAACGGTACTTCGAGGCTGAACTTGTAGTGCGCCGCCAGCGACCCGAGCATCTGGAAGTAATAGACGTTACGCCTGTCCCAGCCGCGAATCGCACCTTCGGCCAGAGTCAGTTCGCCATTGACCAGTCGCTTGATGTCGAAGAATTGCTTCACGCCCAGACCATCGCAGGTCGGGCAGGCGCCGGCCGGGTTGTTGAAGGAGAACAGCTTGGGTTCCAGCTCGCTGATCGCGTGACCGCAGATCGGGCAGGCGAAGCGCGCGGAGAAGATCATCTCTTCGCCGGGTTCGTCGTCCATCGGTGCGACCAGGGCAATGCCGTCCGCCAGTTTCAGCGCGGTTTCGAAGGATTCGGCCAGACGCTGTTGCAGATCGGCGCGGACCTTGAAGCGGTCGACGATGACGTCAATCGAATGCTTCTTCTGCTTGTCCAGCTTCGGCAGTTCGTCCAGTTCGCAGATCCTGCCGTTGACCCGGGCCCTGACAAAGCCCTGGGCGCGCAGTTCTTCGAAGACCGAAAGGTGTTCGCCTTTACGCTCGCGGATCACCGGCGCCAGCAGCATCAGTTTGCTGCCCTCCGGTTGGGCGAGGACCAGGTCGACCATCTGGCTGACGGTCTGCGCTTCCAGCGGAATGTCGTGATCCGGGCAGCGCGGAATACCGACGCGAGCGTAGAGCAGGCGCAGATAGTCGTAGATTTCGGTGATGGTGCCGACCGTCGAACGCGGGTTGTGCGAGGTCGACTTCTGTTCGATGGAAATGGCTGGCGACAAACCTTCAATGGTGTCGACGTCAGGCTTTTCCATCATCGACAAAAACTGCCGGGCATAGGCCGACAGCGACTCGACATAGCGGCGCTGGCCTTCGGCGTACAGCGTGTCGAACGCCAGGGACGATTTGCCGGATCCGGACAAGCCGGTGATGACGATCAGTTTGTCCCGTGGCAGGGTCAGGTCGATGTTCTTCAGGTTGTGGGTTCGGGCCCCACGAATCAGGATCTTGTCCAAAGTGGCCTCGCTCGGCGGGCGTCGAAAACGTAGGAGTATACGGCCAAATACTGGATGGATGCACACTATCAAACGAGTGGTTTACTGTCGTACATGAAGAGTCTGTCAGCGGAACGCGTCAAAGCGTCGCGATATACCCTGTCAATCGATGGGACTGGTAGAATCGCCGCCGGTTCACATGAGGTTTTTCCATGCACGATCCCCACAGCGAACGCATGAGTGGCAGTGAGACCCGCGCAGCAAGCGGTCTGGCCCTCGTGTTCGCGTTCCGTATGCTTGGCATGTTCATGGTGTTGCCGGTACTGGCGACCTATGGGATGGATCTGGCAGGAGCGACCCCGGCCCTCATCGGGCTGGCGATTGGCGCTTACGGCCTGACCCAGGCGATATTTCAGATTCCGTTCGGCTTCATTTCCGACCGCATCGGACGCCGCCCGGTGATTTACCTGGGGCTGATCGTGTTTGCCCTCGGCAGTGTGCTGGCGGCGAACGCCGACTCGATCTGGGGCGTTATCGCCGGGCGAATCCTGCAAGGCGCCGGGGCGATTTCCGCAGCGGTCATGGCTTTGTTGTCAGACCTGACCCGCGAACAGCATCGGACCAAAGCCATGGCCATGATCGGCATGACGATTGGTCTGTCGTTCGCGGTCGCCATGGTGGTAGGGCCTTTGCTGACTCGCGCCTTCGGCCTTTCCGGGTTGTTCCTCGCCACCGGTGGCATGGCGCTGGTGGGTATCGTGATCGTGATGTTCATGGTGCCGCGCTCCACAGGGCCGTTGCAGCACCGTGAATCCGGCGTCGCGCGTCAGGCACTGATGCCGACGCTCAAGCACCCGGACCTGCTGCGCCTGGACCTGGGTATTTTTGTGTTGCACGCGATGTTGATGTCGAGCTTCGTTGCATTGCCGCTGGCCCTGGTCGAAAAAGCCGGGCTGCCCAAAGAGCAGCACTGGTGGGTCTACCTGACCGCGCTGCTGATTTCCTTCTTCGCCATGATCCCGTTCATTATCTACGGCGAGAAGAAACGCAAAATGAAACGAGTTTTATTGGGCGCAGTGCTGACGCTGATGCTCACTGAGCTATTCTTCTGGCAGTTCGGCGATAGCTTGCGGGCCCTGGTGATCGGAACGGTGGTGTTCTTTACCGCGTTCAACTTGCTGGAAGCTTCGTTGCCATCGCTGATCAGCAAGGTTTCACCGGCGGGCGGCAAGGGCACGGCGATGGGGGTTTATTCCACCAGTCAGTTCCTCGGATCGGCACTGGGCGGGATCCTCGGCGGCTGGATGTTCCAGCATGGCGGTCTGTCGGTTGTCTTCCTCGGATGCGCCGGCCTGGCTGCCCTCTGGCTGGCCTTTGCTGTTACCATGCGCGAACCACCTTATGTCACGAGCCTGCGCTTGCCGTTGTCGCCCGAGGCGATCCGCGAAGCGGGTCTGGTTGAGCGCCTGAAGGCCGTCGTAGGGGTAACAGATGCGGTAATCGTTGCTGATGAAGCAGCGATTTACATCAAATTGGACACAGAACTATTGGATCGCACTACCCTCGAGCGCCTGGTGAACAACCCGCCCGAGGCAGCGTGCGTAGCCTAGGAGAACGTTATGGCCCGTGGGGTTAACAAAGTCATATTGGTCGGCACTTGCGGCCAGGATCCCGAAGTTCGCTACTTGCCTAACGGTAACGCCGTGACCAACCTGAGTCTGGCGACCAGCGAACAGTGGACCGACAAGCAGACCGGGCAGAAGGTCGAGAAGACCGAATGGCACCGTGTTTCGATGTTCGGCAAAGTGGCGGAAATCGCTGGCGAATACCTGCGTAAAGGTTCGCAGGTCTACATCGAAGGCAAGCTGCAGACCCGCGAGTGGGAAAAAGACGGTATCAAGCGTTACACCACTGAAATCGTGGTCGACATGCAAGGCACCATGCAACTGCTGGGCGGCCGTCCACAGCAGGGCGACCAACAAGGCGGGGGCAACAACTATCAGCAGTCCGCTCCGGCTCCACGCCAGCAGCAGGCGCCGCGTCCGCAGCAGTCGGCACCGCAACAGTCGCGTCCGGCTCCACAGCAGGCCGCTCCTCAGCCGGCTCCGGATTTCGACAGCTTTGATGACGATATCCCGTTCTAGGAAATTGCTCAGACTAAAAGTGTAAGGTTTTCCCCTGAAAGCCCCGAGAGTTCTGCTCTTGGGGCTTTTTCTTTGGCTCGAAAAAATTAACGATTACGCACAGAAAACGGTCTAGGAGGACAACTGGTAGGGGCAATTTTCTGTGTAGGAAAAATGGGTTTTTCTCTGTGCACAAGATAGACAACTCTTTAGTTGATGTGGAAAATGCCTACGCAGCGGCCTGCCTTTTCTGATGGATACTAGTAGTGTTTTGTATCTAGATCTGGTTTGACTATTGTGTTGTAAGTGTGTAGTGCGGAAGTATTCCATTTTTGTGGAGCATTAATTTCTATTGCTATCGACATTGATATTTAGAGCTTAGAGTGGTGAGGAAGTGTTAGTGTGAACGGGATTTCAAAAACTTTAGATTTTAATCGCGTGTCTACGGATTGTTTTGGTTTGGCTGCCACTGCTTCTGTCGCCGTACTACTATGTACACGAAATGGCGAGCGCTTCCTCAATGAGCAAATGGCTTCCATTTCTCGTCAAACCCATCAAAACTTTAAAGTTTTTGTTTCTGACGATGGTTCGAATGACTCAACGCGGGCCATTATTGCCGCTCATATTGAGTGTTGGGGGCATGAGCGTATTGAGTTGGCTGAGGGGCCGCGAAAGGGGTTTGCTCGAAACTTTCTGGCCGTCAGTTGTCGTGCCGATGTGGAAGCCGACTATTATGCCTGGTGTGATCAGGATGATGTTTGGAATGAAGATAAGCTCAAGATAGCCGTGGATTGGCTTGCAAACGGTGACGCTTCTGTGCCGGCGTTATATTGTTCGCGTACTGAGCTGATTGATGAATGTGGGGCGAGTATTGGCTTCTCTCCCTCATTTTCAAAGCCGGCGACATTTCAGAACGCACTGGTTCAGAATATTGCAGGTGGAAATACCATGGTCTTCAATCAGGCACTGATGAATTTGATTCGCGAAGCCGGTGATGCCGTGCCTGCTGTTTCTCATGACTGGTGGGCCTATATGATTGTCAGTGGTTGTAATGGTCGAATTCATTATGATTTGAAACCAACTGTTCGCTATCGACAGCACAGTTTGAATTGTATTGGTACTAATCGTGGGTTCCTCAATCATAGTAAGCGTGTAAGAGAGTTGTTGCGCGGGCGTTTTCGCAGTTGGATCGATAATAATATGATTTCTTTGCAGATGATTAGTCATCAATTTACTGCGGAAAACAGAAAGACACTTGAGCGCTTTTCTGAGGCTAGAAATAATGGGTTTTTTGGAAGGGTTTTGGGCCTTAAACATTCAGGGGTATATCGCCAGACGTTGATGGGGAATATCGGTCTGATTGTCGCGGTGATTGCGCGGCGCGTGTAGTGCAATGGGACGCGTGCCTGTTGGTAAGCGTCCGATAGTTATGCCGGTTTGATGTCAGAAGATAAAATCAGCAGGAGTGAGCGTTTCTTTCGTTACATTGAGCAGCAAGATTGAGTCGTCAGAGTTCAGCGTGATCAGCAAGTCGTCGCCCACTGCTTTCGATGCGCTCAGTACTTCTTCAAATGTACCTAAAACGCCAGCAAGGTCAATTTTGTCTTGCTCGCCGGTACTGCCCGAAAAGTCTCCGATAATGGTTTTTTCGCCGCCGCTGCCTTTCCAGAAAATGAAGGTGTCAGCGCCCAGGCCGCCCCACAGAATATCGTTGCCAGCACCTCCATCAAGAACATCATCACCTGAACCGCCAAAAAGCTCGTCGTCCCCGTCATCGCCATAGATATAGTCATTTCCTGCTCTGCCTTCAATACGATCGTTGCCAACTCCGCCGGCCAGCAAGTTGTCGTTGTCATTGCCCAGGATTGTGTCGTCGTAGGGGCTGCCTTGGGCGCCCTGAATGGCAATCAGGCGGTCGTTTCCGCTGCCCGTCGCTCGACCGGCGGCCAAGTCAATGAATACAGGGCTGTCGGGTTTACTTGGGTCAATCGGGGACCAGTAATCGACCATGTTCCGTTCGCCAATTCCAATAATGATATCGTCGCCATTGGTTGGGTTTGGTCGCGGAAGAAAAGCGGGGTAGGCAAGGCGATGCAGTGGTGAAAGGTAGGTGAGGTAAGGTGGCTCCACAGTTTCGACCTGGCCAGGCGTTGCTCGGCCAGGCTTCAAATCGAGGGTCTGTTCATCCGAGGTGTTCTGCCCGAGATCGGCCACTCTTGTTCTGCTTTGATTGTCAGGGAGGTAATAGGGGATAAACGCGTTGGTGACTCTATTCCCAAAGAGACTGCCTGATTCAGAACGCTTGAACGTTATTCCCTGTTTGAAGTTATTGATTGTATTGTGTCTGACAACGACATCGTGAATACCGTCGCCACCTACCCATATTCCGTAAGTTGATCTTGATCTGGTTTTCCAGGCAGGAGAGCTACTGCTGATTTCAAACTCTCGGTTGGCCACATGGTTACCATCTACAATGCTGCCTTCGCCATATCGGGAGAGTGAGATCCCTACACCCTCACCAATATCTTGAATCCCCATGCCTCTTACTTCCATGATGCTGTTGTTTTTGACGAGAACTTGCTTGCCAAACGCCTCGATGCCCATGGAGTAAGCATTGTCAATTGTGGTATCGCCCCCAATGTCCGAAATCATATTGTTACTGATGACGGAGTTTTCGCCCTCAACCCGAATCCCTCGGAAGGTGCTAAAGCGGATGTTCATGCCGTCCACTAAGTGATTTCGACCTACCAGCGCTGAAGAGGATTCTGCAAAGTCAGAAAGTCCAGAAAGGTAAATGCCGTACTGGAAACCGCGAATAAGTCCGTTTTTTACGGTTATGTTGCTTTGGCCGAAGGAAAAAATGCCGAATCCGGTATTGCCCCCGCCTGTCGATCCAGTGATCGTATTGTGATTGAGATTAATGGTGACATTGCTGGCATTGATTTCAATACCGTTGCGGTCGCTATGTAGCGATTTTTCAAGCTTGTAGTTTCCTGGCTCGTTGATGGTGTAGGGGAGCTTGTCAATAATGATGTCGTTATTGGGTTTTTCATCATGAAGAAAAATAATCGACGATGGAAAGGCGAAAATTATAAACATCGCAATTAGCGAGGGGGGAAGGCGTTTCACATTGAGAGGGAGCATTATTAAGTGGGCCTAAGTGCGGAATTATGCAAGATGGTTGTCGCGTCAACTGTGTTTTTGTGCGGCTATTTTCAGTATTGGCAACTCCGTTTCCGGATTGTGTAGCGGTCAACCAATCCCGGGCACGACGTTGAATTTTTCTTCGGTCCGAGCTGGCGACAACCCACCGGTGAATTGATGGGGCGGATCCAGTTGTACCGATACATCAAGAAAAGACGGATATCGCGCTGGGTTTCTTGAGCAGTTCTATCACCCACGGTCGGTATCCATTCAGTTTTCAAGCTACGGAGCACATGATCCAGAGCTACAGCCAGAGAGCGCCATTTCCCCCGGGTCCCGATTTAGGTGATGTCGACACCTCGGTTGAGCGAGCATTCTCGCCTAAATTGGGGGTTGGTTTCATTAGGCCACTACACTTTTTATCTAGCCTGACACCGGGGTGGGCTTGGTGGGGGGTATTTTGATTGTTTCAATATTCTTTCGTTGGCCAAGCTCATGTATTTTTTATAGTCCGGCTTAAAGAATTCTTCGATGTGTTCGGCAGTGAGCGCGTGAATGAGGTTGGGGGTTGGCAGTAGGCTCAGCAGTGCCGATGCCGATGAAACGGAGATGATACTGCAAGAATTGAGTACTTGACCGAGAAACTCAATAGGTAGGCGATCCAGGTGTTCTGGGAGTTTTTCGGCGTGATAGTTATCGAGGCGCTGTAACAGCCGTGCAACGAACTTGGCCGGGGTTCCGGCATGTTTTTTAATAAAAACTGCACGACCCGGCGTCACGTGCTCCTTGCAGATCTGGACATACAGCTGGAGCTCATCCTCTTCACAGGTAAGCTTGCTACTCGTGAAATTGCTGAGGATGAGTACCCAGGCAGGTTCTGTTTTTGACCTTGCGCTAATGTCCTGCTCAAGTTGGAGCATGGGGGCGAAAAATGTTTTCAGAGTGGCAAGCGTCTGCTCGAGAATATCGATAGGTATGGTTGTACGTGTTGGGCAGGGAAGGGACGAATCCAGATCATCAAAATTGACAGCGGTCAACGCTGTCTCTGCCGCAATCCATTCGCCGGCAATGCTGACTCGGTTGAACCAAAAAGAGTTTTTCAGACCGCCAAGGCTAAGGTCAAAGGGGTTAGCGCGGGGCCTTGTAGGTGGATAGAGAAAGCCAGGCGAATCGCCATAACAGATGTTCCGTTTGGCTAGCAAAGCCTGCATGAATGCCTGCGCAGTATGTTCTGAGCTGGCATCGTGTGCGTAATAGAATGTGGCGCATTCTCCGGGAGTGATTTTCAAATACTCCCTGAGCCACTCTGAGCGCTTCATCAATTTGCGATACGGTGATAACGGGCCTTTACGTTCCTTCAATGATGGCAGCACCGCTGTGATGAACGGGAAGCTTTTGAGTGCAGCATCGAAAAATTGCCGAACGTGTGAGTTCGGCAAATGGTCGTTCGGTTGATAGGACCACAGTACGAGGGTGGCTGGGCTTTTGCTGGAAATGCCCCGAGATTCTCTATCATAGCGAAGCGCGCAGAGGGCGTGCAGCAGTTGATGCGGGAACGAGATCAAAATCACCACTTTCCCTTGGGGGGCAAGGGAGAGGGCGTTCGTATTGTCTAGAGCCACTGATTATCGCGCCTGACGGTTAACAGGCATGTCGACATCCCAGGATAGTTGAGGCCGAACCATGCAGTTTGGCCATGCGTTGGGCCAGTTTCCACGAACCCCGGTCGGTTCGCTGTCATCGGCAACCGTGAAGCTGAGAACGGCCTGCCTGATGATCCTATGATCGATTTCAGCGCCTGGCCAGAGCTCAACGTCAATACGATAGTCGCCTACATTGAGCAGCGGTGACTTCACAGTGCAACGTTCAACATGTTGTCCCACTGCCCGAACATCAGTGCCGGTGTACAGGTTGTCCATGCTCACCAGTACATAATGGCCCGCAAGATCTTTCAGGTGAAGGTGCACATTGATCGGCCATTTCTCCTCAAGTACCGTGAACTTGACTTCAATGACGAACTCTTCCTTCACGTCAAATTCGGAACTCGGGTTTCCGGCTTGATCAAGAATCATGATCGAGTCCAGCCTTACGCAGTCGTCAAACACCGGTGCGCTGTGCTCTGCCCAAGTGACTGCCGGTGTCAGTTGAATGCCAGAACGGATATAGGAGCGAGTAATGTCTGAAACCGTTTGCGTGGGAAGTGTTTTGTCGTCGATGTTTTTCGGCAGTTCGATTTTGCTGTCGTTGATAATACGACCGTGAGCCATGTGCACGGCTCTGTTGCAAATGCGGTTGACGGCATCCATGTCGTGGCTGACGAACAGCAGTGTCCGGCCCTGGTCTGCTACTTGAAGCATTTTTTCGGTGCAGCGTCTCTGGAACGCCGCATCGCCAACAGCCAAAACTTCATCGACGATGAGAATCTCGGATTCAAGGTGTGCTGCCACGGAGAATGCGAGGCGCACATACATGCCTGATGAGTAGCGTTTCACCGGAGTGTCGATCAGCTCCCCGAGTTCCGAGAACTCGATGATTTCCTCAATGCGACGGCTGATTTCTTGAGGTTTCATGCCCATGATCGAGCCGTTCAGGTAGATGTTTTCACGGCCGCTGAGGTCGCCGTGAAATCCTGTACCAATCTCCAGCAGACTGATCAATCGTCCGCGGAAACGGAAGCCACCATGCGAGGGTGAAGTGATTCTCGACAGAATTTTCAGTAGCGTACTCTTGCCGCAGCCGTTCGGACCGATAATTCCGACTCGGTCGCCTTGTTTTATCTCCAGGTCCACGTCTTTCAGAGACCAGAAATGGTTGGCGGGCGCATCTTGGGTCTGTAGTGCGTCAAGAATGGTGTGTGATTCGTGAGTAGTCTCCACCGGTTTCGGAGTGTTCGACTTCTGCAGTGGGTTAATGACTCGACCGAGCATCCACCGGATACGCATGTTGATCATTTCGGCGGCCGTAACATTGGACTTGCCAATACGGTACAGTTTGGAAATGTTCTCGCAACGAATGGCCCATGTCATAGGGTGTCTACCACGTTTTTATCGAAGTGCTGGAATATAAACACACCAACCGAGAAGCAAGTCACTGCAATGGCAATGAGCGTGAGCAGGCTGCTTTGTGCTGGCCAGTGCCCGTGCATGGCATCACGGTAACCGTTAATCACCAGAGAGAGCGGGTTGACGGCGTACCAGGGTTTGGCCCAAGGCGGGACAGCTGAAACCGGGTAAATGGCGGGCGTCGAGTAATAAAAAAGCTGCAATGCTAACGGGACCAAATGCTTTACGTCTCGATACTTGGCATTTAAAGGCGCAAGCATCAGGCCTATGCCCAAGCCTGTCATCAGCGTGCAGGCCAGCAGCAACGGCATGATGAAGAGCAGTTGAAGCGTCCATACGTCATAGATAATGGCGAATGGGGTTATCAGCAGCGTGTACGCGATCAGAAAGTCAACTGCCGCGCCTACGGCGTAGGCGCCGCCAATGAGCAGGCGAGGAAAGTAGACTTTGGTGATCAGGCCTGCATTACCTTCGATCATCTGAACCGAAGGATTGAGGACGTTCATGAAGGCGTACCAGGGTATGACCGCCACCAGATAAAACATGATGGTTGGAAGCCCGTCGGTCGGTACTTTGACCATGATGCCGAACACAATAACGAATACACCAACGGTAATGAGTGGCGTCAGAACGACCCAGCCCAATCCGAATATCGTTTGTGTGTAACGTCCCTTCAGGTCGCGTTTGCAGAATACCCACAACAGCAATCGAAAATCCCATAGGGTTCTGAGCAGACCGAAGAGGTCGAAACGGCGTGAATTGTTGACGACCGTTTCTTTGAGGGGGGGACGGATTTTTTCTTCGATACTCATGAGTGTCAGGTTCTGGCTGAGGGCGTGGAGAGAGGCTGAGCGCTGGTCAGTTCGTCGAGCAGGTCGATTATTCTCTCCATCGATTTACCATCATGCAGTCCCCATTCTTGAGCGCATTCAATTTGATTGGCTCGGGCTCGGGCGTAGGCTTCCTTGTCGTCAGTCAGTTGCTCCAGGGTCGATTGGAAGACACTGTAGCGGTTAGTGGTAACGAGACCTTTGGCGTTTTCGAAGTCGGTATAACCGTAGTCATAGCAGTCATAGTTAATGGCTGGAATGCCACAGGCCGTTGCCCAGCGCAGCGTGGAGGACACGCACGCGACAAACAGGTCGCACGCGGGGACGAGTTCTAGTGTGTCGATGTCGGTAACCCGGTGATGCAGGCGATAAGGCCGAAGGATTTCACTTAAAAACTCGGGGTCGGTTACTGGGTGTGGGCGAATTATCACGTTGAAATCTGTGCTGCGACTGACGCTTGCAAGCGCTTTAGCCCAAGCCTTGCAAAGTGCTTTGTAGTCGCTGAACTCCATCGGGATGCTGCGTGATCCATATTGGTCGGTGGGCCAGGCGCAGACGAGCAAAGGCTTCGCAGGATCCAGGCGCAGACGCCGGAAAACGCGCTCTCGAGCGGTTTTGGACTCTCTTGCTGCATGCATGACGTCGTCGTATGCGGCCCCCGTCAAACGCAACTGCTGCTCCGGGAAACGCATTCGGCGATAGTAACGCTCCATTTCAGGGCTTTCGACGCCGATGCAGGTGACGCTGCTGTTGTTTGGGATCCACGGGTGTTCCGGTGCAAAGCCGAAGGCTTCGAGGAAAAATATTCGCTGGCCGGGCAGGCGAAGGAGTTTCTTCGAGGCGTAGTAGTTGACCCAGTGCGGAAACAGAAAAGCGGCAAGTTTGTTAAGAATGTTTCTGTCCGCTTCGTACATGGGCTTGTCGGAAAGGCTTTCGACCATTTCCTTGGCTGTGCCCACTGCGAACGGAATGATCAGTGTCGGTACGTTGTCTTTGTTGCAGATTTTCGTCAGCAGGGTATTCACCGATCCCGGGAATTCCTGGCCGAAAACCACCACTGAAGGCTTGAGTAATTTATAGAGCAGGCGCGCGTAGTTGAAGGGTTTGAAATTGTTGCCGTTGGCCTTTTTCCTGCTCTTTTGCAAGGCATCAGTGGCGGTATCATGCAGCTTGAAAAAAGGGCTGAGCGCCGTCGTGAGGATCAGACCGGCCCATGTGAGTGCGCCGCCTTTGGGGGTTGTTTTTTGCACCAGCGAGTGAGGGATGTAACCGTTTTCAAGCCCCTGCGCGATTTTTTCGTACTTTATCGTCAGTGGAGATCGCTTCAGCGAGCGCCCTGGGTAGTAAGCAGTAAAGCCATTCAGGCGGCAAAACGCACGGTCCGGCTTGAGGTTGATATAGCTTGCGTGTGTGAAAAGGAAGTTGACGTCGTAACCTGCCAATTTGGCGGCTAGAGCAACACGGCGAAGCTCGACGAACTCCCCGGCCTCGTTTACGACAAAAAGCACCTTTTTGCCGGGGAGTGGAGAGTCCAATTTCATTCCTCACCTCTTGTTGCGTGCATCGTTCTGACATCTCCGTCGCTAAGCTTATGAAATAGTTGTGTCGCGTAAAGTTTGAGCAGAAAACGTGTCCCAAGAAAGCGTGGCTCGTGAGCCTTTTGGTGTGCAATTTTTCGTTCGGCCCTGTGCACGATCGGCTGTGCCGTTCAGGTCGAGTGAACACATTGTTATCGCCAGCTCATCAGCAACGCTTTTGGTTCGGTTTTTACTTACTTAGCATCCTTGATTGCCGCTTTGGCTCGTAATTTAGCGCTTTTAGCCTTTTGGGCAGCATCCTTGGCGACTTGCGACTTCGGGGCTGCTGCAGAGGCGGCAGCAGCAAGTTGTACGTAGGCGTCAAGCCTCAGCATTGCCGACTCTGGCGAGGAGTTAAGTTCAGTTAGCGCCTTTTCAGATGCTTCCATCGCAGCAATGGCGACAGATTCCGGGGACTTTGCGGCCAGCTGAGCAGCGCCTTCGGGGGAGGACAATGCAAGTTGGAGGGCCTGATGTTCAATGGTTTCTACAACAGCAGCTTTGGCGGGCCTGCCAAGAGCTTGCTCTTGTTTGTCAGATCTTTGATCGCAGCCAGCAATGCTGCCCACAGTGATGGTCAAAACAGTAAGGAGCAGAAGCATTTTTTTCATGAGATATTCACTTTGCTGTTTGGCGTTAGTTTTGCTGGCTGCCGATGTGGTTTTTTTGCGCAGCCCATTCATGTTGTGCTCGTTCGAACTCTTCAATGCGACCAATGTCGAGCCAGTACTCACGTAGAGGAAATGCCGCAGTGGCTCTGTTCGACGCGATCAAATCCTCGAACATCGTGGGCATGTCGTAAAAAGTGCCGGCGGGAATTTGATCGAGCACTGATGGTGAAATAACGTAAATTCCCGCGTTGACATAAAAGCTGTGTATCGGTTTTTCATCGATGCCGACAATAGCTGGGCCATCGACCTTCACCACCCCGTAGGGCACTTGAAAGTCGTACTCGCGTACCGTCATCGTCGCTTCGGCGTTGTGATCTTCATGAAACTGCAGCAAATTGTCGAAACGTGCGTGGGTCAAGAGATCACCATTCATGACTAGAATGGGATGTTCTGGACGTTTGGACAGTAGCGACAAGGCGCCTGCTGTACCGAGCCGTTTGTTTTCTTCCAGATAGCGAATTCGCACCCCCCATTTGCTGCCGTCCCCAAAGTGGTTGCGTACCACTTCAGCGAGATAGTTGACGGAGAGAAAAAAGTTGCGAAACCCTTGCTCGATGAAACTCTCCAGAATGCACTCCAATATGGGCTTTCCGGCAATCATCAGCATCGGTTTTGGGCAGTTTTCTGTTAGGGGGCGTAGTCGCTGTCCCAAGCCGCCAGCCATCAGGACCACCCAGTTGGGGCGCTCAAGTATTCCAGTCAGGGCATCAAGAGTGGCAAGGCCCACGACACGCTGCTGGTCATCGACCAGTGGCAGGTGGTGTAGAACCTTTCGACGCATCAGGTTCAATTGTTCGTTGCTGGAGGATGTAGCGTGGGCAGTCTCTGGTGCCTTGTTCATGACTTCGGCAACAGGCGTTTCCAGGTGGACGTCCCTGAGAATCGCTCGGCGAACATCTCCGTCGCTGAGTAGACCGACAAGCTTTTCGTTGTCATCCAGCACCAGCGCCATTTGCATTCCGCAAGTATCGATGCGAACAATCGCCTTACGGAGCGGGGTGTCCGGCGAGACTACAGTATCTCTCCAATCCTTCACTTTTTTCGATTCCATATCTGGCTGGAGGAAGTACAGCATCCCTGCCTACTCTGTTTATATTGCTCGGAATCTATAGCGCGCCGAGTTGTTGCGAAACTCCGGCTATTGAGCCAGAGCGCGGCAAGCCTACACTAGAGGTCTCGCAAGTCAATAAGGGGGGGCAGGGGGGGTGGATCTTGTAAAGGGGAAAAAAGTATCTATGCATGTTCAATTTTTGCGAGAAGAGAGTGTCGCCAAGGTGTTTTTCGGTGCCGTGTGAGCTGGTATGATCCGCCGATTCATTGAAAACAATTGTTTTTTTCTGGTGATGTGGTTAGTTGTACGGCTTGTACTAGTGCAGGGATGCATTCTCATCGATTTCTTGTCAGGCGCTGCTCAGGCGTTTTGCGATTGATTCTGACGAAGCACCTTTGGCGTAAATCAAGGCGTGCATCTCCCTCCTGATTTAATTTTTTACAAAATTCCTGGTTTCACTGCTTGGCGTGCGACGTTGTGTCATCGTTTTCCCTTGTTTCGTGTGGGGCATGCTGATGGCGCAAGTAGGGCGGCGCCCTGCAAGATATGCCGACTGGTGCCCTTGCCTGGCGCGTCGCCAACCAGGCGAGCTCTTGGCAGCTCGGCGCAGTCACGGACGTGTGTCTTTCGGCGCGGGCCGCAATTTTTTTGAAGCAAGATCCGTGTGTTGGGCTCTTGCTTATTGGTTTTTTGTGTCTTGAGCTCTGGTGCTTCGGGGCAGGTACGTTAAGGGTTGAACGATGTCTACAGTTTTAGTAACCGGCGCGGATGGGTTCATTGGCTCGCATTTGACCGAACTGCTCGTGCGTGAAGGCTACAAGGTCAAGGCGCTGTCTCAGTACAACTCCTTCAATTATTGGGGGTGGCTCGAGGACGTCGATTGTCTTTCTCAAATCGAGGTGCTCAATGGTGATGTGCGTGACCCGCACTATTGCAAGCACATCACCAAAGATGTCGACATCGTTTTTCACCTGGCGGCACTGATTGCCATTCCTTATTCGTACGTTGCGCCAGACAGCTACGTAGATACCAACGTCAAAGGTACGTTGAACATCTGCCAGGCGGCGTTGGAGAATGGCGTTAAACGCGTCATCCATACGTCGACCAGTGAGGTATATGGTACTGCCCAGTATGTGCCTATCGACGAAAAGCACCCTCTTCAAGCGCAATCGCCGTATAGCGCTTCGAAAATTGGTGCCGATGCAATGGCAATGAGCTTTTTCAATGCATTCGATCTGCCGTTGACGATTGCCCGGCCATTTAACACCTACGGTCCTCGCCAGTCTGCTCGGGCGGTTATCCCGACCATCATCAGCCAGATCGCCGCTGGCCAGAAGCAAATCAAGTTGGGCGATGTAACGCCTACTCGAGACTTCAACTATGTCGCGGATACCTGCCGTGGTTTTCTCGAGCTGGCTCGTTGTGAGCAAGCGATCGGCGAGACGGTGAACATTGGTTCGAACTTCGAAATTTCGGTAGGTGACACCCTCAATCTTATTCGCGAGTTGATGAATAGCGATGTCGAGTTCCTGACGGATGACCAGCGTCTGCGTCCCGAGAAATCGGAGGTTTTCCGGTTGTGGTGTGATAATTCGAAAATCCACGGGCTAACCGGATTCGAGCCTGATTATTCGATTCGTCAGGGCCTGGAAAAGACTGTTGAATGGTTCTCCCAGCCTCAAAATCTCGCCAAATATAAAGCCAATATTTATAACGTTTGAGGCTCGAAATGTTTGACGCTCTAGTCAGGTTTGTACGCGATCAATACGGAACAAATGAATTTATTCCGTTGCATGCCCCAGTGTTCTCCGGTAACGAGAAAACGTATGTAGCCGAAACGATTGAGTCGACTTTCGTCTCCAGTGTCGGCGCCTTTGTAGACCGTTTCGAGCAGGACATGCAGGCGTACACCGGCAGTGCGCGAGCGGTTGCCACGGTGAATGGCACTGCTGCATTACACATCGCCCTGTTGTTGGCAGGTGTGAAACCGGGTGATTTGGTCATCACTCAGTCCCTGACATTTGTCGCGACATGCAATGCCATTGCCTATTGCGGCGCCCAACCGGTTTTCGTTGATGTCGATCGCGAGACGCTGGGGCTTTCGCCTTCCGCTCTGGATGCCTGGCTCGAGTCCGAAGCGTTCATCGACGCAGACGGCGTGTGCCGCCTGCGTAGCGATGATCGTGTGCTCAGAGCCTGTTTGCCCATGCATACATTTGGCCATCCTGTAGCGCTCGACGCGCTCATGGAAGTCTGTGCGCGTTGGGGGCTGGCGCTGGTGGAGGACGCTGCCGAGTCGCTGGGCAGTACTTACAAAGGGCGTCATACCGGTACATTCGGCCTGGTTGGCACACTCAGTTTCAATGGCAACAAGGTCATTACCACCGGGGGGGGCGGCATGCTGCTCACCAACGAGTTGCTGGGGGCCAAGGCCAAGCATCTGACGACCACTGCCAAGCAGCCTCATCCCTATGAATATGTACATGATGAGGTCGGTTACAACTACCGCTTGCCGAACCTTAATGCGGCGCTGGGATGTGCACAGCTAGAACAGTTGGATACATTCCTGGCGGCCAAGCGAAAATTGGCAATGAATTACAAGCATGAATTGGCGCAAACCGACTTGCAGTTCTTTACCGAACCCGCGCATGGCAGCTCCAATTACTGGTTGAACGCAGTTGTTTGCCATGATCTCGCGCAACGTGACGCGCTCTTGAAAGCAACCAACGATAGCGGCGTCATGACTCGGCCAATCTGGAAATTGATGAACCACTTGCCGGCTTATGAGCATTGCTTGAAGGGTGACCTCAGCAACGCGCAATGGTTGGAGGCGCGTATCGTCAACTTGCCAAGCAGCGTGCCGCCGGCGGAGCGCTCATGACACGTCGCATCGCCGTATTTACCGGTACCCGGGCAGAATATGGCTTGCTCTACTGGTTGATGAAAGGCATTCAGGCCAGCGAGACTCTGGAGCTGCAAACCATCGTCAGTTGCATGCACCTTTCTCCTGAGTTTGGAGAGACCTGGCGGCAAATCGAGCGCGATGGTTTTGTAATCGACTCCAAGGTCGAGATGCTTCTGTCTTCTGATACCGATGTCGGTGTGGCCAAGTCGATGGGCTTGGGAACGCTGGGGTTTGCCGATGCTTTGGACCGGTTGCGTCCAGAGATGCTGGTCGTGCTGGGCGATCGATTCGAGGCGCTGAGTATTGTTCAGGCTGCGTTGGTCATGCGTATTCCCGTCGTTCATTTACATGGCGGCGAATTGACTGAGGGCGCGTACGACGACGCGATTCGCCATGCCATCACTAAAATGGCCTATCTGCATTTCGTGGCGGCCGAGCCCTATCGACAACGTGCCATTCAGATGGGCGAAAGTCCTGAACGGGTTTTCAACGTAGGGGCCGTGGGTCTTGACCACATCAAGCGCACGCCACTCATGTCGGCGCAAGAACTGCGCGATAGCCTCCAGTTTTCTGTGGATACACCGCTCTTGCTGGTGACTTATCACCCGGTCACGGCGCTGGAAGAAGACCCGGTAGAGAGCTTTAGTGCCTTATTGCTGGCTTTGGAGGAGTTCGCGGAGTATCGCGTGATCCTGACTTACCCCAACGCCGATAACGGAGGTCGCGCGATCATTCCGTTGCTGGAGGATTTTGCAGCCCGCCACGCTGATCGGGTGTTGGCAATCCCTTCATTGGGTTTTCGACGCTACCTCAGTGTTGTCGCACGTTCTGCCGCTGTTGTCGGCAACTCCTCTAGCGGGATCATCGAAGTGCCGTCTTTTGGCGTGCCGACCATCAATATAGGGATGCGTCAGGCCGGCCGGCTGTGCGCCGATTCTGTATTGCACTGCCAACCCGATAAGGAGTCCATCGCGGCGGCACTTGCGTTGGCACTCAGTGCGCCATTCGCACAGTCTTGCAGGGACACAACCAACCCTTATGGGCAGGGCGATGTCGCCGAGGCTATCGTGGCCGTTCTTGAAACCTGTGATGTGTCGAGTCACAAGTCATTTCATGATTTGAGTTGACGTATGAAACTACCCAATAAAGATGCTGTGTACGTTATTGCTGAAGCAGGTGTGAACCATAACGGTGAGCGTGAGCTCGCGTTCGAACTGGTTGACCTGGCGGCGAGCGCAGGGGCGGATGCGGTGAAGTTCCAGACTTTCGACGCCCGAAAGTTGGCTTCCGCAAGTGCCCCCAAGGCCTTGTATCAGCAAGAAACCACCGACGCGGCTGAAAGCCAGTTGGCGATGTTGCAGAAGCTTGAGCTGCCTCGTGCCTGGCATGCTGATTTGCAAAGCCATGCCAAAGCCCGTGGCATTGAGTTCATCAGCACTGCTTTTGATAGCGACAGCCTGGATTTTCTGTGTTCGCTGGATATCCCATTCTTTAAGGTTCCGTCCGGTGAGTTGACCAACGGGCCATTGCTTTGGCAATTCGCCAGGACCGGGAAGCCGCTCATCCTTTCGACGGGCATGGCAACACTGAGTGAAGTCGAGCAGGGTCTAGCGATAGTCGCGCACGCGTTGTCCAATGAACGCGAGCCAGCGGACATGGATCAGGTCTGGCGGTGTTGGAGTGATGAAGAGGCCAGGAGCCGATTGACAGGCCACGTCACGCTACTGCACTGCACTTCACAATACCCTACGCCTATGGCGGAAGTTAATCTTCGGGCGATGGACACCTTGCAACAGGCGTTCGGACTTGATGTGGGGTATTCAGACCACACCGAAGGGTTGTTGGTGCCTGTCGCAGCGGTTGCCCGTGGTGCTACGGTGATTGAGAAACACTTCACGCTGGATCGCTCGATGCCGGGGCCGGATCACAAAGCATCGTTGGAGCCTGCTGAGCTGGCGGAAATGGTCTTGCAGATCCGGGCGCTTGAAAAGGCCCTCGGCAAACCAGGTAAATCGCCGCAACCGAGTGAGTGGGATACCCGTAAGGCTGCCCGCCAGCAGGTTGTCGCGGCACGTGAAATCGCCGCAGGCGAGCGCATTTCCCGGGCAGACCTTACAACAGCTCGGTGTGGTGGTGGCTTGCCCGCTACAGCTTTGTGGCAGCGAGTTGGAGTGATAGCTTCTCGCGGCTATCGAGCCGGTGAGATCATAGAATGACGTTGTCAGGTCGCAGCTTCTGCTCACGTCCGTTCGTCATTCTTGGGGCAGGAGGGCATGCAAAGGTGTTGCTCTCCCTCCTTCAGTCTATTGATGCAGATGTGAAAGGGGTTTGCGATCCTGGATTGGCGCAGAGTCCCGTCCAGTCATGGCGCGGGGTCAGGGTGCTGGGTGGGGACGAAGTGCTTGATGGGTTGGACCCGGCTCAGGTGGCATTGGTCAATGGCCTGGGGCAGGTTGTCGGTAGTAATCGCAGGAAACAGGTATTTCTGGAGCTGACAGCCAAAGGGTTCCTATTCCCGCCGCTTCTGCACTCGGCTGCATGGGTTGACTCCAGTGTGCTGCTGGAGGCCGGCGTCCAGGTCATGGCGGGAGCGGTAATTCAGCCCGATACGGTGATAGGTGCAAACACCATAGTAAATACCGGGGCCAGAATAGACCACGATTGTATGATCGGCAGCCATGTACACATCGCGCCGGCGGCGGCCTTGTGCGGTGGAGTAAAGGTCGCTGCGGGCGCTTTTATCGGTGCTGGCTCAACCACAATACAAGGCCTGACTGTTGGCGAGGGTGCCATAGTGGGGGCGGGAAGTACGTTGGTCAGGGACCTGCAAGCGGGGCATATGGTGCTGAGTTCGCCAATGCGGATCTATGAATCGAAACTTAAAATTTAGCCAAATAATCATGAAGTCAGATGACCAGAGCGCTTGGGTGATCAGCCCTGACGGACGCTTGCAAGGGACTGTTACTGACGGTGATGTGCATCGTGCACATGGCGCAGGCAATGCTGGCTGTCAGGGTTCACGAATGGCAGAACCCTTTCGGAGTTATCCGAACTGAAAGTATTTAAAATGTCGGTTTCGATGAGAAGCCGATACACCGAACACATGCCAACGCGGGTATCTACCTTTTGGTCCCTGCTGTACTCGATGAGTGGGTAGTCGGAATCCAATGCGTTATGCCGACGCTGATTGAGCGCGCTGACGACCTGCAGTTGGCAAGTAATAAATACACTGTTGATAAATGATTTCGTGATTGGAGACTGGTTTTGAAAATTGCCCCTGGTTCATCTATAGATCTTTCAAGATTTACCAAGCCACACAGCGAGCTGGAAGTTTATTACGGGTTGCCGCGCGACGTTAAGTTCTGCAAAAAGTGCAACATGTCGAACCAGCAGCCGATGTCGAGTAACGAGTATGCGCACAGCAATGACTCGACCAAGACAACTCTGAGCTTTGACGAAGAGGGCGTATGCCACGCCTGCCGTTTCAATATGCTCAAAGAAGATGGCGAAATCGATTGGGATGAGCGTGAGCGCGAACTCGTCGAGCTGTGCAATCAGCACCGTAAGTCGGACGGGACCTATGACTGCATCGTGGGCGGTAGCGGTGGCAAGGACAGTGCCATGCAGTCCCACTTGTTGAAGTACAAATACGGGATGAATCCACTGACCGTTACGTGGTCCCCGCATCTGTACACCGATATTGGTTGGAAAAATTTCCAGCAATGGCTCCATGTCGGTGGTTTCGATAACTACCTGTACACGCCCAATGGCAAGATTCACCGCCTGTTGACCCGCAACGCGACCATTAACCTGCTGCACCCATTCCAGCCGTTCATTCTGGGGCAGAAGACATTCGTTGCTAAAATGGCTGCTCAACTGAACATTCCGTTGATTTTCTACGGAGAAATGCCAGGCGAATATGGTGAGAAAATCTCCCATAAAACGTCGAGCTACGCTGCGGCCAACGAAGTGGCAGAAAGCGAAGGTTTTTCTCTTGACTACTTCGGTGGTAAAGACGTCCGTGACGTATACCTGGGTGGTAAAAAGATCGGCGAATACCTGGACGAGGGCGTTCCACTGGTCGATCTGAAAAGCTACCTGCCAATGCCAGCCGATGTGCTTGAGCGCAAAGGTATCGACTTTAAGTACCTGGGTTACTACAAAAAGTGGGTACCGCAGGAGGCTTACTACTACGCCGTTGAAAATACCGGCTTTGAGGCCAACCCGGTTCGTACCGAAGGTACGTATTCCAAGTACAACAGTCTTGATGACAAAGTCGATGGTTTCTTCTATTTCACGCGTTGGATCAAGTTCGGCGTGGGTCGCTCGATGATGGACTCCGCTCAGGAGATCCGTAACCACCACATCGACAAGGACGAGGCGATTGCCTTGATGCAGCGTTATGAAGGTGAATACCCTTCGCGCTACGAAAAAGAGTTCCTGGATTACATCAGTATGACGCGTGAAGAGTTCCTGGAGACGTGTGACCGTTTCCGTTCTCCGCACCTTTGGCATGTTGTGGATGGCGAGTGGAAATTGCGTTACACGCCTTGGAATCCTCAGGTCAACGCTGAATGAGCAACACGCGACTAATTGCCCGCCTTGATGTGAAAGGCGCCAATCTCATTAAAGGCATTCATCTTGAAGGGCTCCGCGTGATCGGTTCGCCCAACGAGCATGCCCTGCGCTATTACGAGCAGGGCATTGATGAGTTGATCTATATGGATTGTGTCGCGAGCCTTTATGGGCGCAACAGCCTGGGTGAGTTGATCAAGCAGGCGGCGGAGAATGTGTTTATTCCTCTGACCGTCGGCGGAGGCGTGCGCTCGGTTGACGACGTCGCTCATCTGTTGAGATGTGGTGCTGACAAGGTGGCCGTCAACACGGCTGCTGTCAGCAATCCTCAGTTGATCACCGAGATCGCTCGACGTTTTGGCAGCCAATGTATGGTTTTGTCCATTGAGGCAAAAAGTGTCTCGCCGGAACGTTGGGAAGTTTTCACGGACAATGGCCGTGAAAGCACTGGCATTGACGTCGTCGAGTGGGCAAAAAAGGCGGCAGAGCTAGGCGCTGGGGAGATTTTACTGACGTCGGTCGACCGTGAAGGAACTCGCAAAGGCTTCGACCTGGCGCTTGTTCAGGCGGTGACCGAGTCCGTCAATATTCCTGTTATCGCCAGCGGCGGCATGGGCAAAGCCCAGGATGCTGTCGAGGTGGTCAAGGTGGGGGCGGATGCAGTCGCTATGGCTGACATTCTTCACTACAAGCGAGCATCGTTGGCTGATATCCGAACAGAAGCGTCTGCTGGCGGGATCCGGGTTCGAAAGTATGAGTAATGTAATTACTGTTATCGATTATGGCGTGGGCAACCTGTTCAGCGTCCGTCGGGCGCTGGAGCACTGTGGTGCGACGGTAAACCTGGTATCCGATCCGGATGCGTTGAAAGACGCCACCAAGGTTCTGCTGCCTGGCGTAGGTGCATTTTCCAATGCGATGACCATGCTGTCTGCGAACGGAATGGATCAGGCGATAAAAGAGTACGCCTCATCGGGTGCTCCACTTTTCGGTATTTGCCTGGGAATGCAACTGTTGCTTGATTGCAGTCACGAGTTTGGCCTTATCAATGGATTGGGATTAATCCCGGGTACGGTAGAGCCCATACCTGCCGTTGATAACAGCGGCGCTCGTCTGAAAATCCCTCATATCGGTTGGTCCGATCTGATTCGCCCGGCAGGGCGAGCTTCCTGGGATGGGACATTGCTGGCTTCGGTTGAGCCACACAATAGCGCTGTCTATTTTGTTCACTCCTACATGGCTGTGCCTGAAGACAGTGCCCATCGCGTCGCGGATTGTTTGTACGGCGATACTGCGGTGGCGGCTGTTATTGGGCGCGACAATGTGTGGGGCGCGCAATTCCACCCTGAGAAGAGTGGCAAAATCGGGTTGTCGATGTTGAGCAACTTTGTGGCGTTGAAATGAAGATCCTTGCAATCGTACCCGCGAGGGGCGGATCCAAGCGGCTACCCGGAAAAAACATCAAAGTTCTGGGTGGGCGCCCGTTGATTGCCTGGACAATTGAAGCGGCACAGCAAAGTGGCGTTGTCACCGATGTGGTGATCTCGACAGATGATATGGCTATTGCGGACATTGCCCGACAGTTTGGTGGCAATGTTCCCGGTATGAGGCCTGCACATTTGGCCACCGATACCGCTAGCAGCTTTGATGTAGTGGTGCAGGTGCTTGATGAGTATGAAGCTGCTCACGGCACCGTGGATGGTGTCATGTTGCTTCAGCCGACCTCGCCATTTCGTTCGTCCGAATCGATTCGGCGTGCGGTGATGCAGTTCCAGCAAGATGTTTCCAGATCAGTTGTCAGTGTTACGTCGGCCAGTTCTCATCCGGCTTGGTGTTTCAAGCTGGAAGGCGACACGATGACACCTTTCCTCGGTTGGGAGAGTCTCTCGAAGCGGTCTCAGGACCTTGAGCCCGCCTATACTCTGAACGGTTCGATTTACCTGATCGCACCAGACATTCTTCGAGGACAAAAACGTTTTGTAGGCCCCGATACTGTCCCGTTAGTGATAGCTGGCAGTATCGAGTCTCTGGATATTGATACTCCCGAGGATTGGGACGTTGCCGTGCGTATGCTGGAACAGACGGCGATACTTGCAAACGGCCCATGAAATGTTCATTTAAAAAAACACCGTCATTCTCATTTGAATCACGGCTGTTTGATAAGTGACAACATCTGAAGCGAAGCCATTAATCTGGCTTCGCTTTTTTGTGGGCGCTGTTAACTGGATGAGGTCGTCACGCTGGCCCGCGCCGTGTGCAGTTTTTTGTAGCTGTCGATCAGACGCAGATGCCTGTCGAGCCCCTCCAGTTTCATGCTGGTCGGCGTCAAGCCATAGAAGCGCACGGTCCCGTCCACCGAGCCGATTGCTGCATCCGTCCGCTCGCTGCCAAACATCCGGCGGAAATTGGCCTCGTAGTCTTCCAGTTCCAGGTCTTCGTCCAGTTTCATCTCCAGCACCACATTGACGGCCTGGTAGAACAAGCCGCGCTCAACCGTGTTGTCGTTGTACTGCAGGAACATTTCCACCGCCTCTTTCGCCTCTTCAAATTGTTGCAGGGCGAGATAAATCAGCAGCTTCAACTCCAGGATCGTCAGCTGACCCCAAGCAGTATTGTCGTCAAATTCAATGCCGATCAAGCTGGTGATGTCGGTGTAGTCGTCCAGCTCACTTTCCACCAGGCGCTCGACCAGCGCTCGCAGTTCGTCTTCGTCCAGGCGATGCAGGTTCAGGATGTCTTCGCGGAAGAACAGCGCTTTGTTGGTGTTATCCCAGATCAGATCGTCTACCGGATAGATTTCCGAATAGTCCGGCACCAGAATGCGGCAGGCCGTCGCGCCGATATGCTCGTAGACCGCCATGTACACTTCCTTGCCCATGCCTTCGAGAATGCCGAACAAGGTCGCGGCTTCCTCGGTATTCGAGTTTTCACCCTGGCCAGAGAAGTCCCACTCGACGAATTCGTAATCCGACTTCGAACTGAAGAAGCGCCACGACACAACGCCGCTCGAGTCGATGAAGTGCTCGACGAAGTTGTTCGGCTCGGTCACCGCATGACCTTCAAACGTCGGCTGGGGCAGGTCGTTGAGGCCTTCGAAGCTGCGGCCCTGCAGCAATTCGGTGAGGCTGCGCTCCAGTGCCACTTCAAGGCTTGGGTGCGCGCCGAACGAGGCGAACACACCGCCGGTACGCGGGTTCATCAACGTAACGCACATCACCGGGAATTCACCGCCCAGGGACGCATCCTTCACCAACACCGGGAAACCCTGTTCTTCCAGCGCCTGAATGCCGGCGAGGATCCCTGGGTACTTTGCCAGCACGTGGGCCGGCACATCCGGCAGTGCAAATTCACCTTCGATGATTTCGCGTTTTACCGCGCGCTCGAAGATCTCCGACAAGCACTGCACCTGCGCTTCGGCCAGCGTGTTGCCGGCACTCATGCCGTTGCTCAGGTACAGGTTTTCAATCAGGTTGGACGGGAAATACACCACCTCGCCGTCCGACTGGCGCACGTACGGCAGCGAGCAGATACCGCGCTCTTCATTGCCCGAGTTGGTGTCGATCAGATGGGAACCGCGCAGCTCGCCGTCGCGGTTGTAAATCTTCAGGCAGTACTCGTCGAGAATCTCGGTCGGCAGCGCGTCTTTACGGCCAGGCTTGAACCAGCGCTCGTCCGGATAGTGCACAAATTCCGCGTTGGCGATGTCTTCGCCCCAGAACTGGTCGTTGTAGAAGAAGTTGCAGTTGAGTCGCTCGATAAACTCGCCCAACGCCGACGCCAGTGCGCCTTCCTTGGTCGCACCCTTGCCGTTGGTGAAGCACATCGGCGAGTGCGCATCGCGGATATGCAGCGACCACACATTGGGCACAATATTGCGCCACGAGGCGATTTCAATCTTCATGCCCAGGTCCGCCAGGATGGCCGACATGTTGGCGATGGTTTGTTCCAGCGGCAGATCCTTGCCGGCAATGTAAGTGCTCGCCTCTGAACTGGAAGCAGGCATCAACAACGCCTGGGCATCGGCGTCGAGGTTTTCCACTTCTTCGATCACAAACTCAGGCCCGGCCTGCACCACTTTTTTCACGGTGCAACGGTCGATGGAACGCAGGATGCCCTGGCGGTCCTTGTCGGAGATGTCCGCCGGCAACTCGACCTGGATCTTGAAAATCTGGTTGTAGCGGTTTTCCGGGTCAACAATGTTGTTCTGCGACAGGCGGATGTTATCCGTGGGGATATTGCGTGTGCTGCAGTACAACTTCACGAAATACGCCGCACACAACGCCGACGAAGCCAGGAAGTAGTCGAACGGACCGGGTGCCGAGCCATCGCCCTTGTAGCGGATTGGTTGGTCGGCCACCACCGTGAAGTCGTCGAACTTGGCTTCAAGCCGAAGGTTGTCGAGAAAGTTGACCTTGATTTCCATGGGGGGGTACCAGAATAACGGGCTAGACGATTTGGCCGCCATTATCCGGCTTTTCAGCGGTAAGTCTTGTGGTTGTCGGGTTCCTGATCGGGTTTACACCTGTTTCACCCCGACGCCCGATGCATGGCAACGGGCTTTTCCACTAAAGGTAAATGTTCAGTCGAGTATCAGGTGCGGCAAGAATCGGCTGGAATCCTTGGTAATCAAGCTGTTGTCCTCGCGCACACCGATCCCCGCCGCTTGATCGCCGATCACCCAGGAACCGATCAACGTGTAGCTATCGCCAAACTTCGGCAGCGGCGCGAACTCCTGAAGGATAAACGGCGCATCCGTGTAGGGCCCATCCTCTTTCACGATCAGGCCGTCCGCTGTTTGCAGCTCGATGTTGGCGCCTTCCCGCGAGAAGAATGGCTTGCGCACCCAACCCTTGGGCACCGCTTTGTTCGGGTCGGTATCCAGGTGGGCGGCGAGCAGGTTCGGATGGCCTTTGTTGAATTCCCACAGCAGCGGCAGGATGCCTTTGTTGGAGATGATGGATTTCCAGGCCGGTTCGAAAAACTGCGTATCGCTCTGGGAAATCGCTGCACCAAAGGGCTCGTGGAAGATGAACTCCCAGGCGTGCAGTTTGAACAGGTGAGGAATCCAGCGATCTTCAAGATCGACGAAACGTCCGTCACTGGTGAGGCCAATGTCTTCGATGTCGATGTGGCGGGATTCGATGCCGACTTTTTCCGCAACCAGCCGCAGGTAATCGGTGGTGCCCTTGTCCTCGACCGAGTCTTTCATCGAGGCGAAATAGAACGGTTGCGTTATTTGCAGTTGAGCAAAGGCCTGATGCAGCTTGGTGTCGATGCTGTTGAACTGGTCGGCGTTCTTGGGCAACAAACCGCGCTCAATGCACTGCTCCAGCCAGCCCCACTGGAACGCCGCCGCTTCGTAGAGGCTGGTCGGCGTATCGTAGTTGAGCTCCAGCAGTTTGGCCGGGCCGTTGCCGTTGTAGGAAAAGTCCATGCGCCCGTACAGATGCGGATGACCTTCGAGCCATGACGTACGAACCAGGTCGTAGAACGGTGTCGGAATGCTCAGGCGCTCCAGCAGTTCCTCGCTCTGCACCACGCGGGCCACCAGGTCCATGCACATCTCATGGATCTCGGTGGTCGGGTCTTCGAGATCGTTTTCGATCTGCTTGAGCGTGAACTGGTAGTACGCGCTCTCGTCCCAATAGGGTTCGTCGTCGATGGTGTGGAACAGAAAGCCGAGGTTTTCGGCGGTCTGTTTCCAGTCATGACGCTCTGCGCAGAGGATTTTTTTCATGGCCCTGTTCCCTTAACTGCTCGACCCGCCGCCACCCCAGCCGCTGCGCGCACTGGCTTTGCTGCCGAAGCCGCCACGGGAAGTGGACGAGGCAACGGACACCGGTTTGCTGGCGGAACGAATCGAGTCGGCGTAGTTGCTGCTGCCGTATCGCGCCTGATTGGATTTGGTAAAGGTCGAACCTTTCGAAATCCGCTGGCCGAGTGTCGAAGACGAATAGCTGCCACGGTCATCGCGGTAGCGGTACACCGGCTCGGAATAGTAGCTGTTGCGGTTGTTGCTCAGCATGTTGCCGATCAACAGGCCGGTCAGCAGGCTGGTGCCGGAGAATCCCGAACCACCACTGTTCGCTTCCGAGGCAGGCAATTGCGCTTTGGCGGCGTCCACCTGGGATTGCGTCACCTCGCCATTGGCGGTCAGTTCGAAGCCGCCGAGCTTGGGGATGAACTTGCCGGCGGAGTCCTGCTGGCACCAGTCGGCGACGAAGTCGGCTTCGCAATCGGCCTGGTTGTCGTACACCGGTGCAATGCGTCGATGTTCGGCCATGGCGGTCATGAAGGCGTCCGAGCAGACGTCCACCGGAAGTTTTTCATCGGCGCATTGCTGCACGGACTGGAAGTTGTACTTTTTCTGCACCGAGTAGGTTTTTTCCGTCGGCCCGCAGCCCGAAATCGCCATCGCGACCGAGGCTGCCAGCGACAGCTGAACGTACTTGCTTCGTTTCATCGGGAGCTCCGTGCGCGATCAGTTCGAGGAAGGGGTCATGCAGGCGGCGTTCAACATGCCGACACTGATGGCCACGGCTGCCACGTAGATACCGGCGGCGATTTCACCTTTCTTGATGCGCTCGGAGGTGCCCTTGAGCACCAGGCTGGTCATCAGGAACGCCAACAATTGCACGAACGCGGCGATGACTGCCCAGACCACGAAGTCGAGGAGGCTGACCGAGTAGGCGATCACGTTGCTGGCCGGAATCGCGAAACCGATGACCGCACCGCCCAGGGCGATTGCAGCCGCGACGTTGCCCGAACGGATCAGCTCGAATTCCTTGTGCGGGGTGATGCGGGTGTAGATGAACTGGAACAGCGCGAACAGCACGGCGGCGCCGAGGATGTACGCAACAAACCCAAGCACGGCGGCTTTGTTCAGGGAGACGGAGAGCGCTTCTAGCATGGGGTTTCTTCCTTTTTAAAAAGTGTTCAGGTCGGTGGTGTACAGCGAAATGCCCAGCGAAGTGCTCAAGCTGATCGTACCTTCGGCGTCTTCTTCGACAGAAAACAGCAGGAATTCACGGCGGTCGGTCAGGCCGGTTTCGCGGGCGTACAGCATCGAACGGTGCTCGACGCTGTAGGACTCATCCGGGTTTTTCAGCTGTTCGCTCAACGCCACCAATTCAGTCTGGCCATTCTCGGTGCCCCATTCACGGGTGTATTCGACGCCGTTGTGGGTGTAGGTCGGCAGCCCGATCAGGCTATTCGGGCCGGCCAGACGGCGCAGCTCCGCTTCGCTGCTGATGGTGATGTAGCTGAGGTAGTTGAACAGGATCACCGACTCGACCTGGCCGGCGATATCGCCGGTGGTGTGCACTTGCAGCCAGTAGTCTTCGTCGTTCATGTAGTAGCGCGACAGCCAGGTCGACTGCCCGAGGTCAATGGTGCCGTTGCTCCAGATCTGCTGCGAGCCGGGGATGGCCACGGCGGTTTTTTCGTCGAGCAACAATTGCAGCGTGCTGTCGAACATCACGCCTTTGCCCAGTGCCAGACCCAACGGGCCGGCGGCCGGCTGGGTTTCGCTGGTGGTCCATTTCGATTCTGAATTCGCATTCGGGGCCTCAAGCCCCAACAACTGTTTAAACCATCCCATTGGAGATTTCCTTGAGGCGAGTGGAGGCGATGTAGAAGAGCTCGCCGCCCTCGACGCGTGTGGCGCCAGGCGGGTTGATCGATGGTTGTCGGGCGCCCTTGGCGCGGTAGCCGATGAGGGTGGCGTTGTGACGTTCTTTCATCTGCGTGTACAGATCGCCGAAGGTCGCGTTAAACGTCTCGGGCAGTTTCATCAGGTATTGGGTCGCGCCCTGGCCCACGCACAACAATTCGTTGATGACCACGGACGAGCCGGGGTCCTGAGACGCGCGCACAAGCATCTCGATGGCCATGCTTGATGTGCATTCCAGGCTGGGGGCGTAGGCGCTGGCGAGCGAGGCGATTTCACTGTCATTGAAGTGGGCGACCACATGCCCGACAGGCTTCAGTTGATTGACCGCCAGCACGGTGGCCAGGGTCAGGTCGTCTGAATGGGTTCGCACCAAAACGCGTTCGGCACCGGGAACGCCAGCGCGCAGTAGCAGCGCCACCGAGGACAGGCTTTCGCCCTTGATGAAGGACGCCTGGCCAGGCATGGGGTTTTCTTCAAGGGTGCAATCGCAAATGACGATCAGGTTGTCGTTGGAGGTTTCATCCTGAAGCAACAACTCAACGACCCGTTCGCTGGACGCACCTTCCCAGCCGATGAGCACCGTATGCCCGACATTGCCGGTGTAGTCACCTTTGCCCTTCATGCTTTTTCTCCATACATCGATAACGCTGCTGGTGGTTTTGCCGATGGCTGCCGTCAGCAGCGCAATGCCGCCGAGCATGACCCAGGTGGCCACGAAAATGCGCCCCGCCGATGTCTGTGGCGCGAGATCGCCATAGCCTACGGTAAGCGTGGTGGTGAGATAGAAGTAGGTAAATGTGGCGGGGGCGGTGAGGTGCTGTTCGCCCAGCAACACCAGGCCCAGATACGCCGTGGTCAGGTGCACGGCCAAGGCGATGACCAGTCCCACCCAACCGAATCGGTGGAAGAGGGACGAGGCATACATGCGCAATAAAAGGAAAATCGACATTTCGTCCCTGACTCCGTGGGTACTCATTCCTGGCGACGTTATCGCCTCGGCGTCTGAATGCTCAAGTGCGGTTAACCGGCGGCATTAAACCTGCTGCGCGGCGCAGAGAAAAGTACCTTGGCAGCAATAAATCCGGCGAGCGCCCCAAAGAGATGTCCTTCGAAGGACACACCCTGACGCGGAAGAAAGCCAAAGACCAGGCCGCCATAGAGCAGCGCCACGACGCTGGCCGTGATCAGGTTGCCCCAACTGCGGTGAAACCAGGCGCGGGACAGGAGGTAGGCCCACAACCCGAATACCCAGCCGCTGGCGCCAATGTGCACGCCGGAAAACCCGAACAGCCAGACCAGTGCGCCGCCCAGCAGAATGATGATCGCGCTGACGGCCAGGAACCGGTTGAGCCCGTCGACAATGACCAGGGTGCCCAGAATCAGGAAGGGAATCAGGTTGGCGCTGAGGTGCGCAAAGGACGCGTGCAAAAAAGGCGAGGTGATGATGCCGACCAGTCCGTGGGCTGTTCTCGGCACCAGGCCGAATGCCACAAGGCTGTAGCCGGTCGCGACGTTGAGCAGTTGCAGCGCCACCATGAAAATGGCGAGGCTGGCGATTGTCTTGAAACCCTTCAGGGCATCCATCCTTGACCTCGATTCAACGAAAACTGAAGCGCATATCCAATGTGGGAGCGAGCTTGCTCGCGAAGAGGGAGTGTCAGGCAACATTAATGTCGCCTGACAAACCGTAATCGCTAGCAGGCTAGCTCCCACAGGTTATGCATCTGCGACTGAGTGGGTTACTCAGCCGATTTCTGCTTCAGGCGCTCCAGGATCGCGTTGGCGCTGCCCGCGTCCGGCGTGATGCCGGCTTCGCGCAGTTTGCGCTCCAGGTCAGTGCCGGTCGAGGCATCGGCCAGTTGGTCCTGGGCTTCCAGTTCAGCGGCGCGTTGCTGCTGCTTGGCTTGCAAGCGGTTCAGCGTGCCGACTGCGGTTTCCAGTTTGCCGTTGGCGCCGCCGCTGGCGATGGATGCGCTGACTTGGGCTTTCTGCACGCTTTCGCGGGCCTTGGCCATGTCCACTTGCTGACGCAGGCTCTTGATGCGGCTTTCAGCCTTGGTGATGTCTTTGCGCATGTTGTCCGCATAACCGCCGAATTCGGTGGCCTGCTTCTGCTCGACATCCAGCTCGTTGGTCAGGGTCGAAATGGCTTCGGCCACTTCCAGTGCCAAGTCTTCGCGGTTGGCCTGAATGGCGGCCAGCGCCTTGGATTCCAGGTCCTTGATCTTGGCGTTGTACTCGCTGACGCGATCAGCGGACAGTTTGTGCTTGGCCATGATGGTCACCAGTTCACGCTTGGCGTTGGCCAGCGCGCTGTCGGCATCGCGGATTTCCTGGTCGAGGATGCGCAGGGCCTGTTGGTCGACGATCGATTCGCCGACTTCATTGGCACCGCCACGCAGTGCGGTGAACAATTTGCTCCAGATGGACTGAGTCATTGGATTTTCCCTGATTCCCGAATAATTAATTGAAAAAACGTTCGAAGGCTTCGCTGGCGCGCTGCACGTTGTCGACGAGGGTTTTGACCTCGGTCACGACGTTGGTCAGGCTCGAGTCGGAACTGAGCGCGCCAAACATGTTGTAAACGACCTGCCCGTTGGGCATGGACTCGATGCCGATCGACGACAGCGGGAACATTTCCCGGCTGCGCAGCACGGCATCGTTGAAGGCCGGCACGTCCTTGATCGACTCGACGTCGACCAGCACGGTATCGACGATGATCTGGTCGCCCACAACCGCGATGTAAATCGGCAAGCCACCGAAGTCGTTCATTTCCAGCTTGATGCTGGATTCGGAGCCTTGGACGAGGGAGAGGGTGATGTCGTTCGAGACCACTTCGTCCAGGGCTTGAAGGGCGCTGTAGAGGCGATCGATGTTCCAGTTGTTACCTGCGCTCATGTAATTCTCCGACATGAATGAGCCAGCCAGGATCGGTTGGCGTAGCTGTTTCTCCATCTGCTTGAGCAGGCTTCGGTTTTCGGGAAGCACCCAAGTCTCGTGTTTTACATAACCGGCGGCACCCAGGCCCGCGCGCATCTGCTTCATGTAGAAGCTCGACGGTTTTTTCGCGGACGGTTTCGAGCGCTCTCCCTTGCGGCTTGCTGAATCGTTCACAGACCCGGAAGGCGGATCTGATGGAGAGCTGCTGTTCATGGTGCTGACCTCGTTGTGAAAAACTCACGCGTGAGAAACACTACAGGCAATTTTTGTTGGGCTCAATAGCTCACGCGTGAGATTTTTTATGGGTGGTGGGGGCGGGGATTGGGGGTATATCCGTTTTTTGGGTGATGGCGGATATTGGTTTCGCCCTTACGGCGAGTCACTTGGAAAAGCCCCAAGTAACCAAGGGCTCTTGCCCCTTTCGTTCGGTGCCTCGCCTAGGCTCGGCATGCCCTCGCTCCGGTCCTGCTCCGCGGGCCCGCCGCGATCGGCCATCCCTGGCCGTGCGCGGCTAACCCGGCATCCATGCCGGGTTGCCCACTACGCAGAACCTGCGCTCGGCCTCTCGAGGGGGCGTGCACCTCAAGATCAAAAGCGGAAGGCGAGCTAACGCTCGGCCTGATGAGTGGTGAAAATCAAAAGCACACGCGATCCCCTGTAGGAGCCGGCTTGCCGGCGAAAAACGTCTAGGCGACGCGTTCACTCAGACAGCCCGCGTTATCGTTGACGTCCATCGCCAGCAAGCTGGCTCCTACAAGGGAAATGCGTATGTGTTTGGATAAATACGATCAACTGTAGGAGCTGGCTTGCCGGCGATAGCGGTGGGGCAGTCGACGTTTGTACTGGCTGGACGGACGCCATCGCCAGCAAGCCGGCTCCTACAGGGGATAGGTGTACATATCCGGAATGAGGGAACGCGCGCACCAAAGAGCCAGGTCGGCTTTCAGGCCGCCTCGGCGGCTGTGGCGGTGGTCGCCCCCTCGAGAGGCCGAGTGGAGGTTCTGCGCAGTGGGCAACCCGGCATGGATGCCGGGTTAGCCGCCCCCGGCCATGGATGGCCGATCGCGGCGGGCCCACGGAGCAGGACCGGAGCGAGGGTATGCCGAGCCTTAGCGAGGCACCGAACGAAAGGGGCAAGAGCGCTTTGGTTACTTTCGCGCTTTTCGAAAGTGACTCGCTGTAAGAGCGAAACCAATAGAAGCCGTTACCGCAGCAACGGATATGTACTCAGCTCACCTCACCCAGCCAGAAACTCGCCAGTAGACACCACACGAGCATAGGCAAAACCCAACGCAGACATGAACGCGGCATGAACATGGGCAGCCGGAACCGTAAGTCCGTTGAACTCCAAATCCCGCGAGGCACAGGCGTCATGAATGACGGTGACGGCGTAACCCATATCGGCGGCCGCACGGGTAATGCCGTCGACGCACATATGACTCATGCTGCCAACCACCACCAACTCCTTGATACCCTGCTCGTCGAGAATTGACTGCAATTCAGTTTCGCGGAACGAGTTGACGAAGTGCTTGAGCACCACCGGCTCGTCGGCGCGGTTCAGGACTTTGGGGTGCAGCTTCGCGCCCTCGGAGCCCGGGGTGAAGAAGGGCGCTTCGTCGGAAGTGAACTCGTGGCGAATGTGCACCACCGAATCACCGGCATCACGAAAAGCTTTAAGCAGACGTACGGCGTTATCCGCAGCAGCGTCGGCGCCGACCAGCGGCCACTTGCCCTGGGGGAAGTAGTCGTTTTGGATATCAACTACGATGAGTGCTTGCTTGGCCATGACTGTTTCCTCGAAGTGTGTGTGGGTGTGGAATGAAGTATTGGCTCTGGCGGACCGTCCGAGGATTGGCCGCACCGACAATAGAAGGGGGAAAACTGACAATGGACGCACAAAGGCCAATCGCCGAGCTGGGCGTGCTGATTTATCCCGGCGCGCAGATGGCAGCGGTGCACGGGCTGACCGACTTGTTCGGGGTGGCGAACCGGATTGCCGCGGACTATCAAGCGGCGCAGTTGCCGCTGTTGCGGGTCAGCCACTGGCAGGTCGATGGCGATCAACCACCCCAGCGCATCTACGACAGCCATCCCGCGCCGGACGGCGCATTGGTGGCAGTGCTGATCCCGCCGTCGATTGGCGGTTTTTCCGAAGGCCAGGCACCGCAAGGCTTGCTGCGCTGGATTCGTCAGCAGCACGCACAAGGCGCGACCCTCGGCGGCGTCTGCGTGGGTTCGATTCTATTGGCTGAAAGCGGCCTGCTCGACGGCCGCAGCGCCACCACCCACTGGACGTCGGCCAAGGCGTTCGCCGAGCGTTATCCGGCGATCAAGCTCAAGGCCGATACGCCGATCGTCGATGACGGCGACTTGATCACCACCGCCGGGTTGATGGCCTGGTCCGAGCTGGGTTTGCGTCTGGTCGACCGATTGCTGGGGCCGAGCATCGCCACCGGCACTGCGCGGTTTCTGGTGGTGGAACACAGCGACAGTGCGAGTGAATGTGGCAGCAACTTTTCACCGATTCTCAGCCACGGCGACGCCTCGATTCTCAAGGTTCAGCATTGGCTGCAAAGCACCGGCGCGACCGATGTGTCGCTGGCGACCATGGCTGAACGGGCAGGGCTGGAAGAACGCACCTTCCTGCGCAGATTTCGTGCTGCAACCGGGCTTAAACCCACCGAGTATTGCCAGCACCTGCGGGTCGGTAAGGCCCGGGAAATGTTGGAGTTCACCAACGGCACCATCGACCACATTGCCTGGACCGTCGGTTATCAGGACCCGAGCGCCTTCCGCGCGACGTTCAAGAAAATCACCGGGCTGGCGCCGAGTGATTATCGGACGCGGTTTGGCGTTTCGCCGACCGCCGCCGGAGCCCGTCAATAAGCAACACGAATAACCCTGTAGGAGCGAGCTTGCTCGCGATGAACCTGAGGACGACGCTTTCATTCCGACAACACGCGTTATCGTTAACGTCCATCGCGAGCAGGCTCGCTCCCACAGTTTGATCTTTGCAAGGCTTGGGGCGTGCAAAATGCCGGGAGCGAAATGGCCGTCGTGCAGAATGAGACAGGCTCATTGCTATCACCGAATCGGCAACTGATTGAATTGCCGATTATTTCAAATCAGCTGCCGTTGGCCTGATCTCTGCACCCCTACAACTACATTCATCAAGCGCTGATTGAAGGGGGACGCATGACCCCAACAAACCGCAAAAAACTGGTGGTTGCCCACTCGGTGCGGCCCGACGCGCCACAGCACGAAGTCGAAACCAATCACGCATTGGCCCGTTGGCTGGCGCAGGTTCTCGGGTTCAAATTCGGCGGCAGCTACGACCCCGAACACCACAGCGGTCGCGATCTTTATCTGCTGCCGACACAAACCATTGTCGGCGCTGCGGCCGCGCGGCAATTGGGCGTCAAAGGCCCGGAGGATTTGTGGGGCGGCTACGTTGAGCATGATTTCATCTGCACCAAAGCCATCAGCCACGGCTTGCGCAACAAAAACGCTTTTGCGCCGCACGGCTGGTCGCCGTTGTTTTGCGAACGGGTGCGCAACGTGGTGCTCGAGGGGCTCAGCGTGTTCTCCCTCGACGATGCGCGCCCTGCGGCGGAGCATTTGCTCGATAGCGGACCGATTCGCCTGAAACCGATCCATGCCTGCGCCGGACGCGGTCAGGAGGTTATCCAGAGCCTCGACCAATTCGATGCGATCCTCGCTAGACCCGATGCCAAGGCGCTATTCACCGAAGGCGTGGTGTTGGAGCAAGACCTGACCGAGGTGGTGACCCACAGCGTCGGCCAAAGCTTCATCGGCGGCACAGTGCTGAGTTACTGCGGTGATCAGTACTTGACCGCAGACGGTCATGGCGAGCAGGTTTATGGCGGTTCCAATCTGCTCGTGGTGCAGGGCGGTTACGACGAACTGCTCGAACTGCAACTGCCCGACGACGTGCGGCTGGCCATCCGGCAAGCGCAAGTGTTTGACCGTGCGGCGGACGAGGCCTATCCCGGTTTCTATGCCTCGCGGCGCAACTACGACATCGCGCAAGGCCTGGACAGTAACGGCACACAGCGCAGCGGCGTGCTTGAACAGTCCTGGCGCATGGGCGGTGCCAGCAGCGCCGAAGTGGCGGCGTTGCAGAGCTTCGTCAACGACCCGCAGATGAGCGCAATTCGTGTGTCTTCGGTGGAAACCTACATCGATCAAGCGCTGCCGGCGGACGCCATCGAGGTGTACCGCGGGCCAGCGCACAACAGTGAATTTCTCCTCAAGTACGTAACGGTCAAATCCTATGACGGCTAGAAGCGAAACCATTCAGATCGACATCGACGATGAACAGATGAGCGGGACTTTTCTCAGCCCCAAATCGAAGGTCCCCGGCGTGCTCTTCGTGCACGGTTGGGGCGGCAGTCAGGAGCGTGATCTTGAACGGGCCAAAGGCATCGCAGGTCTGGGCTGCGTGTGCCTGACGTTTGACTTGCGCGGGCACACCGGCGGCACCGGCATTCCACTGACGCGGGTCTCCCGCGAAGACAACCTGCGTGACCTGCTGGCGGCGTACGACCGATTGCTCGCGCACCCTGCGCTCGATACCTCGGCGATTGCTGTGGTCGGCACCAGTTATGGCGGTTATCTGGCTGCGATTTTGACCTCATTGCGCCCCGTGCGCTGGCTGGCGCTGCGGGTGCCGGCGTTGTATCGCGATGAGCAATGGCACGCGCCCAAGCGTGAACTGGACAAGCTCGATTTGCGTGATTACCGCAGCACGCTGGTGCGCGCCGACAGCAATCGCGCGTTGCATGCCTGTTCGCAATTTACCGGGGATGTGCTGCTGGTGGAGTCCGAGACTGACGACTATGTGCCCCACGCGACCATCATGAGTTACCGGGCGGCGTGTCAGCAGACGCACTCGCTGACCCACCGCATCATCGACGGCGCCGATCACGCGTTGAGCGAGCCGGTTTCGCAGCAGGCGTATACGTCGATCCTGGTGGACTGGATTACCGAGATGGTGGTGGGTGAGCGGTTGAGCATTATCCAGTCGACCTAAGATTTGCAGTGTTCTTGCGAATCGCCAGCAAGCTGGCTCCTACAGGATTAACGCAAACCTTGTAGGAGCCAGCTTGCTGGCGATGGCGTCCTCACTATCACCCCGATCACTTGGGTTTCTTCGCAATCCGCAGCGACTTGGCCTTGGCCTCCACAATCAAATACATCACCAACGTAATCAACAACGGCAGGATAAAATAAATCGCCCGATACGCCAGCAACCCCGCCACCAGGCTCCCCCGCGAAGCCTCATGCTGCAGCAACGCCACAAACACCGCCTCCAATACACCGAGCCCCGCCGGAATGTGCGTAATCACCCCGGCAATCGCGCTGATCAACAACACGCCAAGCACCAGCGGATAATCCAGCTTGCTCGGCAGAAGGGTGAAGATCACCGCCGCCATCAGCGACCAGTTCAGCGCCCCGAGCGCCAGTTGCAGCACCGCCATGCGCAGGGACGGCAAGTTGATTTCGACGCCGCGAATCGCCCACTCCCGCCGCTTGGAATACTGACAGGCCGCCAGGTAACCCGCGCTCACCAACAGCAACAGAACCCCCACGCCCTGCAATGCACCACTGCTGAGTTTCCAGCCCGGTGGCATGCGCACCAGCCCGCTGCTGAACATCGCGCCGGCAATCACCATGTAGCCGAACCAGTTGGTCGCCAGGCTCAGGCCGAGGATTTTCGCGATGTTGCTTTTGCTCACGCCGAGCCGCGAGTAAAGCCGATAGCGCATGGCAATGCCGCCGACCCAGGCACTCAGGTTGAGGTTGAAGGCGTAGCTGATGATCCCCACTGGCAGGATCTGTTTCCAGGTCAGGTCCTGACGAATATAGGTGCGGCCAATCAGGTCGAAACAGGCGTACACCAGAAAACTCACCAGCGTCAGCCCGGAAGCGATGACCAGCGTGCGCACCTTGAAATCGGCGAGGGTGTCGAACACCTCGTTCCATTCGATGCGTTGGGCCAGCATCGTGAACAGGACGATCAGCGCCAGGAAAAACAGCATCGTCAGCGGTTTCTTCCAGCGACTCCAATGCGACTTGTGCGGGCTGTCGGCGTGAGGCGCCGAATGGGTTTCAGCGCGGCTCATGGTGATCGCCCCCGGCGAGGTGGGTGAAGGGCTTCAGGCGTGGCTTGTGTGCCGGCAGCCAGCCGGCCCACGCCGGGAAGTGCCGCAGGAAGTGAAACACCAGAAAACCGACGGTCATGTGCCAGACCCGTCCGCGTGGGGATGTGTCCGCACACATGGCTTTGCAGTGGTTGTCGCTCAGCCTCTCGAGGCGTTCGAACAAATCGCGGTTGAAGGCGCGATCGCGGATCAGCACATTGGCTTCCAGGTTCATCGCCAGGCTCAGCGGGTCGAGGTTGCTCGAGCCGACGGTGCTCCAGTCTTCGTCCACCAGCGCGACTTTGCCGTGCAGCGGGCGCTCGCAATATTCGTGAATCTGCACCCCGGATTTGAGCAGGTAGTCATAGGTCATGCGCGCCGCCAGTTTGGCCACCCTCATGTCTGGCTGGCCTTGCAGGATCAGTCGCACCTCGACGCCTCGCCGCGCGGCGTTGCGTATCTCGCGCAGCAAGCGATAACCGGGAAAGAAATAGGCGTTGGCAATCACCACGCGACGCTGGGCGCTGCGCAGGACATGTCTATAAACCTCTTCGATATCGGTTTGATGATCACCGTTGTCGCGGTACACCAAACGGACCTGGCCGTCGTGATCGTTGAACGCCAGTTCCGAGCGCCGCTGCCGCCGGCGTTGCCACCAGTATTTGGCGCGGGCCGGGCGACCGCTTTGCAGCAGGGCGAAATGATGAATGTCGGTCACTGCCGGGCCTTGCACTTCAACCGAGTAATCCTGTTTGGCCTCGGGGCCGAAGTCGGCCAGATGGTCGGCGGAAAAGTTGATCCCGCCGATGAACGCAATCGTGCCGTCGACCACCACGATCTTGCGGTGCAGGCGCCGGAACCAGTTGGTGCGGATACCCAGCCGCTTCGGTGCCGGGTCAAATATCTGCAGGTGCACGCCGGCCTCGCTCAACGCCGTAAGGTAACCGGTGCTCAACTCGCCACAACCAAACCCGTCGAGACTGGCGGTGACGCGCACGCCGCGTTGAGCCGCGTCGATCAGCACTTGCTGCAGCTCTTCGCCGACCTTGTCCTCGAAAACGATGAAGGTTTCCAGGAGGATTTCAGTCTTTGCCTGGCGCATGGCTTCGAACACCCGAGGGAAATATTCTTCGCCGTTTTCCAGCAGTTCCACCCGGTTGTTGCCCTGCCAACCGTATTCAACGTCGACCACGCCGGGTTCGCGCACCGGCGGGTTGGTGGGTACGTGATCCACGGTGGTTTTTTCCATCGGTGCGCTGCTCATAGCTCGATCTCCACCGATAGTGGTGCGTGGTCGGAAAGGTGAGACCAGGGCCGCGCCGCCAGGACTTGCGGACGGCTGGCCTTGAGGTTGCGCACGTAGATGCGGTCCAGGCGCAAGGCCGGCAAGCGCGCCGGAAAACTGCGCGCCGGTTTGCCGTGGAGTTCGGCAAACACCTCGCGCAAACCACAGGGCTTGAGCATTGCGTCGGCGCGCTGACGCCAGTCGTTGAAGTCACCGGCGACAATCACCGGCGCGTCGCTCGGCAATTCTGCGAGGCGTTGGGTCAGCAGCTTCAGCTGTTCATTGCGATGGGTTTCGCGCAGTCCCAAATGGACGCAAATCGCGTGCACCTCCGGGCCATCGACGGGCAAGCGCAATACGCAATGCAGGATGCCGCGGTTTTCGTGTCCGCTGATGGACACGTCGAGGTTGTCGTGGCGAATGATCTGGAATTTCGACAACAGCGCATTGCCGTGATCGCCTGCCGGGTACACCGCGTTGCGTCCGTAGGCGAACTGCGGCCACAGCGTGTCGGCGAGAAATTCGTACTGCGGCATTGTCGGCCAATTGCTGTAACGCTGGGGATGGTGCTCGTGGGTGCCGTGGACTTCCTGCAAAAACACCACGTCGGCGGACACGCTGCGCACGGCTTCGCGCAATTCCGGCAGGATGAAACGCCGGTTGAGCGCGGTGAAACCCTTGTGCGTGTTGACCGTCAGCACGGTGAAGCGGCGTACTGCGTTCACGGTTCCTGACGAGTCATCGTCGGGGTTGAACTGCTCGGCGCGGTTCATGGCAGCACGCCTTGTGCCGCAGGCTCGCCGGAGGCAAAGAAGCGCCAAGCTGAAATACCGCTGTGAATCGCCGCCATGTCGCCTCCCGTCTGAGGGTCCCCGGTTGCCCCTGTCTTTTGATGACTGCGGGGCAAGCGAGAAAGTTTCGACGGGACTACGGACGGTAGGAGGGCTAAACCTGTAGGAGCCGGCTTGCTGGCGATAGCGGTGGCACATTCAACATTGATGTGACTGACACCTGTCTCTTATACACA